>JBKQTS010000063.1:0-55047 GCA_052143075.1 Syntrophobacteraceae bacterium | reverse complement strand
GAGCGATCGCCTTCAACCGGGTTGCCCGGTTCATGATGGACCCGCGCGACGAGAGAAACAACGATGAGTATTTCGAGGTAGTGGGAAACGAGGACGGAATCTTCGGCTGCCTCGGGCTTCTCGGATGCGAGGACATGTGTCCCAAGAAAATCCCGCTCCAGGACCAGTTGGGTATGCTTCGCCGCAAGATGGGCCTCTCCCAGGCGAAGCATCTTTTCCTCAAGCTTATACCGGGCGGGAAATAGGACCTAAAAAAACGGGGGCCTGACAGCACAGCTAATAGGAGGGAACGAAATGAGCAACCTGGAGAAATGGGACACCACAGGCAAGATAGTTGCGCTGGCCGTGTTTGTAGGTCTCGTGCTCGACGGTATGGACCTCCAGATGCTATCGCTTTCACTTCCCCAAATCATGAAGGAGGGGCATGTCTCGTCGGTTATGGCCGGCGCGCTGGCGACCTGGACCTTCGTGGGGATGGGTCTGGGAGGCATTTTTGGCGGTTGGGTTTCGGACCGTTTTGGCCGAGTCCGGGTCGTCTGGTGGTCGATCGCAATCTTTTCCGCACTGACATCATCGATCGCCCTGACATCAGGATACTGGCAGGTTGCCGTGTTGCGTTTTCTCTCGGGGCTTGGCCTTGGCGCCTTGTTCAGTATCGGCAATCTGCTGGCAGCGGAATACGCTCCGACGAGAATACGGACAACGGTGGGTGGGCTGATGCAGGCTGGATGGTCTGTGGGGTATGTAGCGGCTGCCGTCCTTTCCTCTTATATACTTCCCAATTTGGGCTGGCGCCCGCTTTTTGCCGTCGCCATCATCCCCGGCATTGTTGCGCTCTGGCTATTGCAAGGCGTAACGGACCCACCAAGCTGGTTTGCCGCGCGTGATGCAACAAAGCATGCCGGCAAAACGAAGAACGAATTCGGCATCATTTGGGCGGATCGCACGATGCGCTTCACCCTGATGTTCTGGATGATTACGTCGATCGTGCTTCAGTTCGGCTACTACGGCTGCGTCTCCTGGCTGCCTAGTTACCTGGTGAAGGATTTAGGGGTGAATTTGAAGAGTATGGGGTGGTACGTGGCTGCAACCTATACGTCCATGATCACTGGGAAATTGATTGCCGGGTATTTGGCGGATAAGTTGGGCCGAAAGACCCTCTGGTTGATCGTCTGCTTAGGCACCGCCGTGGCCCTGCCTTTAGTCGTCAAATATGCGAATGGGGGCAACGTCGCTTATATGCTGCTCATTTTCGGGCTTTTCTATGGCGCACCATGGGCTATCGCGGCGACTTATATGAATGAAAGCTATCCGACCATCGTTCGGGGTACAGGCGCATCGTTATCCCATAATGCCGGCCGTATCGGGGCCATGACATCGCCGCTTGTGATCGGCTTTATGGCAACTCAATATTCCATCGGGGCCGGGATCGCGATGCTTGGCATTGCTTATTTCATTGCCGGGGTGATACCGGGCATCTGGATCAAAGAAAAAATGTACGATCCGAAGGCCGGGGAATCTTCCGTGGAAACAGTCGCCATTGCGGTGGAAACGATCAAAGCGCCAGGAAGATGAATTATGCATTCATGGATCATCGAGTTGATCAATGACAAATAAAAAAAACAAAATCATGACGTTGGCCGATGCTGTCCATGAGTTCGTGAAAGACGGCAGTTCCGTAGCGTATGGCGCCATCGCCGGCCGAGAGCCGATGGCAGTTTCCTATGAACTGGTCCGGCAAAAAAAAAGAGACCTGACGCACGTCACGGACACGACGATCGACGCTGCTGAAATTCTCATTGCAGGCGGGTGCCTGAGAAAAGTGGAGTGCGCTTACATATGGATCGGCGTCGTTGGGTCCGGCCACAATTATCGCCGGGCGGTTGAAAAGGGAATCCCAAGCTATCTCGAGACGGAAGAATATTCAAATTACGGGTGCTCCATGCGTTTTATGGCCGCAGCCATGGGGCTGCCATACATGCCGACAAAATCCCTGCTGGGCTCCGATATCATCACTCATAATCCGAATATCAAGGTTGTTGAGGACCCGTACGGATCAGGTCCACTCGCTCTCGTTCCCGCTGCGCAACCCGACGTCGCATTCATCCACGTCCAGCGAGCGGATAAAGAGGGAAATGCACAAATCTGGGGCATGTTGGGCAACGACGACAATATGGCTCGAGCGGCAAAGAAAGTCGTTATCACCTGCGAAGAGATCATTTCGACCGACGAAATCCGGAAGATCCCGAATATGACGGCGATCCCGTCCTATTGCGTCGACGCGGTCGTCGAACTTCCCTTTGCCAGCCATCCCCTGCCGGTCGCCGGTTACTACTGGATGGATATCCCGTTTCGCCGCGACATTGTCAACGCCTCAAAAACCCGTGCAGGCATAATCCAGTGGATGGATGAATGGATTCATGGCGTGAAGGATCACAAGACCTATCAGCAGAAACTGGGCTTGGATCGGGTACGGAAGCTGAGGGAAATGGAGAATGATAATTACCGCATCCCCCAAATTAACGTGGCGAGGTGATTGTGGAATACGCAAGAAATTACGGCACGACTGAATTGATGGCTTCCGTTGTTGCTGGAATGATCAAGAATGATGATGTGGTTTTCATCGGCGTGGGCATTCCTCTCATCGCAGGGATCGTCGCGGTCGGCACCCATGCGCCGGAAGCCATCCTTGTTTATGAAGGAGGCGGCGTCGGCGCGAGAACACGGCGGATCCCCTGGACCATTTCAGACAATCCTACCACCGACAATGCCCTTGCAGCCGCCCAGATGTGGCGCGTGTTCAGCGATCAACAGCGGGGACTGGTTACCTTGGGCATCATCGGCGGCGCCGAGATCGACCGCTTCGGAAATTTGAATACAACCGTGATCTACGGTCCCGGCGGGTCATACGAAAGGCCCAAAATCCGGCTGCCCGGCAGCGGAGGTGCAAACGATATAGCATCCTCGGCACTGCGGACCATCATTATGATGCGCCTGGAAAAAGGGAAATTTGTCGAGCGGATTCAATTTATCACTTCTCCAGGCTATTTAAGCGGGCCCGGGGCACGGGAGAAAGCGGGCCTTCTCGGGCATGGACCTGTTGCAGTGATAACCGAGAAGTGCGTGCTCGGGTTTGATGAGAACACAAAAGAGATGTACCTGAAGTATCTTTATCCGGGAGTCACCGTGGAGGACATCAAAGAAATCGTCGATTGGGACCTGAAGGTGGCGGACACGCTGTCGGAGGTGGAACCCCCGACAGAAGAGCAGGTTCGAATCATGCGGGCCTTTGACCCGATGAACCTGGTTCTTGGTAAAAAGTCAGATTTAAAAGACGAGTCGTTCGATAGTTATTACACGAAGATCAAGAAAGGATACGAATCGATCGATTTGAGCTCACTGTAAGAAACGAATGATTCCTCTCCCAACCTAATTATGAAGGATAGAAAAAAATGGATTATGGAGAATACAAAAGTCTGCTGCTAGAGAAGTCCGGCAAAGTCCTCAAGATAAGCCTGAATAAACCCGAATCAAGAAATGCTATGGACATGGACATCCGGGCGGATCTGAAAAAGGTCGTGAGCACTTTAAGCGAAGACCCGCAAATCCGGGCCCTCATCCTGACCGGTGTGGGGAAGGCCTTTTGTGCCGGAGGAGACATCAAGACGATGCAAGTCCCCATGCCGGACCTGGCAGGCAGAAAGAGGCTCAAGGAATTGCACGTCTGGCTGAAGACCCTGATCAACCTGGAGATCCCGGTAATTGCCGCGGTCAATGGAGTTGCGGCCGGCGCCGGGTGCAGCCTGGCCATGGCCTGCGATCTGATCGTCGCTGCAGAGGATACCCGCTTCGTATTCCCTTTCGTCAAACTTGGGCTTATTCCTGATGGGGGGAGCCTTTATTTCCTTCCGCGTATGGTCGGGTTTCCCAGGGCCAAGGAGCTGATGTTCAGCGGCAGGATGATTGATGCATCTGAAGCCCTGGCCATCGGGCTGGTCAATAAGGTGGTGCCTGCGGATCAATTGATGCCGACAGCGGAGGAACTGGCCGGCGAGCTTGCGCAGGGCGCAGGTAAGGCGATAGCCTTGACCAAGCGTCTCCTCAATTTGAGCATGAGTTCGGACCTGGAATCGATCCTGGAGTACGAGGCCCTCGGGCAGGACATATGCTTTGGCACCGAGGATTTTGGAGAGGGGAAAAAAGCCTTTCTGGAAAAGAGAAAACCCGTATTCCAATAGATAAGACCGTTTACTCAAAAGAGGAGCAAGACATGGAGAAAAAACCTATCTACTCGCGATACCGTTGGGTTTTGCTATTGACTATGTGTATAGCAATCATGTCTGCATACATTGATATGAATGCTTACGGTCCTATTCTTCACGATATCGGCAAGGCATTGAACGTGGACGCTGGACGTGCAATCGATCTCATGATGGGATTTATTCTTGCTACAGCGATTACACTTATCTGGGGTGGTGTCGTATGTGACAAGTATGGTATGACAGTCGCCTTTGTTCTGGGTCTTTTGTGCGTTTCAGTGCCGGCGGCTCTCATGCCGTGGATCGGTAAAAGCTTTGGAACAGTATTTGTTTGCCGGTTGATTCAGGGCGCATCAATAGGTTTCATTTTCACTTCAACCGGACCACTTCTTCATTTATGGTTCCCCCATCAAGAACACGGGATGGCTTCAGGAATTATCATAGGTTTCACAGGGGTGGGCGCCGGCATTGGTGGACTTTTGTCACCGCCTATTTTAAACGCAGGCTACTCCTGGCAGGCTACAGTTGCTCTTCTCTCCATCCCGGGTTGGGTGGCAATGCTGCTTGTCATTATTTTTACGACCAAGGCGCCGCCGGAAGCTGCGGTTGAGGCCCTGCGTCTGGCTAGACTGCCATCCCAAGGGCAAGCCACGCTTTTAGAGGTCTTTAAACGACCAAGTACCTGGATTGCCTGTCTCCTAAACGGATGCGCCATGTGGATACTGTACTGTCTAATTAATTTGGTGCCTGTCTACATGGCTGTCGACTCTCCCATGGGACTCGGTTTAGGTGCAGTCATGTCGGGCAGACTCTCTCTTGGATTGACCTGGATAGGGTTTTTCGGCAATGTGGGAGGTGGGCTCTTTTATGACAAAGTCGCGAAAGGAGACGCAAGAGTGGCGCCGGCTATCGCGTTTGTACTTGCATGCATCTTCTCTTATCTGATTCTTTATCCTGCGGTGTACTCCAATATACCCTTCCTGTTTATCGCGCTCGTGATCGCCGGGTTCGGGGCGACCTTCGGTCTCGCGTCTGTTCCCGCTTTTTTGGCCCAAAATTCCCCCCCCCAGATAGCAGGAAGAGTGATCGGATGGGTTGTTGGGATCAGCACATTCTTCGGTGCTTTCGGGATTCACCTCTCGGCAGGAACCATTCATTCAAGCCACAGCTTCGTAACGGCAATCACCATGATCTCTCTTGCTGCCGTTTGCGGCTTTATTTTTAGCTTTTTCCTCAAGCAGGGCGTTTTTCAGAGGAAGCCGAGTGTTGCGGTTTCAGATATCCGTCTATAACGTATGGAGCAATCGAGGCGCCGAAAGGTATGGAATTCTACGACCGAATAAGAGCCCGTTGGCTGCGCGACAAAGTCATGAGCGCCGGCGAAGCTGCCGGACTGATCTCAAGCGGGATGACGGTAGCCACGGGGGGCGGAAACTCGATTGGGTGTCCGAAAAGCCTTTTTGCCGCACTGGCTCAGCGGATTAAGGGAAATGGAAAGATTACTCTGATAACCGGCGGGCCGCTGCCCGGTGCGATCGATGGGCTCATGACCCTGGCCGGGGCCTACGAGAAAAGAATCGGCCAGTTCAATGACAAGGACCTGTTGGAGGCCGCCAATAGCGGGAAGATTTCGGTCGTGGAATACCGAACCGGACTTCTGCCCCACCATGTTCAAGATGGAAGGTTCGGCAAGATTGACGTGGCGGTCATCGAGGCCGTAGCTGTTACGGAAGAGGGCTTTATCGTTCCGGGAACAAGCTGCCTGGACGCTGCAACCTACGCAATGGCCGCCGATCGGGTGATCGTAGAAATCAACACTGAGGTCCCTTCCGAATTAGAGGGGATCCACGACATCTACATTCCCGATGTCGCTCCTTTAAGGGAGGCGATTCCTTTGAGGCGCTGCGGGGATCGCATCGGGGCGCCATTCATCCGGTGCAATCCCGACAAGATTGCCGCGATTATTGAATCCAACATTCCCGATAAGCCACCCGAAAAGAGGGCGCCGGATGAAAAAAGCCGGAGGATGGCAGCCTTCCTGGTGGATTTCCTAAAGCGGGAAATGCGGAGCGGCAGGCTGCCGGAAAAGCTCCTGCCGCTCCAATTCGGAATCGGGAGCATTCCCGAAGCACTGACGGGGGAACTGGCTGCAAGTTCTTTTTCGGACCTTGAAGTCTTCACGGGGGCCATCGGAGACGGATGTCTGGACCTGATCGATGCCGGCAAGGCGAAAGTCATCTCGACCAGCGGCCTATACTTGTCGCAGGACGGCTTCCGCAGGTTTTACGAAAACATCAATACCTACAAGCATTTTATAATCGTAAGACCGGTGGTCCTGAGCGACTGCCCGGAGTTGGTTGCGCGTCTGGGTGTCCTTGCCGTCAACGGAGCGATTGAGGTCGATATATACGGTCATGTGAACTCAACCCATATTCAGGGGTCCAAACTGATCAGCGGTATCGGGGGCTCGTGCGACTTCCTGATGAACGCGTATCTTTCAGTGATTGCTATCCCTTCGATCGGGCGCAGCTTGGCTCTTTCACGTATAGTGCCCATGGTGACCCACGTCGACCAAACAGAGCATACTATCGACATCATCGTAACGGAACAGGGGCTTGCGGATTTGAGGGGGCTTTCACCGGTGGAGCGGGCCGGAGCAATTATCGACAACTGTGCCCATCCTGATTACAGGCCGTATCTAAAGCAGTACCTTGCTGAGGCTATCCGGCTAAGAGGCGGCCATGAGCCCCACGATCTCGAACGGGTCTTCGATCTGCATATCAGCTTGCTGCGGAACGGGGATATGCGGTCGGCTTTCTGATAGCGATCACCCGCCGAATAATATGAAAGGACTTTTTCATTGCTGAGTTTGAAACTTTCAGACTTCATCCATTCGGTAAATTTCGCCGACCTCGGGCAGCAGACGATCCGCCTGGCTCGTCTTGCATTCCTGGACTGGTTGGGCTCCGTAGCGAGAGGGGGGCAGGAAGAGCCGGCTAAAATAGCCGTTTCTGTACTAAGTGCGCAGGGGGGTAAGCCTCAGGCTACCCTTCTATCCTCCGGAGAAAAGACCTCAGCCCTCAATGCCGCTTTGGGCAACGGCATAGCATCGCATATCATGGAGCTTGACGACGTTCACCGCGGGTCAATAATTCATGCCGGAGCGGCCGTCATCCCCGCTGCCCTCGCAGTGGCGGAAATGACCCGGGCAAGTGGCCGGAAGTTTATCGAGTCACTCGTGGCGGGCTACGAAGTGGCGATCCGGATAGGGGAAGCCGTCACTCCGTCTCACTATTACTTCTGGCACAATACAGGGACATGCGGGACCTTCGGCGCTTGCGCCGCAGCGGGTAAGCTCCTCGGGTTGGACAGAGAGCAGATGGTCTGGGCGCTCGGGAATGCGGGCACCCAAGCCGCTGGACTTTGGGAATTTTTGACCGATGGGGCCATGTCCAAGCACCTTCATCCCGGAAAGGCGTCCCAAAACGGACTGCTGGCCGCCCTGCTCGCCAGTGGCGGATTTACCGGAGCGAGTGCCATCCTGGAAGGCAAAAGAGGTTTTTGCAGGGCCATGGCCCCCGAGTTCAACCTCGACAGGATTACCGATTCCCTGGGCAAGCCTCCCTACAAAATCGAGGACAATTCATTCAAGATTCACTCTTCATGCCGCCACACGCACCCCGCGGTCGATATCGCGCTCGATCTTGCATCCGGGCACAACATACTGCCTTCGGATATCTCCGGTATCCAGGTGCGAACCTACCGGACCGCACTCAAAATCACAGACAACCCGGAGCCGAGGACAATTTATGCGGCAAAGTTCAATCTCCCATTCTGTGTGGCGCTTGCCTTGGCAAAGAGGAGTTGCGGGCTGGAGGATTTCAGCGAAGAGAACCTGCGGGACCGCGAAATCCGGGCCCTCTCGCGGCTGGTCAAGCTGGTCCCCGACGATACGCTCGATTCCCTATACCCGGCCAAATGGGCCGCAGTCGTAGAGATAACGACCCGGTCGGGTGACGTTCACTGCGGCCGGACGGACTTTCCTCTCGGTGACCCTGAAAATCCTGCGAGCGACGAACTCCTGATCGCAAAGTTTCGCAGACTCGCCCTGGGGCCATGGGGTGAACAGAAGGCGGAGATTCTTGCAGATGCGGTCATGGGATTGGAGTCGGTAGAGAATATAGCCTCCCTGTTCTGAAGCAACATCGCAGTTTGGGGAGGAAGTGCAAATCGGACAAATAGGAGCCATGGATGATCGAGTTCAAGTATCAGAACCTATTCCCGCTGGGAAATGATGAAACGAAGTACCGCCTGCTGACGAAAGACTATGTGTCGGTAGCAGGCTTCGATGGCGGTGAAATCCTGAAAATCAACCCCTATGGCTTGGAGTTTCTTGCCAACCAGGCCATGCATGACGTCTCTTTCATGCTCCGAACGGCGCACCTTGAAAAACTGGCGGCCATTCTGAACGATCGCGAGGCGTCCCTAAATGATGTAGTGGTCGCGCTTGCGCTGCTGAGAAACGCTGAGGTGGCTGCGAAAGGGGTCCTGCCGCTCTGCCAGGATACGGGGACCGCCACAATCCTTGGCAAGAAGGGTCAAAAGGTCTGGACCGGCGGCGATGACGAGGAAAGGCTCAGTCGAGGAATATTTGAAACCTACACTGAAGAATACCTCCGCTATTCCCAAAATATACCTCTGAACCTGTACGACGAAGCGAACTCGGGGTGTAACCTCCCCGCACAGATTGACATTCCTGCCGCGAAGGGGATGGAGTACGAGTTCCTTTTCATGGCCAAGGGAGGAGGCTCCTCCAACAAAACCGCACTCTTCCAGGAGACCAGAGCCATCCTGAATCCAGCCGACCTGGAAAGGTTTCTGGTGGAAAAGATGAAGACTCTTGGGACGGCTGCGTGCCCTCCATATCATCTGGCATTTGTGATCGGAGGTTTGTCTCCGGAAATGTGCCTCAAGACTGCTAAGCTCGCTGCCACCGGATATCTGGATGCCCTGCCGACGCAGGGGAACAGGGAAGGTCAAGCGTTTCGGGACTGTGAAATGGAGCAAAGGATTTTGGAGGCGGCCCACAGGTGCGGGTATGGGGCTCAGTTCGGAGGCAAGTACCTGGCCCTTGAAGCTCGAATCATAAGACTTCCGCGTCACGGTGGCTCCTGCCCCATCGGTATGGCGGTTTCCTGCTCCGCGCACAGAAACATAAGAGCCAAGATTAACCGGGACGGCATCTGGATTGAGGAACTGGAGCGGGACCCCGGCCGCCTGATACCGGAAAAGTATCGCGGGGGCTACCATCAGGGCGTGGTTAAAATCGAGCTGAACCGCCCGATGAAACAGATCCTGGCCCAACTGAGCAAACATCCCGTCAAGACCCCGCTCGCCCTTACGGGTACAATCATCGTCGCACGGGACATGGCGCATGCAAAAATAAAAGAGCGGCTCGATAGAGGCGAAGGACTCCCGCAGTACCTTAAAGATCATCCCGTCTATTACGCCGGGCCGGCCAAGACCCCGGAAGGAATGCCCTCAGGCTCCTTCGGGCCCACAACCGCCGGCCGCATGGATTCCTACGTGGATCTTTTCCAGGCAAACGGCGGCTCTCTGATTATGATCGCCAAGGGAAACCGCAGCAGGGAGGTAACAGCGGCCTGCAAGAAATACGGAGGATTTTATCTTGGATCGATCGGCGGAGCTGCGGCGCTCCTGGCCCGGGAAAACATCAAGAGTGTCGAGGTGCTCGAGTATCCCGAACTCGGCATGGAGGCTGTCTGGAAGATCGAAGTGGCTGAATTTCCAACTTTTATCCTAATAGATGACAAGGGAAACGATTTTTACCAGCAGATCGGATGCTGAAGCGGAAAAGAATCTCTGCATTATGCGCATTTAATCATCTTATTTAGGGCGCATTCTATAGATCATTGCACTATTGAAAGGAGAATGCCAAACAAGGATGCAGAAGTGAAAAATTCCATTGCATAGATTCCCTGTTTCAGTTGCATGCCGACTGTCTGCGCCCCCTTTATGTTTCTGTCAGAGTAAGGTTTTCCGGTCAAACAGGAGAGTAAGTGATCTCCTGGTATACGTGTTGCTTATAGGAGCAATCACCGTGATTTTTTAACATTTGCCCTTAGAAACCGGGTTATTAGCTCGGCCCGACCGCAAATCCTCAACAAGTGGATAGATTGCATGCTCTGGACAATGTCGAGGGACCGCCAAGGCAGCGCACTTCGAGAGCAGAGGGAGTTCTAAATGTCCATTGACAAGACCTGTAGTCTGAAAGAAGCAGTATCGACTTACATTTCGGACGGCGATACGGTGGCGTTGGGCGGCTTTCTGGCCAGGGTGCCCATGGGAGCCGTCTTCGAGGTTATTCGGCAGAGGAAAAAAGAGCTGACCCTGATCGTTGACAGCGGCGTCGAACCCGTCGATTTCCTGATTGGAGCGGGTCTGGTGAAAAAGGTGGAAAGCGCCTGGGTCTGGATTGCGGTGGCCAATGCGTTCAATTTCAGAAGGGCGGTGGAGAAGGGAGTGCCACGCCGAATCGAGGTGGAGGATTATTCCAACCTGGCTATCGGAATGAGGTATCTGGCCGGGGCGCTGGGAGTACCGTTCATGCCGCTCAAGTCGTTCCTCGGCACGGATATTCCGGTCCATAACAAGAAGATAAAGATAACCCCCGATCCTTACAGCGGGGAACCGGTTGCCCTGGTGCCCGCAGCCAATCCTGACGTGGCCCTGATTCATGTCCAGAGGGCGGACAAGATGGGCAACGCCCAAGTCTGGGGCATCCTCGGCAACGAAATGAACATTGCAAGGGCCGCCCGGAAAGTGGTCCTGACCTGCGAAGAGATCGTACCAACCTCGGAACTGAGAAAAATTCCCAACATGACCCATATCCCCTATTACTGCGTGAGCGCGGTGGTCGAGTTGCCGTTTGGATCGTACCCCGCCGGCACTCCATGCTACTACTGGGTCGATACGCCTTGCAGAAGAAGGTGGGCCATGGCCTCCAAGACACGGGAGGGCTTCATTGATCTCCTCGACGATATCCTGTGCGACAACCATAATGATTTCCTGAGAAAAATAGGGAATGAGAGATTGGCGAAACTTAGGAAGATGGAACACGACAACAACCGGATTCCCATTTTGCTTGAGAGGTGAAGGCTATGAGAGCGGAGAACTACAGTCGAGAAGAGTTGATGGTTTCGGTCTGTTCTCGGTTCGTCAAGGACTATGACTGCGTATTCGTAGGAATCGGCGTCCCACTGCTTGCTGCAACCGTTGCGAGCCGTGCGCATGCTCCCAATTGCCTGCTTATGTTTGAAGGCGGAGGGATCGGCCCCATTTCCCGCAGGGTAATTCTCTCCGTGGGAGACAACTCAACCACCGACAATGCCCTGTCCGCGACTGAACTGTGGAGGGCCCTTGGTGATGTGCAGAAGGGTTACGTGGACATAGGAGTGATCGGGGGAGCGCAGATCGATAAGTTCGGCAATCTCAACAGCACCGTTATACTGAGCGGCAAGGCGGACTATTTCAATCCGACCGTGCGTCTGGGTGGTTCGGGGGGAGCTAACGATATCGCCTCCTCTGTAAAAAGACTGATAATCATCATGAGGCTTGAGGAGAGGCGATTCGTCGAGAAGCTCGATTATGTGACCACGCCGGGGTTCCTGGGAGGCGGTGACGAAAGGGAAAGGGTGGGGCTGCTGGGAGGGGGCCCGGAGGCGGTAGTCACCAACAGGTGCATTTTCCGCTTCGACCCGCAGACCAGGGAAATGTACGTCGATGAAGTCTTTCCCGGAATCAGCGTTGAGGAGATCAAGGAAAATGTCGGCTGGGATTTGAAAATAAGCCCCAATTTAAAAGAAACGCTCCCGCCGTCATTAGAGGAAATACAGATAATGAGGTCTGTGGACCCTATGAATATCTTTCTGGGCAGTAAAAGCAAAATAGAAAGCGAGACATTCGAGGATTTCTACACTACTCTAACGGCTGCATATGAAGCAAGTATTATGCTGCTGTGATGTTCTGAAAGGGAGGCGTCATGGAAAAGAAGGATTCGATCGGTGCCCGCGAAAGAGGTCGGGCCACGATAACTGACTAACATTACGTGACAATGAACAAAGGAGAAATTATGTGGGTGACTAGAGCGACAAAACTTCTGGGGACTGAGTTCCCAATCATCGGGGGCGCGATGCAGTGGATCAGCCGGGCCCCGTTTGTAGCCGCCATCAGCAATGCGGGAGGTTTGGGCATCATCACTTCGGCAACCTTTTCGTCAAAGAAGGACCTGAAGGAAGAAATCCGCAGGACACGGGATCTGACGGACAGGCCTTTTGCTGTCAATGTCAATTTGTTTCCTTCGATGAGGCCTATGTCGGTTGAGGAGATGATCGACGCAGTCGGAGAGGAAGGGGTCGGGATAGTCGAAACCTCCGGTCACAATCCTGCGAAGTATGTTGAGTCCCTCAAGAACAACGGGCGAATATACATGCACAAGTGCGCTCGTGAGCACGATGCCGTGAAGGCTGAAGCCCTGGGAGTGGACCTGGTGACAATTGTCGGTACGGAGTGTGGAGGACACCCGAGCGCGGAAGGTATTACCACCATGGTGCTTTTGCCTCGGACAGTCCGATCGGTGAGTGTCCCGGTGGTCGGAGGCGGTGGTTTTTGTGATGGACGGGGGCTCATGGCTGCGCTTTCCCTGGGGGCCGAAGGGATCGTCATGGGAACTGCACTCATGGCAACGGAAGAATGCCCGATACATCCGAATTTCAAGCGAGCCTTGCTGGAGGCGGAAGTGTCATCGACATGCCTGCTCCTGATGTCTGTAAAGGCCCCGATTCGCGTGTTTGTGAACAAGCCGGCCACCGAGGTGCTTGATATGGAGGTGCGATGCGAGCCTCTGGAGAAAATGCTGCCCAAGATGAGGGGTGAACTCGGGCGTCAGGCCCTGGAGACCGGAGAACTGGATGGAGGGATCTGGGCCTGCGGACAGATAGCGGGACTGGTGAAGAAGATCATGCCCGTGCGTGACTTTTTCCAGAGCGTCATGGAAGAAGCTGAGTCCATCCGGCGGCAATGGGGGATCGTAACCCAACCGGAGGCTGATTCTGGAGCCGTTAAAGTTTCCGGAGCGTAGAGGAGCCAGGGTGGGACATCCTCCGCCAACAGCAAACAAGAGAGACTTACAATAAAACGATTTTTACCCGCAGATCGGATGACGGCGCTGAAAAGGAACTTCGGGCGCCCTTACGATTTAAATAATTCGTGGACAGCGCCTTCGCATCTTGGCGGGAGGCAATATAGATCGGTACTAACTGCTTGGGGAAATCCCCAGTTTCTTCATCTTGCGCCAGAGGGTCGTGCTGCTTACTCCAAGCATTCGAGCGGCCCGCTGGCGATTATAGGCCGACCTCTCCAGCGCCTGGAGAATAGCCGTGTACTCCGTGGCCTGAGTGGACCCCTTGAGAAAAGCAATCCGTGGCAGCGGGCGGGAGTAGCTATTTTCTAGAGGTTCTATCATTTCCGGCCCCTGATTATGCAATGAACCAAGGCTCGCAATCGCTGGTTCACCAGGGATTGTCCAGGGTTGTGTCCATCTGTGACCGTTTGGCTTAAGGTTTCCCTTTTCGCGAATGATGGCAGGAATGTCCTCGATCGTTATCACTTCGTTGGTGCTAAGGTTCATGATTCGTTCGACACAATTCCGCAGTTCCCTTACATTGCCCGGCCACGAATAAGAGACCATGCACTCAAGGGCCTCTTTGGAGATGTCCTGGACGAAACTGCCGAAATTCGTTTTGAACTCATCGATGAAGCTTCGAATCAGCAGCGGCAGGTCTTCGATCCTGTCCCGCAGTGGAGGAATCCGCAACTCTATGACATTCAGTCGATAATAGAGGTCCTGACGAAACTTGCCACTGGTCACCATTTCCCAGAGGTCCTTATTAGTCGAAGCAATCACGCGGACGTTGACTGGAATAACCTTTTTGCCCCCAATCCGCACAAGTTCCCTTTCCTGGAGCACTCGCAGCAGCCTGGATTGAAGCTCCAGATTCATTTCGCTTATTTCATCCAGGAACAGCGTGCCGCCGTTTGCCTGCTCGAAAAGCCCCTGGTGACCTTCTTTTAGAGCCCCCGTGAAGGCTCCGGCCACATATCCGAAAAGATGGCTTTCCACAAGGCTTTGGGGAATCGCCCCGCAGTTCATGGCAACGAAAGGACCGCTGGAGCGCTGGCTGGCGCTATGGATGGACTGAACCAAAAGTTCCTTGCCTGTCCCCGTTTCTCCGAATACCATCACTGTTGAGTTGGTCTCGGCCACCTGTTTTGCCTGCTGTAAACAACGCAGGAGGCTATCGCTCTTCCCTACAATATTAGCGAACTTACAACGCCTCGGGTTGTGCTGGCTCGAAGCAGCAAGCAGTTTCTTTTGTCTTACCGAAACAACGTTATTGACGCCCATTCCAATTTGATCGGTAATCGGGATGCGCACAGCAACGGCCCCATCTTCGAGAAGTGAGGGGCCGATTACAGGACGTCCAAGTTCCATGGCGCGTTTTCCCAAATAGGTGAACTGACCTATTCCCTTCTTAGACTCTTTTCCATCCGGCCCGACGCTGAAGAACCGGATGCCCTCCTGGTCGAAGAGAACTGCTTCCCCGCCTGCAACACGCGCCATCAAAGGAAGAGCTTCTTCAAAAATGACTTTTAGCTTATCTGCAAGACCAATATGGCCTGCGTTGTTTATAATGAGAAGACAGTCTCCAAGAGGCAGAAACAGGTTGAATACGCCACTGCTCAGCTTTGCCTGCACCAGCAGCGGTTGACGTGACTTTATGGCTTCGCTGAACCCTTCACAGTTTTCCAAAACATAGCTATTAACATCATTGCCGTCCCCGTCCACTGTTTTTCTGCGCGAGTTGCCAAGATCGAGGACTGTCGAGAAACCACAGGAGAATCGTGCAATGAGTGGAAGAGCAGTGCAAATTGCTTCGAAAAGGTCGCTCATATCAGTTACCTCTTAATTGGCCGACACTCAAAGACGTCCGAAGAGCCAGGGGGAACCTGGGGCGGACATCATTTTTCACATGTGAAATATCCTAGATCCAATTCCATTTCAACTGTGAAATGGATTCTTTCATGTCCCTTTGTTTCGAATCGGCGGCTCCTGGTCATCTGTGCTTCTGTGGGGCCGGGTAAGGGAATTCAACGGCACCGTGGCATAGTCTCTGCATTCCCATGTGCGTGCCTAAGTATTGCTCATCTTTAAACAGGAGGATACATGCACAAGGTTGGAATCTCTTTATGCGGCGGTTACCTGCCAATTTACAGAATAGATAGAAATCTCATAGCCGACAATTGGGGACGCTCCTCCCTCGGTGGGGAACGGGCCGTGGCCAACAACGACGAAGATGCCATTACGATGGCCGTGGAAGCAGCCCGCAATTGCCTTAGTGGAGTGGACCGGGGGGAAGTCGAGGGACTTTTTTTTGCAACCACCAGTGCCCCGAATCAGGAAAAGATGAACTCGGCCATGATTGCGACGGCTACGGATCTGAAGCGGGAAATAGTCACAGCAGACTTTGCTCATTCTCTGCGGTCCGGCACCGGGGCCTTAAAGGCTGCAATCGATTCGGTCAGGGCTGGATCGGCCGGTTCTGTGCTGGTTACCTCCGCCGATGCCCGTCTGGGCTATCCACGGTCCGATCAGGAGCAAGGCTTCGGAGACGGCGCGGCGGCCGTCTTGGTCGGAGATCGGAACATTTTGGCTACCTTTGAAGGGGATTATTCCATCTGCAATGAGATGCATGATGTCTGGAGAAACCCGGAAGATACCTATGTTCGAACCTGGGAGAGCAGGTTTATCCTGGGCGAGGGCTATACCAATCATATGCTGGAAGTTATCAATGGAATACTGGCAAAATATCAGTTGGGACCCGAGGATATTTCAAAGGCCGTTTTGCCGGCCCCTGACCTTAAAACCCATGATGGACTGGTCCGGAAATTGGGTTTTGCTGGCAAAACCCAGGTACAGGACCCCTTGCTCGCCTCTGTAGGCTACTGCGGTGCGGCCCAGCCGTTACTTATGTTGGTGGCCGCCTTGGAAAATGCCCGTCCGGGAGACCTCCTGCTGTTGGCCAATTATGCAGACGGAGCTGACGCTCTGTTGTTTAAAGTCACTGAGAACGGTGCATCAGCCGGGGCCCAGCGGGAACTCAAAGAATTCCTTGACCATAAAATAATGTTGACTTCCTATGCCCGATTTTTGAGTTACAAGGGGCTGATTGAAACCGTACCGGGCGAACCTTTCCGGCTTTTTCCTTCGGCCACTGTAACCTGGCGCGAACGTAACAGCATCATCAGGGCACATGGCAGTAAGTGTCAACAGTGCGGAACGGCGACTTTCCCGGTTCAACGCATTTGTGTCCAATGTCAGTCCAAGGACCAGTACGTGGAAATTCCCATTTCCGAGCTGGAAGGAGAAGTCTTTACCTTCACTCTGGATAACATGGCTGGAAGAAGCGACGATCCTGTAATTGTTCAGACCATCGCCGAACTGGGGGGAAAGGTGCGGTTTTATGGAATGATGACCGACTGCATCCCATCGACGGTTAAGCTAGGCATGCCGGTAAGGCTTACTTTTCGTAAGATCTACGATGGGATGGGTATGCATAATTACTTCTGGAAACTGCAGCCGGTTATCAAGGAGACAATGAGCAATGGGTAGCATAAAAGATAAAGTAGCTATTATCGGTATGGGTTGCTCGAAGTTTGGTGAGCGGTGGGACAAGGGGGCGGTGGATCTTGCTATTGAAGCGGCGTATGAGGCTTACGAAGATGCCGGAATCGAAGCCAAAGACATCGAGGCCTGCTGGTTTGGAACGCTTATGTCCCCGGTCAATGGTATCTCCGGGACTGTTGCCGCCGACGGATTAAAGTTGGGTAACATCCCGGTCATTCGCAACGAAAACTGGTGCACTTCCGGGCACATCGCCCTCCTGGAAGCATGTATGGCTGTGGCAAGCGGGGCTTACGATCTGGTCATGGCGCTCGGTGTAGAGAAACTGAAGGATACAGGCTATGCCGGTCTGGGTGCAGGCAGGGGAATGCATCCGGTCTACGAGGCTCGAAGGACTGCACCCGGCTCTTTTAGTTTGATTGCCGCTCGTTATTTCAAGACCTACGGTCTTTCCGCGGACGAAGGCAGACTGACCCTGGCTAAAATCGAGGTCAAAAATCATGATAACGGTAGCCTTTGTCCCAAGGCCCATTTCAGAAACCAAATCACTGTAGATACTTGTTTGAAGGCGCCTATGGTCTCGTGGCCCTTAGGACTTTTTGATTGCTGCGGAAACAGCGACGGGGCGGCCTGTGCTATTGTTACCACTGTGGAAAATGCCAGGGCCTTTCGGGCCGACCCCATTTTTCTAAAGGGATTCGGCATTTCCACCGATGCCATGATGCCTCATTTCAGACCGGGATTTAGCTGGGTCAGTTTTGATGCTTTGGTCAACTCGTCCCGCAAGGCTTATGAGATGGCGGGGATCAAAAATCCCAGGGAAGAATTGAGTCTGGCAGAGGTCCATGACTGCTTCTCCATTACCGAGTTGTTGATTTATGAAGATTTCGGCTTCAGTCCCAGAGGGAAGGCCAAAGAGGACGTGGATTCAGGTTTTTTCACCCGCAAGGGGGGTCTGCCGGTAAACGTTGATGGCGGGCTTAAGTGTTTTGGCCATCCGGTTGGGGCCAGCGGACTGCGCATGACCTACGAGATCTATAAACAGCTGCAAGGCAAGGCAGATCTGCCTGCACGTCAGATTCTAAATCCCAGGCTGGGGCTCTCACACACTTTCGGCGGACCCCCTCAAATGAGTGCCGTAGCCATCTTCGGGAACGACAAAGGATGAATCATTGAAATCCAGCTCCAGCTATATGGCCGGAAAGGCGGTCGTAGCGGCATGGGGCTGGGCCACCCTGTCGGATGCATGCCGGACTTCGCATCGTCGTCTCGCTCGTCTCTGAAATGGCGCGTCGGGGCTTGGAATCGGGCCGGCCTGCCCTGTGCGCAGGTGGTGGTATCGGCATGATACCCATCGTCACCCGCGACTGATAAGAGAAGGTCTGAGAAGAAATGTAGGGAAGAAACTCTCGGGGGGCGCCGGCAGGCTTTGCCTGCCGATTAGCAGAAGGGGGGCGGTCTTCCCCTGCAATTTTTCCCTTATCTTCTCTTCTCCTGATACTACCTATCGCCGCCGACGAACTAACCGAAAAGGGAGGAACCAAGATGCTGCAAGCGTGCATGGAGGAGCTTTTCTCGAAAAGCGAAGCGCTCAAGGGGATTAGAATCCTGGATATTACGAGGATCATCTTTGGACCGTGGGCTGCTACGCTGCTCGCCGAATTGGGGGCTGAGGTGGTGCACGTGGAAATGCCCGGGGCCGGAGACATTCTCTCCAGGTCTATGTCGCCTCGGGGGCAGTTTCCGAGGAACATGTCGCTTGGAATGATGTGCGGGAGTGCGAACAAGTTCCACATCGGGCTGGACATGCATAAACCCGAAGGGATCGAGCTCGTGAGGAAGCTTGCAGCAAGGTCCGACATCGTCATGGAGAACTTCAAAGCAGGGACATTCGACAAATGGGGAGTAGGATACCGGCAGCTCAGTGAGAACAAGCCCGACCTCGTTTATCTCAGCATGCAGGGTTTCGGAAACTGGGGGTCGCTTAGTGCGAGGCCAAGCTACGACGCGTATGCCCAGGGGCTAACCGGGCTTGCCGAAATTACGGGTTTTCCCGACGCTACGGGGGTCAAATCTTCCACATGGATCGGGGATTTCCTGAGCGGGACCTTTGCTGCTTTTTATGCGATGGCCGCGCTCTACTACAGGAAGAAAACCGGCAAGGGCCAGTTCATCGACATCGCCCAGGCGGAAGTCCTCATGAGGAGCATGGACTGGACGTGGATTTTCCAGCATCTGAAAAAAAAGAAGCGCGAAAGGTTCGGAAACCGCGACATGGCGGTCGTTCCATCCTGTATCGTGAAGACCACCGACGGGTTTGCAGCCCTTGCAGGCTTCAGCGAGCAGGAATACGAGGGGATTTGCACGGCAGCAGATCGGAAGGACATGCTCGAATTCAAGCCTATCGAGAAGAGGTTCGCCGTTGCGGACAGGATCTACTGCGCTATAGAGGAATGGGGAAGGGGCAGGACGACGGCCGAGATCATCGAAGCCGGTCAAAAGTATGGCTTTTCCGCCGCACAGGTCATGAATGTCGAGAACATCTACAATTCCAAACACTACAACGAGCGCAAGGCGGTCTGGAAGTTCGACGATCCCCTCTGGGGGGATCTCTGCTATCCCATGCCCCTCCACCTGGCTGAAACGCCCGGGCAAATAAAGTGGTCCATCCGACCCGTTGGGTTCGATAACGAGTACGTCCTGCGAAAGATACTGGGCTGTTCACCCGAGGAAGTGCAGACGTTCTATGACAACGGTGTCGTCGGAAAGTGGAATGAACGTCTGCCCTTAGCATGCCCTCCGCCCGAGTGGGATGGCAGCGCGGGGCTGTTTTTCAGGGAATAAGGGAGAGGCGCCATGAACTTTATGAACTGGGCAAGAGAGAATACGCACCCCGACACGGCGGGTTGGAAGCCTGAAGCGCTTGCGGATGTAGTGGTGCTGGATCTTAGCTTCGGCAGCTTTGCGGGGCTGTTTGCCTCGTCGCTTTTATCCGAACTTGGCGCGCGGGTCATAAGGGTGGAACCTCCCGGGGGGGATATCGCGAGGAAGATGTCGCCGTTCGGCGAATCCATCAACGGCACGGGGCTTCCCTACCTCATTGAGGGCAGGAACAAGGAACACATAACTCTCGACGTCCGGCAACCGAAGGGCAGGGAAATCCTGAAACATTTCGTAAGGAAGGCCGATGTGCTCATCGAAACCTCCGCCCCGGGCGCCATGGAGGAAATGGGGATCGGGCGCAGGGTGCTCTGCGAGGTCAACCCCCGGCTGATCCATGTCGCCATGAACAGCTACGGCCAGGCGGGAGAGCTCTCCGAACTAGCCGGGAAGTCGAACTGGAAGTGCTATGACGTCATTGCGCAGGCGCTCTCGGGTTTCTGCTCCACAACGGGCATTCCGGAAAGAATGGTGGAATACCCTGAGCACGCGAGGGTGCCAACCAGGCTGGGCATCTGGATTGGCTGGGTCGCAGGCGGGGCCTTTGCAGGGTTGTCCGCCATGGTCGCCCTCTTTTTCAGGGAATTCAGCGGAAGAGGACAGTCCATCGATGTGAGCCCCGCAGAAGCTCTTATGAGCCTCAACAACTACCACCTCCATCTTTACCACCTGACCGGGCAGGTACTCGAGCGCCCCGGCAACATGGAACCTGCCATGCATCCTTACTGTTACGTGCGATGCAAGGACGGGCTGATCTTCATTGCTGGGCATGCCGACTTGAACTGGAAGGCCCTGTGTGCGGTCATTGACCGGCCCGACCTGGTTGAAGCGTACCCGGGGCTAAAGGACAGGACTGACCCGGTGAAAGCCGTCGAGATAGTGCGGGAGCTGGAAAAATTCACCCTGGAAAGAACGCGCGAGGAACTCGTTTCCTTGTGGCTTGCCTACAAGGGGGGCCCCGGCGTCACGGTGGCCGGCGAAGTTCTCACGCCCATAGAAGCCATGGAACTGGATTATTGGTACGAACGAAAGTCTCTCATAAAGGTGAAGGAGGAACCGTGGGGCGAACTGCTTCTCCAGGGACCTGCCGTGAAAATGTCCGAAACCCCGCCCCGCATAAAGTGGGTTTGCAGGGAAGTCGGAGCCGATAACGAGTTCGTCTACCTGGACTTCATGGGCTGTTCGAGGAAGAGGCTCGATGAACTCAAAGCCGAAGGGGTTGTCTGAAACCTGGGGCTTCGAGCGTATGGCGGAACGCTCCTCGCTGACCTTCACCGATATGGCCTTTTGGATACGTGGCACACAACTTGACGCTTTATTCCGGATTATTCAGGAGAAACCTGAATGACAGCTTTATTGGAAGGTATTCGAGTCTTGGATTTTGGTCGTGTAGTCGCCAGTGCTTTATGTGGGACTCTTCTTGCCGATATGGGCGCCGAAGTAATAAAAGTTGAGCGGCCGGGAGGAGAGTTTGACAGAGCGCTCGGCCCCCTTGCCCCTGACGGCACCGCTATCACTTACAGTCTCTTCACGCCCAGAAATAAGAAGTCGATTACGCTTGATACTCGTCATCCTCGCGGCAAGGAAATTTTGGACAAACTCGTTGCAAATTCTCAGATCCTTATATCGGGATTCACTTCGAAGGGCAATGAGATGATGGGCCTGGATTATGCTCGTTTGAAACAGGTTAATCCGGCAATCATCCAGGTAGCCGTTTCCGGTTATGGGCAGGAAGGCGTCTACGCGGATAGGCCCGCTTTCGATTCAATCGCCCAGGCAGAGTCGGGAGCTATGAGCTACACCGGTTTTCCCGGCTGTCCGCCCACGAGATCCGCCGTGCCTTACGTCGATTATTCAACCGGGATATTGGCCGCATTGGGGGCGGTTCTGGCCCTTCGTCATTTGGACCGTACCGGTTCAGGCCAGTTGGTTGACGTCTCTTTGTTGAGCACCGCAATTTTCTGCGTCGCGGGTTCCGGCGTCATGGCAGAGTACAATTTGAATGGTCAAATCCGAGAACCGATCGGCAACAATTCCTTCTATACCTATTCCGATGCCTTCCAGGCTAGAGACGGGTGGGTGATGATTAACGCAATAGGCGATGAAATCTGGCAAAGACTTGCAAAGATAGTCGGCCGTCATGAATGGTTGGAGGATGATCGGTTCAAGGATGACAACAGCCGATACTTGAATCGTCATATCATAGGCCAGGTTGTGAAGGACTGGGTGGCCCAATACAACGTATCCGATCTGATAGCTTTACTTGAAAAGAACCGTGTTCCCTGCGGCCGTGTCAATACAGCTCGTGAAGTAGTCAATGATCCTCATGTTATTGAACGGGAAATGCTTGTCAACGTGCATTACCCCGGCCTGGGTGAGGTTCCGATGCCCGGGCTCCCTATCAAGCTATCGGAAACCCCGGGTAAATTAAACACTCGAGCCCCGGAGTTAGGTCAGCATAACGAAGAAATATTTTGTAGTTTACTTGGCTACTCACGGGAAGATTTTAATTCCCTACGCCACGAAAGTGTAATTTAGTACGAGAAGCATCGACAAAACCAAACCTAAGGAGAAAAAGATGCTGACTGATTCGCCGCAAGACAAGGCAGGTTCGACGGCAGTGCCGTGGGAAAAGGTACCCGCTATAGGATGGATTACCGTCCTTGCAGGCGTTTCCGTGAATCTTTGCCTGGGTTTCCTGTATGCGTGGAGTGTTTGGAAAGCCGCACTATTGGCCAACAAGGACCATATCGCCGGGTCCGTCATGGGGGGTATAAATGCCGGCTGGACATACATGTCCGATTCTCAGGCCACATGGGCATATGCCTTGTGCGGCTTCACGTTCGCTCTATGCGTGATGCCCGGTGGGCGCATCCAGGACAAATTCGGTCCCAGGGTGAGCGTTACTGTCGGCGGGCTTTCCCTGGCGCTCGGATGTATCATAGCAGGCTTCATGCGCAGTTACACAGGTTTGGTTCTCGGTTTCGGCCTTTTGGGCGGCATAGGCATGGGAATAGGCTACGCCGGCCCAATTCCTGCCGCAGTCAAATGGTTCGGAGAGCACAAACGAGGTCTGGTCGTGGGCCTGGTCGTCGGTGGATTTGGGGGAGCGGCAATCTATATTGCCGCTGTGGCGGGTTTGTTGATCAAGGCCTACGGAATCAGCAACAGCTTCTACATTATGGGGATACTGTTCTCCATCGTGGTGATAATAGCCGGAAGACTTCTTTATACTCCCCCCGAAGGGTATGTGCCGCCCGTAGCTCCAGCCACAGCTAAAGCCGCCGCGAAGCCCCATACAGCTACGGAGGACTGGACGGCTTCGGAGATGACAAAGACCTGGCAGTATTTCGCTTTGGCCATAATGTCCTGCAGCGGCTCCCAGGCTGGCTTGCTGGTTATCGTCAATGCCGCCCCCATGCTGTTCAAGACCGCTCATAGCCTTCTCTTTTTCGCAGCCAATGCGTGGATATTAGCTTCTTTCGGTGGCGTCATGAACCTGTGCGGTCGTGTCGGCACCGGATTCTATTCGGATAAGATCGGCAGGAAGAGTGCCTTTATCATAAACTGCCTGCTGTGTACCGTCTGTCTTTTCCTCATGCCCTACATCATGACGTCGGGAAACGTTCTGCTTCTTTTCCTGGTAGTCGGCATCGCCTACTGGCAATTCGGCGGCAACCTGACGCTGATGCCGTCCATTACCGCCGATTATTTCGGCCAGAAGAACCTGGGCTTCAATTACGGCCTTGTCCTCGCTTTAGGTGCGGTATGCTTTTTTATGCCGGAGCTCGGCGCCTGGATAAAGGACCACACAGGGTCGCTCGACTATGCTTTTTACCTGTCCGGAATATTTCTTCTTGTGGGCGTAGGGGCCGCCGTAGTCATCCGGAAGCCCGTCAAGGATAGATCGAAGGTCGTTTCTCCAGCCATGGGAGCGTATACCAAGTAGCGTAAATCATTTTGCATTATGTGATCCATCCACGGGGAGACACGCATGGCTGGCCCGATTGACGGCTTAAAAATACTGGATTTCACGACATTATTGCCGGGTCCCTACGCCACGATGTGCCTGGCCGACCTGGGAGCGGAAGTCATCCAAATCACTTCCGGCTCCCGGCCGGATCTGGTGGATTTCGTCCCCCCCTTTCTCCCGGGAACAAAGATCTCCGCCGGAGCGGCCTACCTGCGCCGGAACAAGAGGAGCATCACTCTGAACCTGAAGGACTTGCGAGCGGTGGAAATCGTGCATCAACTCCTTGGCAGTTATGACATCGTTATCGAACAATTCCGCCCCGGGGTCATGGCGAGATTGGGTCTGGACTATCAGAGCCTCAGGAAGGTTAACCCCTCCGTGATTTACTGTTCTCTCACCGGCTACGGCCAGACGGGCCCTCTGCGGGATCGGGCCGGGCACGACATAAACTACATCTCCCGCTCCGGCGTCGCGTCCTACTCGGGAAAAACGAGCTCAGGCCCCAGCTTGATGGGGATGCAGATTGCCGACGTCGCCGCGGGCTCTTTCAACACCGTTATCGGTATCCTGGCGGCGGTTGCATGCAGGCATATCACGGGAGAAGGGCAGTCCATCGATATCTCCATGACGGACGGCATGATTGCCTTCAACGCCACAGCCGGAGCGGCCTTCCTGGTGGATGGGAAGGACCCGCAGCGGGAAGGGGCCCGGCTCAACGGTGGCACTCTCTACGATTACTACGAGACCAAAGACCGGAAGCACATCAGTTTCGGGGGCCTCGAACCCCAGTTTTTCGCCAACTTTTGTAGCGCCATAGGCCGTCCGGACCTGATTGCGGGCGGAGTCTCGCCCGTGAATTCCATTCAGGTCAAGGAGGAGGTCAGGACCATCGTTCGCACGAGGACGCGGGATGAGTGGACTGCCCTCTTCAATGCCACCGATGCCTGTGTGGAGCCTGTCATGACCCTTTCCGAGGCTTTGGAGGATGCTCTGGTCCAAGAGAGGGGCATGGTGGTGGATGTGCCATTGCCTTCCGGGGAGGTAGTCCGTCAACTTGCCAATCCCATCAAGTTTTCCAGCTCCACGCTGGAATACCGCCATGCCGGGTCTGCCCCTGGAGCACACACAAGGGAGGTGTTGCGGGACCTGGGTTATTCCGGCGAAGAGATTGGGGACTTCGAAAAATCCGGCCTGTTTAAGTGAAAAGAGCAGATTCTTTGCTGAAAAAAGGGTCCGCATTCCCGGACCTTTTCACCAGGGTGCTGGTACATCGCACGCAGAATGCAGTCTTGAGAGGAGAATGGAAATGAATAATGGCAGACCGTTGAGCGGGTATCGTGTCCTGGAGTTGTGCACGTTTGTGGGGGGCCCTTCTTGTGCGCGACTGATGGCGGACTGGGGCGCGGATGTGATCAAAGTGGAGCCTCCGGCCGGAGACCCCTTGCGGGCTTTTGGTCCGACGATGGCGATGCCCATCCAGGAAGACGAATGTCCGGCCTGGGAGCTTTATAATGCCAATAAACGCGGGATTGTGTTGGATTTAAAGACTGCAGCGGGCCAAAGGGTCCTGCACAAGCTTTTGGAAACAGTTGATGTCTTTATCACCAGTTATCGACCTCAAGCGCTGCGAAAGCTAAAGATTGACTACGATTCTTTGCGGGAACGGTATCCCCGACTGGTGTACGCGTTCCTCAGCGGTTTCGGCGAAAAAGGGCCGGACGTGGGCCGCCCCGGCTTTGATATTACCGCCTTCTGGACCCGTTCCGGTTTTGCCGTGGACCTGGTCAAACCCAATGAGTATCCTGTTTATCCCCCGGCTGCTTTCGGCGATACGTCAACAGGCAGCACCCTGGTAGCCGGGGTATGTGCTGCGCTCTTGCAGCGGGAAAAAACCGGAAAAGGGGAAAAAATATCAATCTCTCTATATGGAACCGCTGTTTGGTTCTCCGGGCTGCTGATTACATCCACGCAGGACCGGTACAAAAACAAGTTCCCCAAACACCGGTATGAAGCAACCCCGAATGTGACGTATTACCGGAGTAAAGACGGCGACTGGGTAATGATCTCGATCCTCGAATACGAAAGATATTGGCCAGGGTTAGCCAAAGCGATCGGCCTGGAAGATCTGATAAATGACCCAAGGTTCAACACAAGCGCGCAAATGGTCAAACATAAGGGGGAACTTGTCCGCGCACTAGAGGACGCATTTGCTGCTAAAACGACGGAAGAATTGCTGAAAAGCTTGACTGAAGCCGACATCGTGCATGATTTGATGCCTCACTTCAAAGACGTGATCACAGACGAACAGGCCTTGGCCAACAACATGGTGCACGATTTTACGTTCGCGAACGGAGCGAAAGTGGTGTTGCCGCATACCCCGATAAAATTTGAGGGAAGCGGAGAACTGCCTTATGAGAGAGGGCCGTTATTGGGCGAGCACACAAGAGAAGTTCTGTCGGAATTAGGTTATTCCGCAAATCAAATTGAAGAACTGATAAGCGAAAAAAATACCATCGCAAAGTGAGTAAGGACGTGGAATTGATGGACATCGATGACATCAGGAACACGTCTTTACCGTTATTTGTATCCTGCAGAGGTGGAATTATTATCGCCTAAAATAATATTCTTTTTCTCTTGGATACTCATTACCTCTGGTTAAAGCTCTATCTCGATGCTTAGAAGTGGCGCATGTTGTTGCGAACCGTAAACATCGGTCTCACCGATCCCTCCGGAACTAAGAGGTCGAACAATAGTCGCCTTTATTGCTTTTGCCGGGTCGAATGAGGCCAATGTTAATACTTCGCCCTCTGTAATGTGATATAGCCTTGCTATAAGTGCTCTGTTGATCACTCCCTTTTCTTTGACTTCATAATACGTTTTAAAATCTCTGAATATAATGTCAAATGTGAGTTCGAAAGGTCCAGAATTCTTGCTTCGTATTACCTCTGCCAACTCAGTTATTGAATATCGCTTGGTCATGATAGGCTGCCTCCCACCTTAATCAGCTCCATTGGGAACATTTCGCAGGGATCAGTGACCTCCATCAGATGATAGACGGAGAATTCATAGACTTCACCGGCTTTCAAATCAGACGGTGAATATAGAAAAGCCAGGTTTCCCGCTGTAGCTATTCGCCCCGGATAGCCGAAATGCAGCATTACCGAACGGGCCACGCTACAAATGGCATTTGCAAGTTCTTGTGTCTTTGCAACAACTTCTATTACGATCCCAAGCTCATGAGACCGGATTGTCTTTTCCGGTTCCAAATCTCCCATAACCCCGTTCTTGCCGTATATATGGAAGATCGTCTGGTAATCCGTGGTGGGAACCGTGATGAAGTTCTCCTGAACTCTTTCTTTTACGCCGGTTATAATGCTGTCTATCTGAGATATCATCTTCGGGCAGCGTGCCCCTGCGATCGAGATTGTTCTAAATCCAACCCTGGCTGCACCCTCGAGCTTTATTGCATAAACATCGTCTTTAATGAAACGGCTGCCCGACACCTTGACTGCGCGATCGCCCATCTGTTCGAACTTGACCTGCCTCAAATCGATTGCGCCTCCAGGACCCGGAAGAAACTCCGGGTTTCCTTTCTCATAGAGAGTGTGCGCGGCCACAGAAACCTCGGTGCAGCGCCGGTCTGAATTAGTTGGCTCGACAATGAAATGATCTTTGCGCATCGTACCCAGGAGACAATCTGATGCGGTCCCCGGAACGCAAGCGATTGCGCCGCACTCCAGGATTTTGCACATATGCATCACCAGGCCGTAATCGAATCCATGCTTTAAAGGAACTGCAGCCTGGCACGCGGGATCATAGGCACGACCCGCGACGATAACCTGGGCCCCAGCGTCGAGAGCCTTGAGAAAGGGTTCAACCCCCATCTGGGCAACTATACGGGTGCTGCGACTGACATCCTCCGCTTTAAGTTCCTTTCGTGTTTCGAAGGTCCTTATCTTCCCATCCTTCAGTTTATTAAAGATTACGTCCTTGTTGATTTCCGCCGAAATAACCGCCATCAGAAACGAGTAGTCTCGCTCTTTGGCTATTTCTTTAACAATATCAACATTCCAGTCCAGATGAGGCTTTCCCCCGGCGCCCCCGGCGGTACCGATTATCAACGGGATTCCTTTGTCCAGGGCAGCCTCTAACATGAACTCCAGATCTCGCTTGACAGCAAGTTGGTCGGTAAAAGAAACACCTGCTCCAAGGTAATAGGGGCCGGGGTCAGTCGACCCCCCATCAACCGCGATCACATGTGGATTTCTCCGTAAAGCCTCCTGAAACGACTTGACCGGGAACCCATAGCCAAGCAGCCCTTGTGGAGCGAGGACACGAATTTCGTCTTCCATGATGTCAACCTTTCTCAGGATGTCCGCAGCAGATTGAATAGGGAAGTTGTGGATCTGCACTATACTGTTTCAGCTTTTTCGAAATGAGCTTAACTTTCAGGCAGCTATATGTCAAATATATTGCCTGATATGTAATCCATATCATTGTATATACCAATGGAACTTCGTCACCTGAGATATAACCCCTCTCCCGGTGGTCTAAAATGGTTAACGGCAGCGGTAGCATTTACTTGCGCGGAAAAACATGTTGGATCGAGTATTACAAGAACGGCGGCCTTACTCCGAGAGTTCTAAGAGCGACAGGAAGATGGTGGCCGGCCGATTGCTTGGAAAGCGGCTTGGTGAAATCGCAGAGGGGAAGATCCCGGGTATCATCTTTGACAAAGTAAAGTTTGACGAACTGGCTGGGAGGTACGCATTTGCCGGAAGACCCCTTCTTGGAACATACAAAAACCAGGCGGACAAGGGCCACGAAGGGATGACAATCGGCCTTTCTCAATTTAGAGATACCAAACGGTTGACCCTCCCATGGCTCATTATCCTCCCCTTTGTCGGAGATCCCGGCGCGGTGCCCATCAACCGTCATTGATAAAGTATTTCCAAGTTGTTACTGTTAAATCTTTGGAATAGCCGCCAGCTCAGACTCAGCGAAAGTCCACCCGGCTTGCCAGAATATTGAACCCGACCGAGGGTCTCTGCTACGGGACATATGATTCGGAGATATTGAGCCGTCCGGTCAGAGAGATCCGTTACCTCGAAGGAGAGCAGCCGCCAAAACGACCCACTGTAAATCCACTGAGCTGGGGGAAGCGCCTTTCTCCGGGCCGTAATCACGCTCCGAGTTCCTGAATCGCCCCGAAGTGTGGGCAAACTGCACAAAGTTTCCCCCAACAAAAGAGAACAGTATTTGCGTAATGATTGGTGGGGGGGACCGACCGGAGCAACATAAGCCCCCGGTCCCGTTCGTCGTTTCTAGGCTGCGAAACCCCGATTCACGGTATCAGTTCCGGCAAAATTTCCGCCTATCCCTGCCCGTTTGGGGTTGGTTCCCATCCGGTATAGATGCAAGGCACAATCCTTCTCGTGACACTCCCTCACCAAGTCGGCCCGGTCGCCTTGGCACCAGAGGCACACTTGCCTAATTAGTTTTACGGTCGGCCTGCCTTTGCCCTCCCTGTATCTCCAGAAATAGCATTTCCCGTCTGTATAGCATCCGCCGTTCAAGCATTTATCGCCGCCACAGCCTTTTACTTCAAAAGGACTGCCAACACAGGTCACGCAAAATTTTCGGATCGAATCAAGTGGAGTGCTCAATGCTCACATTTCCTTTCCCGATTGAGTTGTTCAAACCGCCTGCCGCCGAGAATAGATTCACTTGTTACTCGTCGAAGGTGTCACTAATGCGGCGGCAGGTCGTAAGAATCACTGTGTCCGGATTACGCTGCACAAATCTCTATCTTTCGTTTTTCGGATGCGCTACGCGGGTATAATCGCTCGGGTATAATCGCTCGTATAATTCGGGTTTGTCCAAAATAACGCAGTCTCTGCACAACCTTACAGAGTGTACCGAACCGCGCAGCATCATATAAAAATCCAAGTCTTCCATTTTCTTTTCGCCATATTTTTCGATAATGATTGCTTTCGCTTGGTTTGCATCTTCCTCGTTTTTGCAGTCGCCAAAATATTCTTCCAGAAGATTATCCAGATCTTCATACGGTCCGCACTCCGCTACCCATGTTTTTACCAGCAACGCGTTTTCAAAGTCACCGACCAGCGGATCTCCTGCTTTCCCATACGGCTTCAATTCACTTAAATGTCTACCGCAACAATCGCATCTTCTGTCGGACGGAGGAGGATTAATATAGAACCTCCCTCCTTTTCGAATTAAGTCAGCCTCACAACTTATGCTGCCGAGACTCAAAACGTGGCTCTTGTCTATCAGTACGGTTGTCATATCTTTCTCCTTTTGAATGGTTGTTCACTAATTCGCTTCGTTTTCAAGGTCGGCAATCTGCTGCAAATCCGCCGCTGTTTCGGTAGTTTCTGCGGTGTTGTTCAATGTCTCAGTCATTTTCTTTTCCTTTCATTTGGTTTGAATTGTCTAATCAAACATATGATATTTCCCTTTCTCGTATTCAGTTTTGAGCAATTTGAGCAATGCCAGTAATGGAAAATTGTGAGGATGGGACCAACATCCCGGAAATAGAAGGCTGGCCCCTTGTTGGACAACATCGATAAAGACTATCCTATTCTGAACGGAGCGCCTTTACAGAACTCAATAAAATCCTCGCTGAGTTTGATAATATTCTGTCTGACTTCAACAGCGGGAGGAATGTCTTTCACACGTTCCATCAATCCATCCGGGAAAAACATCTCCATTAAATCGGCGTCACATTCTCCATTCTTTATTGCTTCGATTCCCGCCCGTAATGCATTGGCCATGTTGTTTGCGTCTTCGGCAGTTACCTCCTGCCAGTCGTTGGTAGCATAGGTTCCCCACCATGGCTCATCCGGTTCAGGCGATTGTACGATGAATTCCTCAGGGGCTCGGGTACCCATTGGCTCCCAACCATAGATTACAGCAAACGTGCGAATCACTCCCCAACCGAAAAAGTTAAAGCGCATGTGGCCTTCTTGACTATACAGATCTATTCCCATTCTCATTTCTCCTTTTTTTCTCACTGTTAAACATCTGGAATCACCAAGGGCGATTGATCCAGTCTAATGTGTTTCCTCTGCATAAAAAGTCACAGCCATGCCTTCAATTGGTTCGGTGGTGCTCGGGCCTCCGTCATTGTTTTTCCTTTCATTTGTTGGAGTCATTCTTGATGACAAATTTCTGTCCCTCCCTGTCCAGGAAATGTCCCCGCTAACCGCCCGATTTTCTTCGGAATGGACAGTGGGTGCAGAGGGTACGCTTTTTCCAGGTGTGTGCGTGCGGTCCTGTTGGCCGGAATTTCGGATGAGCGAAAGCGCCGCCGGGTGAAGCAGCGCTGCAAGGTGAGCGTGCCTTTATCTTGCGTCAAATAACAAAGCTCTCTCGGCACATTCCAATTCGATAATCCGCGTCGCCCTTTTTCCTCGTGCTGCAAGTTACGGAGGGTGAACCGATCTTGTAGTTTCTTGATGACTTCGGATGCTGCACCTTTGATGCGCGTGTCGTTGCTTACGGCCAGAAGGATCATTTTATTTATCCCTCCTGGTTGCGTCCGCTTCTTGATTTTCATGGTTTTCCAAGTGTTCCTCTGGGGTTGCACCGTTCGGTTCATTTGAACCTAAGCCGTGCTTCGTCCCCCTGAGAGAACTGAACAGATCGGAGAGCGCCAACATTGCTGCTTCCGAAAGGTTCTTACTCAGCCAGCACTTGTAACCGCTCCACCTTGCAAGCAGGTGTTCTCCGGAGTCGGCTTCCCGGAAGATCTCACAGGCCGTCAGGAAGATGATGTCCTGTTCCTCCCAGGCTTCATCCGGGTTCGCTTTAGTTCCGGCTAGACGGTTCCAGTATGACTTGGGCACCAGAAGGGTGAGGAGTTCGGCCTTGTGGCCCGGAATTGCCTGCCATAGCTCGGGAGTAAGCCCGCTTGCAGGTTTAACAGCAATCAGGCCCCCTTCGATGGAGACGGCAACGCCTATGTCGCGAAGTTGATCCAGGATACTTTGAGCGCTCATTAGAAGTATGCCTTGTCGTCATCAGGTAAAGTGTGCGTGGGTGGTGGCGCATATCCCCCCTGATTTTCTGTCCCTTCTGTACCCTCTGTCCTTTTCTCGTCATTCCCATCACTTACCGGGTACATTTCTTCTTTGTCATGTGTGCCTTCGGGTACAGAACTGTCCCCGTAGCGTGCGCGTAATTTTGTGAGCAGTGAGCTATCAATTTCAATCCAAGTAATGCCGTGTGAGCGCTTCGCCTTAAATCCCATGCCCTTAAGAGTCCGCGTTACTGTGTTCTGTGTCTTCCGGAACCTCTCAGGCTTACCCGCGTTTATCGTCTCGGTGATTTTTTCAGCATCGAGCTTGCCGTCGAAAACTTGGGCTTCCATTGCCTCGATTGCCTCGACGAGCTTTGCTTCAAATGTGTCGGCCAGTGCATCGTGCCGCTCTTTTTCGAGCTTCTTGCAAAAGGAAATGAAACTCTCGGTCATGTCTGGCGCCGCCAACATAACGGCCTGCACTAAAGGCCGCAGAATATCCCCCAAGCGCCCACGGCAAGGCTTCCTGACTTCAGGTAACTCATCCAGCAGGTGTCGCGCTTAGTCGCGTTGGAGATGTCGCGCCGGAGTGCCTTAACGTATTCGGCCGAAAGACCCAGGGTTTTCTTCATATAGTCCAGAAGGGCTTCCAGTTCGTCTCCCGGCACTTTGGCAAGGCGTGGCTTTATCGGTTTTAAACGCTCGGTCAGGTCGAGCAGGCCCAGTTTCTCTTTTGCGAGCTGGTCGATTTCGGCCTTCAGGGATGGACTGTCCTGCCTATTCTGTTCAACCGCCTTTTTAAGTGAAGACTCTCCCTCTCGAAGCGCTCCGGCTCCGGCAGCCCCCGGACACCGGCGAGGCGGACCCGCTTTCGCGACATTGGGTTGAGGATCGGTAGCGATCTGCGGATTTTGAGCTATTGGCCTCCTCCTTGTTGATGGAAGGTCGAGTTGCTCAGGTTTACTGATGCTCTGCTCTGTTTTGTGCACTTTGCTCAAAATATCCTCCTTGGTAGTATTGACGTTCCCAGTTGGTTGGAACATACTTGCCGAATTCAGGGAAAGCAAGATAAAAATGCACAGGCTTGTAAAATAATTCCCAGTGGGTGGTGAACTGCAAGGGCGATGGGGGAGAGGCTTGGCCCACCCATGTAACCAAGGCGTATGGGCTATGAGTTTTGGCTATGTAAAATGGCAGACTCGATGGGAAGCGGTGGAGTGCTATCCGGAAGCAATCCGGTTTGGGGGTTCTGGGGATAGTGCCACCCGGTACGGGTATGCCAAGGCTGGCATGTGCAGGCGGTAGGGGAATGAACGAGATTATAAAGGCCGGGTTCGTTGATTAGCGTTACTGAATGCGGTCCCCCAGGGGTGTGCATTTGGTGCACATCCTTCTCATCATCGTCTAATCGCGCTACGATATTTCGGGTGTTGGGACATACCCTCCGGTTTTCCTGATCTGCGGAAGGACTTCGCCGCTAACCCACTTCTGAAACGGAATAGCTATCGCGCTATCGCTTCGATTAACGTAAAAATAGAGGCCAGGTTCCGAAAGGGTTACGACATCTTGCTTTCCTCCAGGGGTGAGAACCGATCTCATCCCTTTCCACTCGGCGGGAACGTGGCTAATGGCCCTGTCATTCCACATCTTCCCCATTGCCGCGACAACATCTTTAGCCACAAACCAGGGCTCGCCGTTCTGGTTGATAACTCTTAACCGTTTCTTCCCAAACTCGCGTTGCTGCGCAGGCTCGATCCAGACATGGATAGGACAAGGGAAGGGCAGGGGGGCAGGTGCTAGAATGAGTGATAATCTATATCAAAACAGTAGGATATTTCGAGGCTACCTGATTATTAATACTGTCGTCCAGCTTCCTACATTAGCTGCCAGAGCCACTTCAGAAGGTACTAAATACCAAATGTGACCCGATTAGTGACCAAGGCGCCCCCTCGGCCCTTCTAGTTAGCCGTTGATCAGACTAACGCGGAAGGTCCTGCAGGGAGGTTTTAGGAAAACACTTCCAAATAGTTAGCGATAGCAAACTATTTGCTTGACATCGTAGCGACGTCGCTCTAAAATCCAACCACAATGACGACACAATCCAGTGATTATGAGCATTTAGGGTAAACCCACCAACAGGAGGATGCCGCCATGGCAGTAGACAAGGAAGCAAAGCGCAAGGCAACGGAGCTGAAAAATCTCCTCTTTGACAGGATGGTATCTGAGGGATACGAAAATGTACGCAAATTCCATATTGAGAGCCGGATACCCCTCTCGCCTGAAACCGTTCGCCGAGCCCTTAGTGATGTGGATTACTACAAGGCAATGGAGACATCGACTCTCATTATTGTTTGTGTCCATCTAAACTTTAAGGCCGATGAAATCCGGGAGATCTTGGTAAATTACACAGACGATAAATACTTCCACAAGCTCATCGGGAAGCAGCCCAAGGAGGCGCTGTCTGTCTACGACGAGGCCATAGTCAAGGCCGTGTCGGAGATCGTCAAGGCTAACCCGGAAGCACCGAAGCTGGTCGCCGATATGCTGGATTTCGTGGCAAAGGGCTCCGGCGTGGACATTAGCGAGTACTCCGACAAGATAAGACGAAGGAAGGTGTGATATGGCCGTATTTAAAAGGATAACCTGTGCCAAGTGCGGCCGGGTCAGCCAGACCGAAAAGGTGCTGAAGTCTTCCCCTCTCTGCCTCTGTGGGGGGAGTACCCGCATATCCGATAAATGGTATGTCTCTCTCCAGGTGGAAGACACTAACGGTCGGAAGCGCAAACTGGTGAAGGCCGTGAGCCCAATCAAAAAGGTCGCGGAAGAAGCCGCAGCAAAAATCTTAACACAAAGAGCTGAAGGTGAATTCTTTGACAAGGTTCCCAAACTCACGTTCGAGCGTGGTGCCTCTATCTTTATTGGCTACTGCCGGGATCGCGTTAGCGAGGGTAGACTTGGAGACAGAACCCGCGAGATGTACGAGGGGAGACTTGACACGCACCTGATATCTGCATTTCGGGGCATAGAGATGGCTCGGCTAAGTCGCGATGTGATCGAACAGTACAAGCGTCGCAGGATGCAGGAAGTTAAGCCCGCGACCGTCAACCTTGAGCTTTCCACTTTGAAGCGCATGTGTGTTGTCCTGGCGGAAAAGGGCCTCATCAAGGTAAACCCGACACAACACGTCGAGCTGCTTCGAGAAGACAACAAGCGGGACCGGTTCCTTACCGAATCGGAGATCGCCAAACTCTTAAAAGAGTGCAAGCCGAAACCCAGGCTATTGCTTATCGTGATGATTGCCCTCAATACGGGCCTGAGATTGTCCGGATGCCTCACCTTGAGATGGTCTGAGATAGATTTCAAGCGCAATCAAATCACCAAGGTGGTCAAAGGCGGCAAGACCGTGTTCGTCCCGATCAACGACGAGTTCCGGTCGGCCCTTCTCGCCCACAGGGGGAACGTCCTGAACCCTAATGGTTACGTGATTCCTTCTTCAAAAAAGAAAAGGGGCGGGGCCTGTCTGAACCGCACCAGTGATTTTGGTTTTAGGAGCGCATGTGCAAGGGCGGGGATCAAAGACTTCCGCTTCCACGATCTGAGACATACTTTCGCCACACATTTCCTGGCGAGGACGAAGGACATATACACTCTGTCCCACATCCTCGGGCATTCCACGGTATCTATGACGGAGCGATACGCTCATCTCCTGGACGACGTACGCCGGGAGGCCATGAAACAGTTCGGCGGATTCAAGTAACTCCCCTCAAGTTACCAGCTTTAGGGCGGCCTTCGGGTCGCCTTTTTTGTCCCGTGCAGAAAGTATCAATAATATCGGCATGATACAGAGATTCCCACTGGATGGTAACTACTTCCCAATAGAATAACGTGACTTTTTAGTGACCACAGATTTCCTCCTGTGATTTTAGCATCTTATGCCAGGTATTCTGCTAAACCCTTTCTGGATAATTATATGCGCAAGTATTTAATATCTAGTGGGAAGTGATATAGTGACAAGTATCTTGGTATCAATTAGCTAGAAAAACCCCTTAAATTCGGGGCCTTAAGCTGCTGAGTCTTATGTCGTTTTTATGATGCTGCCTAAAGACTGCTTAGGTTGTGAACGAGGACCGCAGAGGCTGTATCCGTGAAAAAAAAGGCGCCCCCTGAAAACAGGGGGCGCCTTCGTGCCAGGATTTATGACAATGCTACCCGGTGATTTGCAAGATATGATAATCTTATTACAATTGCAAGGGTGATTCTGTGTGGTAGGAAGTGAGTAACTAGGCTACCCAAAGACATTGTTATGGAAACGAAATCAAAAGGTTAAAGTTGAAAGCCCCCCTTGGCGAATTGTCAAAAGAATTCGTGGGGCGCCGGCCCAAAAAGTCCGGCGCCCTCTGGTAAAACGGGAAGCCAAAGCAGTACTAGATGCTGTACCCGACCTCCCCGTGAAGTTCTTTGTCGAGACCCGAGTATTCTTCTTCGACGCCCACTCTTAAACCTATTGTTTTTTCGAGGAAATTGGCGATCAGGTAAGTAGCCGTCAGACAGTAAAGGGCCACCGCAATAACTCCGATTGCCTGTATTCCCAACTGCTTAGGGTTGCCCGCCGTCAGGCCGGCAGCGCCTGCAGTGGCGAAGAGACCGGTTGCGAGCGTTCCCCACGCTCCGCCGACCCCGTGGACCCCAACCACGTCCAGAGAGTCATCGTAATCAAGGTTGAATTTCATCCGGACCCCGTAGAAGCAGATCACCCCTGAGACAAATCCTATGAGCATCGCCCATCCCGGACTTACAAACCCGGAAGCCGGGGTCACCGCACCCAGTCCGGCGACGACTCCGGAAGCAAATCCAAGCGCGCTGGGTTTTCTTACGATCAGCCATTCCATCGCCATCCAGGAGCACGACCCGGCTGCTGCGGCCGTCATCGTGGCTGTAAAAGCGAGGGCTGCGGTTGCGTTCGCCGCCAGAGCGCTGCCGGCGTTGAAGCCGAACCAGCCAAACCAAAGGAGACCAACGCCCAGCAATGTCATTGTAAGATTATGAGGGACAAACATTTCGCCGGGAAATCCCCTGCGTTTTCCGATCACTATGGCAATTGCAAGCGCAGAAACCCCCGCTGAGAGATGCACGACCAGACCGCCTGCGAAATCAAGGCCGCCCATCGACTGGAACCAGCCGCCCCCCCATACCCAGTGCGCCAAAGGATAATAGACAAAAAGAGACCAGAGCACGAGGAAGGCCAGGTAGGACTTGAAAGTCATTCGCTCGGCTATGGCGCCGCTGATCAATGCCGGAGTGATTATGGCGAACATTCCCTGAAACATGACGAAAGCGTATGTTGGGATTGTGTCCCTCAGCGAATCGATTGTCGTTCCCATGAGCATGAACTGGCTGAGGTCGCCGATGAACCAGTTCCCGGGTGTAAACGAAAGCGAGTATCCGAGGATAAGCCACTGCAGTTCAAGAATGCCGAGCGCAACGAATGAGTGCATGAGAGAGCTGAGTACATTTTTGCGCTGGACCATGCCGCCGTAAAAAAGGGCAAGGCCGGGCAGCATCAGCATGACTAAAGCAGCCGATGTGAGCACCCAGGCGGTGTCTGCCGGATTCATCGTCGTTGCCTCGGCGGCCAAAGCAGGGCGTGTCCATACCCATAGCGACAAAAATGTTATTGTCATCATGGATGCCAGTAAAGCTGCAGTCTTGCGGAACTTGAAAGTCATAGCGCACATGCCTTTCCTGTTTGATTGAAATTGTTCAAAAATTGTAGCTGGTTTAAATTTGAACTCAGGAGCAAGCGACGTAGCCGGAGATGGTAGCAAATCAAGTACCCGATGTTAAGGACATTTTTGTCTAAAATGTCTAACCGCTTCGAAAATGTTGCAACTGTTATGTATTCTATGCCAAAATATTGCGTCCGATTCAGACAATATTGTTGATTTGTGCGCTCCAATGCTCAATGGTTAGGAATGGGCGGCTTCACAGGAGGCCATTTGTGTAACAATTATGCCGACACAGAAGGCAAAAGTGACGGAGAGCGAGATATTTGTGGTATTTTTCTCTAATCTGAAGGTACAAGTTTGAACTTTGCAAAAAGGCACGAAAATGTGCTGCCGGTGCGATTGTGTACAGCATAAGAGGGGGTAAATCTAAATCCAAAAAAGTGGCGGAGGCAGGAAGATGACAAAAATCGAAGCTATCATAAAACCATACCGGCTCACTGAAGTGCAGGAAGCGCTGACAGCGATCGGTATCCAGGGAATGACGGTAAACGAAGTCAAGGGATTCGGGCGGCAGAAGGGTCATGTGGAACTTTACAGGGGAGCGGAATACACTGTAAATTTCGTGCCCAAATTGTATATCATGACCGTTCTTCCTGACGATATGGCACAAAAAGCCGTGGATGCGATACAAAAAGCGGCTTTTACCGGCAAAATCGGAGACGGGAAGATATTCATTTCAAAAATTGACGAGGCCGTACGGATCCGTACGAAAGAAACGGGGAGCGAGGCTCTCTGATCAAGTGCAAACAAGACTATTTTTGCCATGAAGACCATGGTGGGGGAAACTCTCCCACGCGCTTTTGAGCTTTCGCAATTTTGCAGAATTTTGCGCACACAGTCTACTCAGGACTTATGCAGGGGATCTCTTACGAAGGGCGCCAGGCGGTGTTCAATCCGCCGTCCCAGCCCAGCAGGGTGGGCACATCATCGTGCCCACCATCCCTCATTTACGCCCGGACGCCTTTGGCCTGATATGGGATTCGGGGATTGAAAATATTCTAATTTGTTGTAAAAAATCTCTAATACTACATTTTGGGCAAACGTTTTCTGCAGTTTTTCAGAGATTTTACAAAAACGTTTCAAAATTGTGCCTCCTGCCGATTCCAATACAATTGTGTACCGTTTTTTAGTTCAGAACTTGCCTCTCCAAGCCTTTCCCGGAAGATTTAAGTCCTTTAAATCCGTAGACTTAGCATCGGCTTCCAATGTCGCAACCAGCATTTGGCATATGCTTTGGACTCTCATTAAAAGTTCGGCCTGCGCAATAGCCTAGAAATGCTCGAAGGCTGAAAGTTGATTGGTGGGATGAGCGTAAATCTAAATCCAAGAAAGAGGCGGAGGTAGGGAGATGACCAAAATTGAAGCAATCATAAAACCTTTCCGGCTTACCGAAGTGCAGGAAGCGCTGACAGCGCTCGGAATCCAGGGGATGACGGTCAGCGAGGTGAAGGGGTTCGGGCGGCAGAAGGGGCATGTAGAACTCTACAGGGGAGCGGAATACACGGTTAATTTCGTCCCCAAGCTGCTGATCCTGACCGTGGTTCCCGATGAACTGGCTGGAAAGGTCATGGAGGCAATCCAAAAGGCGGCGTACACCGGGAAGATCGGGGATGGGAAGATATTTTTATCTCCCGTAAGTGATGTCATGCGTATCAGGACCAAAGAAACCGGTCCGGAGGCCCTTTAGCGTTTTGGTGATTCATTTGGAGGAGCGACTCTTTGTCAACTTGTTTAGAGATCCGGAGGGAAATAATATGAAGAAATTGTTGTTGGCTTTGGTTCTTGTTTCACTGGCATTACTGGCGAGCCCTGTTTTTGCTGAAGGTGCCGGCGGGCCGATGCAGTTGGCGCAGGCAACCCAGACTGCCCCTGCTCCGGCTCCGGCGGAGGCTCCCCCGGCGAAAATCGACACCGGGGACACGGCCTGGGTCCTTGCCTCTTCGGCCCTTGTTCTGCTGATGACCCCTGGTCTCGCTCTGTTCTACGGAGGAATGGTCCGGCGTAAAAACGTCCTTGGAACCATTATGCACAGTTTTGTTGCAATGGGCATAATAACGATTCAATGGGTGCTTTTCGGCTACAGCCTGTCGTTTGGCCCGGACATCGGGCACTTTATCGGCAACCTTGACTGGATGGGTCTAAAGAGTGTCGGGTTTGAGCCAAACGCCGACTATGGCCCCACCGTCCCGCATCAGGCATATATGATATTTCAAATGATGTTCGCCATAATAACTCCCGCTCTTATTTCAGGGGCCATTGCCGAAAGGTTCAAGTTCAGTACTTACGTCGTATTCATTACCGCCTGGGCATTCCTTGTATATGATCCGCTCGCCCACTGGGTATGGGGCACGGGGGGATGGTTGAAAGAAATGGGGGCACTCGATTTTGCCGGAGGCCTTGTGGTTCATATAAGCTCCGGTGTTTCTGCGCTCGCCTGCGCACTGGTCCTGGGAAGAAGAAAAGGCTACCAGGTTGAAATTATGGCCCCGCACAACCTTACGCTGACAATACTCGGGGCCTGCATCCTGTGGTTCGGGTGGTTCGGGTTCAACGCGGGCAGTGCGGTCGCCTCGGGTGCGCTTGCGACTTCGGCCTTTGTAGTTACACACATTGCAACCGGTACTGCGGCCATGTCGTGGATGTTCACGGAATGGATCCACAGAGGCAAACCTACCGCTCTTGGCGCCGCATCCGGTGCGGTTGCCGGTCTTGTCGCCATCACTCCGGCATCCGGATTTATCGGTCCGCTCCCGGCGCTCCTTCTCGGGATTTTTGCCGGAGCGATCTGCTACGGAGCGTGCTGTCTGAAACCGAGGTTCGGGTATGATGACTCACTGGACGTGGTAGGCGTTCACGGGGTTGGCGGGACCCTGGGCGCATTGTTCACCGGGTTTTTTGCCTCGAAGCTTATCAATGCGGCAGGCGGAGATGGACTCTTCTTCGGAAACGCGAGCCAGGTGGGCATTCAGGCGCTGTCAGTAGTATCCGCCTGGATTTACTCTTTTGTTGTCACCTTCATTATACTGAAGATACTCGATGCAACCATGGGCTTGAGGGTAAGCGAAGAGGATGAATCGACAGGTCTCGATTTAAGTCAGCATGGTGAAGTCGGCTACACATTTGAAGCTTGAAATCTTCAGGCAGGCTTTTCAGTTTCCTGCCATTCCGAAGTTTGGGCAACCGATTATCGAGGACAACCCCTGTGCCGTGCGGCACGGGGGTTTTTATTGTGGTGCGCCCGGCAGGGCGCACGCACTTGTCGTAAGCCTTTTGCGCTCACCTGGGGGGAGTTTCCAGGATCTGTATCTTGAGCACATCCTCGCGCGGAATCGCCTTTTCTATGCGAATCTTTACCATGTCCCCCTGATTGAATTTAGCGTTCTCGGGCACCGGGGCGTTGGCTTCGAGCAGGAATTCGGGGATCAGAAGGTGTGCGTAGCGGGCATTCCTGTCGAGCACCAGCACGTTCAGGTTTTCTATATCTTCCTGTTCCATGTACTTGAGAATCCAGTACCTGGTCCATTTGCGCTGGATCGAGAAAACCCTGGTCTGGGCAGCCGAGAGCCGCCCTGCCATTTCATCGAGTTGCTGTTTGGAATAGAGCCCGGCCCCCGTGGCCAGAGCATGTTTCAGTTGACGCTGTACTATGAGGTCCGAGTAGCGGCGGATGGGCGAGGTCACGGTCGTGTAATGAGGGATTGCGAGGCTGCAGTGAGGTTTTGGTTCGGTGGACAGTTCCGCGCGCGAAAAGAGGCGCCTCTGGCGATAAATTCGAAAGAGTTCATGTTCGCTCTGGACGAACTCGGTTTCCGGCCTGCATTCCGCCTGATTTCGATAGAGGGCGGGTATGTTTCTTTGGGCAAGATAGCCGGCCGCAGCCGCATTTGCCTGGATCATCCACTCCGAGACGAGTATCTGGCTTGGGGTTTCCTTGTCATAGTTAGCAATCTGAATCATCCCGGCGCTGTTCACGTAAACCTGGATTTCGGGGAGAGGAAGAATGATCGCGCCTAGATCGAGCCTTTTCTGCCTCAGTATCGAAGCAATCTCATAGAGTGATTTAAGTTTGCTCTCCTCATGAATCCACTCGTCAACGTTCCGGTATGTCAGCTGCCTGCGAACCCTTACTAAACTGGGACAAATCCTCGTTTCGGAAACATTCGCCCCGGAATCGATCGTAATGAGAAAACTGATTGCCAGGCGGTCCTGGCCGGACAGGAGGCTCAATGTCCCCTCTGAGAGGGAGCAGGGCAGCATGGACACACGCTCATCCGGCAGGTAAATCGAACTTGCCCTTGCCTCGGCCTCGCGATCCAGAGGGGTACCCTGTCCGATAAGTTGGGCAACGTCGGCGATGTGAATGCCTATCTCGAAAAGTCCGCCCCCAAGCTCGCGCACGCTGAGCCCATCGTCGTAGTCGCGGGTCAAAGGGCTGTCAACCGTAAAAACGTCCAGGCCGCTGAGGTCCTCTCGTTCATTTTTGTCCGCTTCGGTCCGAGTCGATTTTAGTATCTGTTCTGCCTGTTCCATGGCATCGGGCGGGAACTCGGAGGAAATGCCGTGCTCATGCAGCATGAGGTTTTCGTCTTCGCGCCATACGCCCAGCCTTACCAGAAGCCGGAAAGCAGACTGGGGAGTCGAAGGGATGCCGGCCAGCTTGAGAAGTTCTTTGACGAAAGCACTCTCTTTTGACTCCTGTCCGAAAATAGCAAAATTCTTCAATTCCTGTATCAGTTCTTCACGGAATTCGATCTGGGGAGCACTTTGCCGGCGGGTGTTGATAATTTGGACCCACTTTGCCCCTTCGACGAGCCTGCGCTCCCTCTCCGCTTCCTTTTGCAGCTCGATGCGGCGCTCCTCGATGCTTTGACCGGACCGCGGGTAGAATTTAGAGTCCCTGGCCTGAAAAAAGAGCCTGTCGGAAAGCAGCAACCGCTTGACTGCGGCCGCCTGGTCATCGGAAATCGGGGTGTCGAAAATGAACTCGGCGATTTCTTCGGCTTCGTAGCCGGCATTTTCGGATTGTAACAAAAACCAGATTTCCTCGAGATCGATCCGGTCCATGATACTCTTCCGATTCCCGGAGATGAATCGCAGTTCTTGCAGCAGCTCGTCACGGCTCAGCTTCAGGTCAAGGGAAATCTTTCCGTGGTAGACGATTCTCGAAGAGGAAAGGCCCACTTCGCGGTTATGCTCGGAGAGCGCATTGAATCGGCCGTCCTTTACAACCAGAACTACCCCGCAAAGGATTTCCTTTGATTCGTAAAATTCGAACACGGCGCCGGGCGCAATTTCGAGGCGCTCATTCCGGCTCATGAAAAATTCTCCATAATATCGCGTTTCCTCACGCCGTCTGATGAGAAGGCGCCAAAATGCGAAATATCTTTTAAAAGCGGCTTGAGCCTGTTTCGCAGGGAGTTGAGCATAAGTCCATATTTATTTCTAATTTTTTTTCTCTTCGCGCCTCCGCCTCTTCGCGTGAGGCTTCGCGCCGTTCGCTTCGCGAAGGATTTCCTCCTTTAGCGAATGCAGCGTCTGCAGGGCTGAAAGGGGAGTCATGCTATCCGGATCGAGTTCCAGAACTCTACTCTGCACCCAATCCGGGGCCTTCTGGAAAATCGAAAGCTGCATGCTCGGCTCAACCTCCTGTTTTGTGGAGCTGAACCCCTTCGCCTTCAGACCCGGTCCGCCGGACGGTCCCGACGACGTGCCTCCTTCGAGCTGCGCCAAGATTTCGCGGGCGCGCTCCGTGATCTCACTTGGCAGGCCGGCAAGCCTGGCGACCTGGATCCCGTAGCTCTTGCTCGAACTACCGGGAGTAAATTTGTGAAAAAAAAGTATCTCCTGGCGCCATTCCCTGATCGCCACATTGAAATTTTTTACTCTCGGCCGGGTCCGGGCAAGTTCAGTCAGTTCGTGATAGTGGGTGGCAAAAAGGGTTTTTACTCCCTTGCCCCCCAGATCGTGCAAAAACTCTGCAACCGCCCAGGCGATGCTCATTCCGTCGAAAGTGCTGGTGCCTCTTCCGATTTCATCCAGTATGATAAGGCTTTGAGGCGTGGCCTGGTGTAAAATATTTGCAGTCTCCTGCATCTCGACCATGAAAGTCGAGCGGCCGCGCGCGAGATCGTCCGAGGCCCCGACTCGTGTGAAAATGCGGTCGACAATGCCGATGCGGGCTTCGGAAGCCGGAACGAAGGAGCCGATCTGGGCCAGGAACACAATCAAGGCGGCCTGCCTGAGAATGGTGGATTTGCCGGCCATGTTGGGGCCCGTTACGATGAGCACTTGGTGGCTTTCCTGGTTGAGTTCCAGGTCGTTCGGGACAAAACCCCCTTCGGGCAGAAACCGCTCTATAACCGGGTGCCTTCCGTCCCGGATATGGATGGAATCGCCCGAATCGGCCGCCGGTCTGCAGTAATCGTATTTGGCGGCAACGTCGGCCAGGGAGCTGATGCAGTCGAGGGCCGCTATTATTTCGGCCATCTTCTGTATTCGCCCGCTCTCGAGGGAGACGGTCCGCCGCAGCTCGAGGAAAAGCTGCTCTTCGAGTTCCAGGCGTTTTTCGTCGGCCTCGAGCACCTGGACTTCAAATTCTTTAAGCTCCTCGGTAATGAAGCGTTCGGCGTTTACCAGGGTCTGTTTACGGAAATAATGCTGAGGCGCCGAGGAGAGGTTGGACCGGGAGATCTCGATGTAATAGCCGAAAACCTTGTTAAAGCGCACCTTGAGCGAAGGTATGCCCGTTTCCCGGCGCTGGAGGGACTCATATTCGGCCATCCACCCTTTTGCGTCGCGGCTCAGCCGGATGTAACGGTCCAATTCGGGATGAAAACCCGGACTTATCGCGCCGCCGTTGGAAAGGGTTGCCGGAGGGGGGTCGCACAGAGCGGCCTGAAGATGGGCGGCAAGATCCTCAAGACTGTCCCATGCGGAAGCCATGCCGGACAAAAGGGTGCTCTGACAGCCCGCAATCGTTTGTCCCAGGCGCGGTAGCGCCTGCAAGGATTTCTTGAGGCCTATCAGGTCTCTAGGAGAAGAAACGCCGGTGCTGTTTCTTGCATTGAGCCTCTCGATATCATTTATACCTTCCAGCGAATCCAGCACGGCCCCTCTGAGATCGCTTTGCGCCACCATCTCAGCGATTGCATTCTGTCTGCGCTCGATCTCCTCGAGATTCAGCAGAGGATAACGCAGCCACTGCCGGAGCTTGCGGCCCCCCATGGCCGTTCGCGTTTGATCCACCACATCGATCAGAGACCCTTTTCGCCCCTGAAAGCTGGCGGAGTAAAATATTTCCAGGTTCCTGACGGTAGCCTCATCCAGAACCATAAACTCGGAGCGGCTGTAGGGTATAAGTGTTTTAATGTGCTCGCAGGAACCGAAAAGGTTTTCGTGAACATAGGCTAATACGGCTCCTGCAGCCTGCATTGCCGAATCCATACCGCTGATCCCGAAACCCTCGAGCGAGTGTACCTTGAAATGAGAAGTAAGCCGCTCCTGAGACCGGCGTTTATCGAAATGGACCTCCTCTATATGCGTGATGGCTGCATCGATTCGGTTCAGCACCGATTTCGCCCACTCGGGACTGAACTCCTCCGGGAGTAGAATCTCTTTGGGGTTGATTCTAAGCAGCTCTTCAAGCAGGCTTTCTTCCGAATCCAGCTCAGTGACCCTGAATTCCGCCGTCGAGATATCCAAACAGGCAAGCCCGATGGGTTTTCCGGGGCCTGGCTCCCATACGGCAGCCAGGTAGTTCGGCTGGTTGGAGGTGAGGTTCTGGTTTTCAACGATAAGCCCCGGGGTGAGGACCCTCGTAACTTCGCGCCGCACGAGGCCTTTCGCCTTTTTGGGGTCTTCGACCTGATCGCAGATGGCGATCTTGTAACCTGCGGAAACCAGTTTCGCTATATAGCTTTCCGCCGCGTGATAGGGAACTCCGCACATCGGGACGGGATTTTCCGCCTGCCTGTCCCTGGATGTCAGCGCAATGTCGAGCACCTTCGAAGCGGTCACCGCATCTTCCATGAACATCTCGTAGAAGTCCCCCATGCGATAGAACAGAAGCGATTCCGGGTACTTCGATTTTATCTCGAGGTACTGCCGCATCATGGGGGTAAGATCGTTCATCTGATGTTTTTCCGGGCTGGATGATCCTGCCTTCCGATCATCCTGAAAGAAATACCGGCGCCGTCCCATCCGGGTTATAATACAATTATGCTATTAGCGAACTGTGAATTGTTAATTAATTGCAGGCTCAATATCAAGACATTAAGTTATCCGAACCGGTGAAAAACGAAAAAGAACGGAGAAAGCGGCCATTTACCGCAGAGACTAAAAGAGATTTGTGGTGAACTATTCTGAATGGTTAGGGAGTTTTAGTATTGGAACAGGAAGTTATCCGCCTTCGGGGCGTTCGTCAGCATAATCTGAAAAACCTGGACCTGGATATTCCCTTAAACGAGTTGATCGCGCTTACCGGCGTCAGCGGCTCGGGAAAGTCCAGCCTTGCCCTTCATACGCTCTATGCTGAAGGGCAGCGCAGGTATATCGAGACATTTTCGCCTTATGCGCGCCAGTTTCTGGAGCGGATGGACCCTCCCGAAGCCGACCTGATCGAAGGCATTCCACCGAGCATCGCCATAGAATCGGGGACGGCCGTTCGAAGCTCGCGTTCGACTGTCGGGACGATAACCGAAATAAACGACTACCTGAAGCTGCTTTTCGCCAGGCTGGCGGTCCCGCATTGTCCATCCTGCCACAATCCGGTAACCAGCGATTCCCCGGAAACGATTTACGGGAAGCTCAGCGACCTTGCCCCTGAAGACAGGGTGCTCGTATGCTTTCCATTCCTCACCGACCGGGAAGGTCAGTGGAGGACTCAACTCGTCTCGCAGGGTTTTCTGCGAATTTTTGCCGATGGGGCCGTTCTGGATCTTGACGATCTGGCCGGGTCTGAATCAGCCGGCCTCGGCGGCCTCGAACTTCTGGTCATTGTGGACCGGCTGCTCTGGGGCAAGGCCGCGCGGAACCGGATACTGGATTCCATCACCACCGCTTATACAATGGGAAAGGGGCGGCTGGCAGTTGTCGTCATGCCGGAGCGGATCAGAAGGTTCAGCGCCGAGCTTTCGTGCGCCGACTGCACGGACGCCTCCCCGATTCCTGCTCCCAACCCGAACCTGTTTTCCTTCAACAGCCCCATAGGGGCGTGTCCTAAATGCCGTGGTTTCGGAAGGACAATAGGAGTCGATATCGACCTGGTTATTCCCGACCGGAGCCTCACCATAATAAAGGGCGCCGTGAAACCCTTCGGGACGGACAGGGACGAATATTTTGAACTACTTGATTTCTGCAAAAAAGAAAAAATCCCCGTAGACCTTCCGTTTGGAGATCTAGATGAGTCCGCCCGCCAAAAGATTATAAACGGCACAAAAAGCTACTACGGGATAAAAGGTTTTTTTGAGTGGCTGGAAACAAAGACATACAAAATGCACGTGAGAGTCTACCTGTCGCGATACCGGGCCTACGTTACCTGTGATGCCTGCGGCGGGTCGCGCTTCCAGCCGGCGACTCTTCTGTACCGGCTGCGCGGGGCAAGTATAGCGGAAATTGCCTCTTACAGTATTGAAAGGCTAAGTCAATTTTTTGGCGGACAATGGCCCGGGATCTCGCACGATCCGGCGGCGTCGCTGCTGATCTCTGAAATCCGAAGCAGAATTCAGTTCCTGATGGCTGTCGGGCTGCACTACCTTTCGCTGGACCGGCAGTCGAGAACGCTTTCGGGCGGGGAAGTGCAGCGGGTGCACCTTACGCGCGCGCTGGGGTCCTCGCTGGTCAATGTGCTCTACGTGCTCGACGAACCCAGCGTGGGGCTTCACGCTCGTGACCAGAAAAGACTCATGGACCAGTTGAACCGGCTCGTGACAATGGGAAACAGCGTTGTCATGGTCGAGCACGATCCGGGAATGATCCGGTTTTGCGACGAAGTCATAGACATGGGTCCGGGTGGAGGCGAAAAAGGAGGCGAAGTCCTGTTCCAGGGACCGCCCGGCGCGCTCGGACGATCGTTGGAGAGCCTTACCGGGGCGTATCTGTCAGGACGAAAATCGGTTTTACCGCCTTCAATGAACCGCCGGACACCCCACAAATGGAAAAAAATCACCGTCAGGGGCGCGCGCGAGAACAACCTGAAGGCAATCGACGCGGCATTTCCGCTGGGCCTTTTGGTCGGGGTGAGCGGCGTATCCGGCTCGGGGAAGAGCACCCTGGTCGAAAAAACGCTCTACCATGGCTGGCTCAGGAAGAAGGGCAGGGCTACGGAAACTCCCGGTCTGCACGACGAAATGGAAGGGGCTGAAAACGTCAGTGAAATTATGCTGGTTGACCAGCAGCCTGTAGGCCGTACCCCTAGGGCGAATCTGCTGACCTACACCGGTGCGCTGGACCCGCTGCGCAAAATGTTGGCGGCCACGCCCGAAGCGGTTGCGAAGGGTTATTCGACCAGGCACTTCTCTTTCAATGTTCCGGGAGGAAGGTGCGAGACGTGTAACGGCGAGGGATTCGAGCGCGTCGAGATGCAGTTTCTGGCCGACGTCTTTGTGCGGTGTGCCCAGTGCGGGGGCAAAAGGTTCAAGGAAGAGGTGCTCGATATCAGACTGCGGGGAATCTCGATAGGGGACATGCTGGAGATGAGCGCGCGGGGGATACTCGATCGTTTTCCTGAAAACCGGCAACTTGCCGAGGCGCTGGAACCCGTAATTGCGATGGGTCTCGATTACATCCGCATGGGCCAGCCACTAAGTACGCTCTCCGGTGGAGAGGCGCAAAGGCTCAAGCTCATCCGCCATCTCTCCGGGGGGCAACCGGGCGGAGCAAAGCTCTTCATCCTGGATGAACCCACGACCGGCCTTCACCCTGACGATATTTCAAAATTGATTCGCGTGCTGCACAAACTGGTCGAAAAGGGGAACACGGTCCTGATAGTGGAGCATAACCTGGATATCCTGGCAGCATGCGACTGGATCATCGATCTTGGCCCGGAAGGCGGAGAAAGAGGCGGAGAGATTATCTGCGAGGGTGCGCCGGAAACAGTGTCCGAGTGCGCGCAGAGCATAACGGGCCGCTACCTCGGGGAGCGCCTGGCGGAGGCGAAACGGTTTGACAGGGACCAGGGAGAAGTCCTGGAGGCGGCGGAATCCCGGATTGGATTTTCCGCTTTCGGCGCCGCAACGGCGCGCAATCTCCCCGGGCCACCCGCCCTCCCGCGAGGCGCCCCGGATGAAGCGGCAACGAGCATAGCGGATTTGAAGAATTCCGCCATTCCCGCCCAGTCCCAAGAGATTCTCATACGCGGAGCGCGCGAGCACAATCTCGAACTCGAGGAAATCCGGCTTCCGCGCCGAAAAATGAGCGTTTTAACGGGTCTGAGCGGCTCCGGGAAATCCACCCTGGCCTTTGACGTGCTGTTTGCCGAAGGTCAGCGCAGATTCCTGGAATGCCTTTCCTCCTACGTCCGCCAGTATTTCAAGATAATGGAAAAGCCGGACGTGGACCAGATCATAGGGCTGCCCCCAACCATTGCAATCGAACAAAGGACCAGCCAGTTCGGCAGAAGGTCCACGGTCGGCACGATTACCGAAACCTACCACCTGCTCCGGCTGCTTTACGCCAAACTGGGGAAGCAGCGTTGTCCCGGGTGTGGCAACGAGCTGGAAACCCTTACTATCGACGACATTTTATCCCGGGTCCAACAGGAAGCCGGGAGTGGTCCGTTGAGACTGCTTGCGCCCCTGGTTCACGGGCGCAAAGGCATATACCGGGACCTTTTCGCCCGTCTCAGGCGCCTGGGGTTCAAGCAGGCAAGGGTTGACGGAAAGTTTGTGCCCCTCGACCCCATACCTGAGCTTGCGCGCCGCCGTGAGCACGATATCGAGGCGCTCCTGCCGGGGCTCGAGCGCGGCGGGATAGCCTTCGACGAACTACTCGATTCGATTCGCCGGGGACTTGCGATGGGCGGGGGCATCCTTCACCTCGAGTCGCGCAAGGGAGAAACAAAGGTCTTCAGCCAACATCTATACTGCCCGGCATGCGACCGTGGGCTTGCGCCGCTCGACCCAAGGCTTTTTTCCTTCAACAGCAGACAGGGATCCTGCCCGGCCTGTATGGGAACAGGAAGGGTAAAGCGGGTCAGTGCGCAGCGGCTTCGCGGCGCTGCCGATGTGTCGCTTAAAGATGGACTGCTAAATTTTCTCAAGTTCGCAATATGGCGTAATTCCAAGCGGGAAGCCGACAAGTTCAGACGGCTCTGGATGAGCGAATTGGGAGTCGATCCGGAAAAACCGGCCTCAAGTCTTGATGATTCGACCTGGGAATCGATACTGCACGGCAAAAAGGGAAAGTTTCCCGGAATCCTTCAAATCCTGGATGCGGTTACCGAAGAAGATGAGTCATGGAAATGGCTTCAGCCCATATACGACGATCTGCCCTGTCCCGAGTGCGGCGGGAGCAGGCTGAATGAGCAGGCGAGGTCCGTTTATTTCCGGGGGCTCACTATCGCGGGCATGAGCGCATTGAGAGTGTCCGAGCTTCTCGAGATGTGGAAAAAGTTTCGCTTCACCAGGGAGGAGGAGCCGATTGCAGCGCCTATTTCAAGGGAAATAAAGGAGAGGCTTTCTTTTCTGGGGAAAGTGGGGCTGGGCTATCTGTCCCTGGACAGGTCAGGCGATACCCTCTCGGGCGGTGAAACCCAGAGAATAAGGCTAGCAGCCCAGCTTGGCTCAAATCTTCGCGGCGTCTGCTACATTCTGGACGAGCCTACCATCGGCCTGCATCCGGCCGATAACCGAAAGCTTCTGGAGAGCCTGGAAAAACTACGGGACAAGGGGAACTCGGTCGTTATCGTCGAGCACGATCCTGAAACCATGAAGAAAGCCGACATACTGGTTGAACTCGGCCCCGGAGCGGGGAGCAACGGCGGAAAGCTTGTCGCGATGGGCAGTTTCAGTCAACTGGCGAAAAGGTCCGAGACCCTTACGGGTCAGTGGTTCGGAAAGGCCCTTGGAGAACTTTACTCAATTCCGGCCAGAAAGAGGGCGGGTGAGTTCGGCTGGCTCGAGTTCAGCGGCGCCAGGGCAAGAAACCTCAAGGGGATCGACGTCAGGATTCCGCTTGGGCTCCTGGTCACTGTCACAGGGGTCTCGGGTGCCGGAAAGAGCACTCTGGTAAACGAGATCGTCTATCGAGGGCTTGGTGAGGCGCTGAGCCGGCGCTACGGCGAAGGGGGCGCCCGCAACTACGATTCAATGACCGGATGCGAAAAACTTTTCCGGGTCATCGAGGTTGACCACAATCCGATCGGGCGCACCCCGAGGTCCATTCCGGGGACGTACATCGGCGTCTGGGACGAAATCCGAAAACTTTTTGCCCTGCTGCCCGAATCGCGAATGCGCGGGTTCGGACCCGGAAGATTCTCGTTCAACGTAAAAGGGGGCCGTTGTGAGGCGTGCAAAGGGCAGGGGCAGAGCAAAGTGGAAATGAATTTTCTGCCGGATGTTTTCGTTCCCTGCGAATCGTGCGCAGGCAGGCGCTTCAACGCCGAAACCCTCGACATCAGGTACAAGGGCCAAAACATCGCTGACGTTTTAGCTATGCCGGTGGATGAAGCCGCCCGGGTTTTTTCCGCGATTTCACGCATTTCGCGCCAGCTCAGAATCCTCGGCGATCTTGGGCTCGGCTATCTTAAACTCGGCCAGCCCAGTCCGACGCTCTCTGGAGGCGAGGCGCAGCGAATCAAGCTAGCCGGAGAACTGGGCAACAGCAGGAGCGCGACACTGTATATCCTCGATGAACCTACGACAGGATTGCACCGCGCCGATATAAAGCGCCTGCTGGACGTGTTGAGGGCCCTTACCGATCACGGCCATACCGTCCTGGTCATCGAGCATAACACGGATTTTATCTGGGCCAGCGATTACGTGATCGATCTCGGTCCGGGCAGCGGGGACGAAGGCGGCGAGATAGTCGCGCAGGGCGAGCCGGAAGATATTATTGCAGCCGCTGAAAAATCACTGACAGGCCAGGCCCTGCTGCCTTACGCAAACCGAGTTGCCTGACCTCAAAAAAAGCCTTGTAAACCCGCTTACTTGTACTAATATCTATGATTCGGGCTGCCGCCCGTTGCATCCCTGCGCACTGCTCTTGGACGATCAGGTAGAAGTGGTTCAATATCATGTTGCCCAAATTGGTCTGACCGGCATTTCTTCTTGCGGGTTTTGATAGGAATATCCTATGATTAACTGACATTCGTCATTCTAAGGGCTTTTCGGATGGAATACGAGGAAATGTGGTTCGGGTCCGGTTGGGGGTCAAGTTGAAGCATTATTCGGGTTCAAATGATTTGTCCTTTTCACACACAAGACGAGAGGGGGTAATTCTATGAGAGGGAAATTACTGTTGGTTGTTTCTGTGATCTTGATCCTCCTCGGGGGGATCGTCGCGAATTTAGTCCAGAATGACGCCGGTAATATTCGCGTACGAGACGTTCGTTTCGCAGGGACAGGAGGTGCGATCATGAGCGGCCTTCTGTTCATTCCGAACAGCGCCACGCCGAAGACCCCGGCACCAGGCATTCTAGCGATCCACGGCTACATTAACTCCAGGGAGACACAATCGGGATTCGCCATCGAATTTGCACGGCGCGGATGGGTAGTCCTCGAGCTCGATCAGTCCGGACACGGATACTCCGACCCGCCGTCGTTTGCAAACGGTTATGGCGGTCCGGACGGGCTTGCCTATCTCCGAAGTCTTGATGTTGTGGACAAAAACAAAATCGGCCTTGAAGGTCATTCCATGGGCGGCTGGGCTTCTCTGGTCGCGGCAAAAGTGCATCCCGACGACTACAAGGCGATCGTGCTGGAGGGATCGAGCACCGGAACAAAGTATGCGCCTGAGGGAAGCACCACCTATCCCAAAAACATGGCTGTTGTATTCAGCACCCACGATGAGTTTTCAATGCTCATGTGGGAAGTGCCCATAGCCGGTGAAGTGGTAAAAAGTGAGAAACTCAAGAAAGTATTCGGCGTAACCGATACGATTGTACCCGGCAAAATATATGGGTCAATAGAAGACGGAACAGCCCGCGTGCTCTATCAGCCGAATACGACCCATCCGGGCGATCATCTGTCCACTGCGGCAATCGGTTATGCGATCACGTGGTTTCAGAAAACCCTGGGCCCGGAAAATACCCTTCCTCCCGACAATCAGATATGGTACTGGAAGGAGATTGCGACTCTTATCGGTTTCATCGGGGCGATCTTGCTCCTGTTTGCCGCAGGCAATCTGTTGCTTCAAACCGGATGGTTCAGCACACTCAAAGGGACGCCTCAAAACCCCAAGCCTGCGACCGGCGCAGGATGGTGGGTTGGCTGTGCCCTCATGTTCTTCGTCCCGACCCTCACCTACTTTCATTTGACGCTGATAGGAAATCTCGCCGCAAAAGCTTCTCCGATTTTTCCGCAACAGATCTCGAACTGTATCCTTTTCTGGATGCTGGTCAATACGCTCATCTCGCTCGTTTTCTTTTCGATATGGCATTTCGCATCGAACAGGAAAAAGGGCGGGAACTTAGTATCCTACGGCCTGGAGGCCCCGGCGGGCATGAGTTGGAAAAAGATCGGGCTTTCTGCCTGGTTTGCTTTCCTTGTAGTCTTCATAGTCTATATGTCGGCGGTGCTCGTAGCCTATTTCTTCAATGTAGACTTCAGGTTCTGGGTCATGCCGCTCAAGCCCATGAGCCTTTTACAGACGAGGGTCGCGCTGAGATATGTCATTCCCTTCGCCGTGTTTTATATAATGTTTGCGGTCGTTCTGCAGGGGCAGATGCGGTCCCTTACTGGAAGCACTGCCAAGAGAATGATCATGAGCGCAGTTGTCGCGTCGCTCGGTTATCTGGTGATGCTCCTCATCCTTTATGTACCTCTTTTGGCAGGGGGAGCCGCCCCGATCCATGATATAAGAATGACGCTCTATATTGTCGTCGCTATGCAGTTGTTGCCATTGTTCATTATAGTCAGTCTTATATCAGCCTATTTTTATGAGAAGACGGGTCTTGTCTATGCCGGCGCATTCACCAATGCCATGTTCATTACGTGGTATATCGTGGCGTCGGAGGCGACCCATGTTGCGATTTAGAGAGTAATCATCAGCTTGTAATCCCATCTGACCCCGGTTAGATGGGGTTACAGCTAAAATAAAAGAAGTGGTGACTCATATGCCTGACCGAAATTTGCAGGGTTGACGCGCTCAACTTTTTTGGGTAGAAGGAGGAAAATGGGGGTTTGTCGGCTGCTGTTCCATTAAGGAGAGCGGGAGGGAAAATGAGTCAGAGCAACCGGGCTTACTACCTTGATTGGATCAGGATTGGAGTGATACTTCTGCTCGTGCCGTTCCACAGCGCCGTCAGTTTCACCAGGGTCGGCGACGCCTTTATCAAGTATCAGCAGTCCGCGCTGGCCATGGATATCGGTCTTGCGTTTCTGTCGATATGGATCATGCCGGTCTTGTTTATGGTGTCCGGAGCCGCCTCCTACTACGCTCTGCAACACAAAACACCTGACGAGTATATGAGGGAAAGGCGCGCGAAACTGCTGGTGCCGCTCATTGCGGGCACGCTTCTGCTCTGCGCTCCCCTGTCTTACCTGAGGGCGCTTTTCATTGGATCATTCCACGGGAATTTCCTCGAGTTCTATCCCGCTTTCTTTTCGAAAGGGCCATATCCTTACGGAAACTTCAACTGGGGCCAGCTATGGTTTCTCGCCTATCTCTACGTTTTCACTTTGATCCTGAAACCACTGTTCGTGCGAACGATCAGGGAAGGGGCCGGTTCGAGACTTGTAGCTGCTTCCTCGATTCCGGAAAAAGGCTTGTGGATATACATCGTCGTGATCCCATCGATGTTCACTGAAACGCTTCTTCGCCCCTATTTCCCCGGATTACAGAACCTGGTCTGGGACTGGGCGAACTTTACGCTCTACCTGCTACTCGTCTTTTATGGTTTTCTTTTTGCCATGAATGACAGGATACTGGACAACATAGAGCGAATCAGGACGTTCTCACTGGTTTTTGCAATTTTCCTTTTTGTGGTGGCGGCCTACTTCAGCCTGGATTATGCGTGAGCATGCGTGAAAATTATACTGCGTTCACTCCAACCATATGATATTGTGTCGCAAATTCGTCAAAGGGAGGGCAAGCTGCATGCGCGCAGTTGGTGACAAGCAAAGGGGAAC
>JBKQTS010000062.1:0-5752 GCA_052143075.1 Syntrophobacteraceae bacterium | reverse complement strand
AGCCATGACTGATTTTTTTTCATTGACAAAAACAGATAGATAGAGCAAAAGGGAGATAGAAGCGCTAAGTCGCTATAACAACTTAAACTCACTCAGGAAAACAGGATTTGTTACGTACAGCTCTCCTCGTTGTTGAGAAACGAAAGTGCTAAAATCTTTGCCATTTTCGAATCATTTGTTTACCGAATTGCTGCAGACTAGATTCTTGTGTATTCCGATGATTGCGGTTGGCCCGACCCTAAACCAAGCGGGATATGTCGATGTAACTGGTGTTGCACTGTGTACAGAGGATATGAGAAGATACTTTTTGTGGGTTCTGACGAATTTGGAAAACTCGAGTAGCTACGTCTATCGCCTGCGGCGAGCTGATAGGCAAGACGCCACATTGGAGACATGATAGGCCATGACTATCCGCACCCGTGCTGCCGTGGCGCCCCGCCCGGGCGCCCCCTTCCTGATTCAGGATGTCGATCTTGACGGTCCCGGGCGCGATGAAACGATCATCCGCATTGTAGCATGCGGTATTTGCCATACTGATATAGCTGCGCGTGCCGGATTGTTTGGCCTGGATTTTCCGGCCGTATTCGGGCATGAAGGCGCGGGCGTCGTTGAAGCCGCCGGCGCCGAAGTCGTTCGGGTCGGCCCCGGCGACAAGGTCGTTATTTCGTTTGCTTCCTGCGGGCACTGTTCCAGTTGTGTCGCCGGCCATCCGGCCCATTGCATGGCTTTCGACGAACTGAATTTTGGCGGTACAAGACCCGACGGCTCTTCAACCATCCATGATACAAGTGGGGCTGAAGTAGGCTGCTGCTTTTTTGGCCAGTCCTCGTTTGCATATCACGCCTTGGCCCGCGAGCGCAATCTGGTTCCCGTGGATGCCGCGGATAATGACGAACTCGCCCTGTTTGCGCCTCTTGGATGTGGCGTGCAGGCAGGGGCCGGTACTGTACTGAACGAGATCAAGCCACGGCCGGGCGAGTCTTTCGCGGTTTTCGGCGCGGGGACGGTCGGCTTATCGGCGCTGATGGCGGCTAACATGGCGGGCGCAAGGCCTATCGTGGCCGTCGATGTCGTAGCCTCGCGATTGAAACTGGCCGCAGAGCTTGGAGCGACTCACGTAATAAACGCCCTTGAACAGGAAATCAGCCCGAGTCTTAGGAAACTGGTCGGGTCCGTCGATCATGCGGTCGAGACAACCGGCGACTCGCGGGTGATCGACCAGGCCGTCAAATCTCTCGGTCCTTTTGGAAAAATGTCCAAGCTGGGCGTTTCTCATGAGGAATCGAACCAGCGGGTCACACCCCAGTCGCCGGGACCAAACCAGAGCGTCTTTTACAGCATTGCGGGCGACAGCAACCCGCAGGAATTCATTCCTTATATGATAAGGTGTTACAGGGAAGGAAAATTCCCCTTCGATAAGCTGATAAGACAATACCCGGCGCAGGAAATAAACCAAGCGGTGAAGGATTCTCAAGATGGATATACAGTAAAGGCTGTTCTGCGCTTTTGAATTCCCCTCCCTGCCTCGCTAAGATTCCGGGCCCAGGCCAAGGCTCACGGGGTCGCACCGCGTAAAACCGTTACTGCTAAAGGAAATAACGGCTTCTGTCAGCGTATTTTCAGCCTTAAACTGGCCCCAAAAACCGCATTTTAGAGGTAAAAAATGGTCGATTATGGCCACTCTTTCCCTGAGCAGCAATGATTTGGCAAGGTCCTACCCCGAATGCGTTATCAATTAAGGTTCTATATGCAAATCATACTTTGAAAAATCGCATGATTCACCTGTTGGCAAGCTGTACGTGGACTTTTGCTGAGCCTGAGCTGGCGGCTGTTTCAAAGATCTATTGCGTACAATGGCAAGATGCAGTGAAAGGTTGACGGCCGACTATCGGTGTCCCTCCGGCGGTCCCGGGGCCTGTCGGAGGCAAACGCAGACCAGCGCCGGTTTAAGTCGACGCAAAGTTCAGGTTGCAATATCCTCCCTTGAGCTTAGGTTATTGTGAATAGTCGATTTTCGGATCGATACATGAGGCCTGGCGTTCCCAGAGCTGTTCTCTAATTTGCAGAGCGCAGTTCTACTATTGCCGGTGAATTCTCACATCCTGGTAGACAAGGGAGGACTCTCATGAGCCGCAAGGAAATCTATAAGGAAATCGAAGATAAATTCGGGCTGGTTCCCAGCTTCTTCAAGTTAATTCCCGACTCTTCACTTGAACACGAATGGGAGCTTTTCAAGGCTGTCCAACTGGACGATACGGCAATTCCGAACAAATACAAGGAGCTTATCGGAGTTGGTCTTTCATCGGCGATTCGGTGCCGATACTGTTCTCTTTTCCATACTGAAATGGCCAAACTGAATGGCGCTACGGACCAGGAGATCGAAGAGGCAGTTCATTACGCCAAAAGCTCAGTCGGTTGGAGTACCTATATTAATGGAATGCAGATTGACTACAATGAGTTCAAAAAAGAAGTTCGGAAGGCCTGTGATTATGTGAAAAGGAAGTCACATGCCAAGGCCGCGTAGCGGGATCTTTTTACATAAGGGGGCCTTCCTGCAGGAAGGCCCATTCCACTCGAACTCCGGCCCCCTGGTCCTGTAGGCGCGCTTTGGACATTGGCTGTGAGCATGCGTCCTCACATGTCTGTCAGGACTTTGGTCGTTTTCTTCGGCACACTCGAAGGTCCAGCAGCATACGTTGTTCCAATCTGCGGCGGAATAGGTGAGGATCAGATTTCAAAAATCACCACAGCTCTCCTCGTTGTTGAGAAACGAAAGTGATAAAATCTTTGCCATTTTCGAATCATTTGTTTACCGAATTGCTGCAGACTAGATTCTTGCATCGCATAATCTCAGACAGGCCCTGCAGAAACGAAGCCTTGTTAAGCCAGATCGAGTCAGCACACGTCGAGGAGGCTTGATCGCAGGGAAATCCGCCCTAAACCTGAATCCAAACTGCGACAGCTGCCCGAATAGCAGGAAATCTCTCTGCTTTGTTCAACAATCAGCCATTCGTGTCATGAAGGTCAGGCGACATTGCGTAGCGAACTATTCCCTACCTATTCTCAACGTCATTCCTACTCAATCTTCTCCGCTTGGGCATTCCCGGGATAAATTCCGGCAGCGGTATCATCACGCACATTTCCCCACGCCGCCGTGAGCAGACCTTCTTTACTGATCTCCTCAATATCACTCAGACGCAACCAATCCCGTTACCAATATTCCAGCTAAAATTTCCTTCTCGCCCTTACATCGTGTACTCCTAATCCGCCATGAGCGAATTGCTGGAGAATAATATGGAAAAAATCCAGTCTTTGGCTTTCGCTAAGTATTTCTTTTTCTTCTAAAATATGCTCGATGACCGCGTGTTCGAGTTCCGATTGGAGTTTCAAGATATCCTGCGCAGCCGCATGCACTCCGGATCTATCGGCTGATTCGGAAAAAAGCGCCCTCGCCAGCCCCATTCTCTTTTGACACAAATCCTGACGGATTCTTTCAACTTCGGGGAGAAAGGTCTTTCGGATATCTTGAACTTTTTCACGCTGCGCCCCGGTCAGATCGGGAATCAAGTCAAGATACCCTTTAACATTGGAGTGCTTCCACCTTGTGTACTTCAAGTAGTAATATGAACCGGCAAATACGGCCAGAACAATTAGCAAAGCGGTCACAAAACCAAACAGAAAAGATCCTGAAGCCATATGAAATGTCCTTATCTCTGTCTCGAAAAGACACTGGATTCCGGCCCAAAAACACTCAAACACGGAATGACGAAAGTGGGAACCCCGCCCCTTTTCATTGTTTCAGGGTGGCCCGAAGGGACATGAGGAGCTGTTACGAAAAAGTTGCGTGGTCCTCTTGGCGCTACGCGCCCCGGATAACGAGTTATCCGGGCCACCCCGGTGAGAGGCTCATCCTTTTCATTGTTTCAGGGTGCCCCGGAGGGGCGTGAAAAGCTGTTGGCCGATGATCTGGAAATAAGCATGACTCATGGAAAGAGGAGGAAAATCGCTGAACTCGTCCAGCGTGGCCGTTCTTTCATGTTCATGCCCTGTGACCAGTTCGAAAATGGAGTCAGCCAGTTGCAGAAACTTGGCGAGGACACGTTTAGAAAAAGGCGCGCAATCAGGATGCTCTTGTTCCCCTGTTGAAATCCCGGCGATAATCTGAGAGGAAAAGGACTCATGGGGATCGAGGTTCGGCATTTCCGCTACCAGAGAATCAACCCGTTCGAGTTCGGCCAGTTCTTCCCTGCATGCCGCGCAATTTCGTAAATGCAGAGAAATCTTTTCACCAAGGTCCCCATCCAATTCCCCGTCTTTGTAGGCCGACAATTTGTTTCTAAATCCATCGTTTTCCACTGTTTATTCCTCCGAACGTCCGATCAATATTTTTTTGAGGTTCCCACGGGCGCGAAACAGCAGCGACTCCACACTGGGAATCGAGGCTGAAAGAATATTGCCGATTTCGGCATACGAGAGATCTTCATTCACCCTCAGAAGGAGAGCGGCACGCTGCTTTTCGGGAAGATGCCGGACCGCATCCATCACTTCTTCCGCAAGCTCCTTCAAACCTGAAGGGTTTGCCTCCGCCGGCTCGAACCCATGGTCGTCAATGTCGGTGATCGGGCAAAACCGGCTCCTGCGCAAGACCTCGTTTAAGGACAGGTTGTATGCTATTTTGAAAATCCACGTCGATACCTTACCTTTGGGCTCGAACTCGGAAGCCGCCCGGTAGACGCGCAGAAAGACTTCCTGTGCAATATCTTCAGCACCGAATCTATCCCCCATGTATTTAAAAATAAAATTCAAGACAGGGTCCCGGTACCTCTTGATCAGCGTCTCAAACGCAGGTATGTCGCCGGCTCCAATAGCCTCGATCAGCTCATATTCCCTGTCGGCTTCTCGAAGAGAGCCACCGCAGTCCGCTGGATCATTTAGGTTTTTGCATGCAGTCAATCGAGAAGCTTTCTAAAAGAGCGGGGAGCTATGCCCCCCACACCCCCTTCGCCGCTGCGCGGCTCACTGTGGCGCTATCGGCGGCGGCCTGCGGCCATCCGCCGATGGCGCCTAGCGCTCGGCCTCGCGCGCTCCGCGCGTGGCCGAAATCCTGCCATTTCCGAACTGGAAACTGCCACTAATCTATCCGGGGTTTCCGGATGGATACTAATTAGCCGTTTCTATTAATCCTGTAAATCCTGTTGATCCTGTCAGAAAAGGGTTTCGTTTTCTGAGTTCTGGTTCTCTCCATGACCAGTCTATAGCCAGTCTCTGTCTGTCTCGAAAAGACACTGGATTCCGGCCCAAATGCGCCGCCGGAATGACGAAAGTGGCGGGTCCCGCTGCTTTTCATGGTTTCGGGGTGTCCCAAAGGGACGTGAGGAGCTGTTACGAAAAGTTTATTTCGGACAGGCTTCAGCATCCCGACAGCATCAAAATCCCCCCTGCCCCCCTTTAGTAAAGGGGGGTTATCGGCGCTCCTTTTCATTGTTTCAGGGTGGCCCGAAGGGACCTGAGGAGCTGTTACGAAAAGTTCATCGCGGGCATGGCCCGCTCCTCGACCCTACTTGGTGGGCTGCGCTCCGCCCTCACAAAGCGCCCTCACAAAAGCGGCCTCACAAAAAATCGACCGCGAACTATACGAACCGGACATTGGTCCGTAGTTTAACCGCGAATCCGAACGCAGTGAGGGTTCGGGCGCGAACTGGGCACTCACAAAAGATCGTGCCCGGACTGGAAGCATCAAACTGTCGGCTGC
>JBKQTS010000061.1:0-34310 GCA_052143075.1 Syntrophobacteraceae bacterium | reverse complement strand
GCTCCCAGGTGATCAATCGCGGCCGTTCCACTCCTCTGGACCCATCGCTTCCAATCGAAGCAAGGGAAATCACCGGTCGCCTGCTCATGGACGCCACGATTCCTTATGAATGGGAACAAAAACCGATTCCAATCGAATTGGATCCTGAAGTGGTGAAGCATGTAAAAAGCCGGTGGGCCGAACTGGGTCTATAACGATATTTCCATATAGGGCAATAAGTTGAAGCCGATCAGATATAGCAATGAAATGATAAAGGAATTTCTGGATGAGGGCTACTGGACCCAAGAACTATTCTCCGATTTTTGGGATCGCAATGCGCGTGAATTCGGCGATAGAGAAGCACTGGTTGATTCAAAGTACCGCCTGACTTGGTCCGAGGCTAAAAAGCTTGCCGACGCCATCGCCGTTTCCTGGGTGGAGATGGGCATTCCCAGGGATGCACGCATTATCATCCAGTCTCCAAACTCCGTATTTGGTTTTCTGTCCCGCATCGCCTGTGAAAAAGCCGGCTGCATTTCTCTTACGGTTTATCCTTACCTTAGGGAACGCGAACTGGAATACATGGTCGAGCGCACCGAAGCTTGCGCTGTAGTAATCCCGCATGTATATCGCAAATTTGATTACCTGGAGATGTACCGCGAGCTCCAGAAACGTTTCCCCCACCTCAAGTATTTTTTCTTGTTCGATGACGAGGTCCCCAAGGGCGCCCCCGAGGGCACCTATTCCATAACCAGAATGGCTCACGACCGGTCGGCTCGCCCTATAGACGAAAAGGTGCTGGCGGCAAGACGGTTTAGCGCGACTGCTGACGTAGCGCTTCTGACGACGACATCAGGCACCACCGGGATGCCCAAGCTCGTTGAATGGCCCGCCGCTCCTAGGCTTTGCACCTCGAAGGGACGTGTGGATATCTGGAACCTCACTAGGGACGATATTACTGTGGCCATAGCACCCCATGCCGGTGGCGCAGCTGGGACCCTCACCTATTTTGCTGCGCCTCTGGCGGGTGCCAAGACAGTGATGCTGGAGGAATTTTCGCCCGAAGAGGCACTGGCCCTGATCGAGAGGGAGAAAGCCACGGCAATAGGAGTAGTGCCTACCCATCTGGTGCGTATACTGGAATGCGATACCTCAAAATATGACCTGAGTTCACTTCGCTTCATCCGCTCCGCAGGCGGCTACCTGCCCCCGCAGGTTGCCGAGGAAGCCGAAATCGCGCTTAAAGCCTCCATCACCAGCGACCTTGGCACCCAGGACATGGGGTCAGTTTCGGGATGTCGCGTCGAGGACAGTAAAGACCTGCGCCGCCGCACCGTAGGGCGAATGCTCCCCGGAAATAAGGTTCGCCTCCTAGACAAGGACACCGGCAACGAAGTACCCGACGGTGAGCCTGGCGTACTCTACTTCAGGGGCCCCCATGCACCTGCCGGCTATTACCGGGACGAGCAGTTGACTTCAACGGTATTCGACCCTGAAGGCTGGACTACCACTGGAGATATCGTCAAGTTCGACCAGGGTTGCCTGTGGATGCTGGGACGCGCCAAGGACATGATTATTCGAGGCGGCCAAAACATTTACCCGGCGGAGATCGAGGGCTTGCTAAACGATCATCCCAAGGTGTCAGCCGTAGCCGTTGTGCCGTATCCGGACCGCGAAATGGGAGAGCGCGCGTGTGCGTATGTGATCCCAAAGCCGGGCCATGCTTTTGCTTTCGAAGACATGGTCGAATTTCTCAAATCCAAGAAGCTTGCAATGTTCAAGGTGCCTGAGCGCCTGGAACTGGTCAGTGAATTTCCCGCTGTTGGCGATTCGGGCAAAGTAAACAAGGAAGCCTTGAAAAAGGATATCGCCGAAAAAGTTGGCACCGGACGCTAAACGCATGAGGAGAACAGGCATGCTCATCATCAATTGGATGCAAAAAGACCCGGTAACCATCAACAGCGACATGACGGCCAGTCGCGCACGTGAGCTTTTCGATGAACTCAAGGTTCCATTTTTACCGGTGGTCGATGATGGCAAGCTTCGAGGCATTCTGGCGCGCCGCGATATTCGCCAGGCCGCTTCCTTCGTGCTTGCTTCTCAGAGCGTGCATGAGATGAACTTTTTTAATACCCGAATGAAAGTTAAAGATTTGATGGTCCGCAATCCCATTACTCTGAGCGTTAACGATACAGTGGAAACGGCTTTGGAAAAAGGCGTCAACCTGGGCCGCGGCTTTTTCCCGATTATGGACGGGGATAAGCTTGCAGGAACTATTAGCGACCGTGACATCTTCAAAACTTTCTACCAACTGCTCGGGGTCAAAGAGAAAATGTGCGGAATAACCGTTGAGGGCGACGATTTTACCCAGGCGACCGGCAATGAGATTGTGCGGACCGTTTGCTCAGCCGGTGCGTCGCTCCACAGCTTCTTCATGCTGCAAGAACCTCAGGCCGGGAAGAAGCGAATGGTTATGCGGCTTAGAACGTCCGAACTGTCTGCCGTCCTCGCTGCACTTCGAGAAAAGGGGTTCCGGATTATTGAGGCTATTGACCGGTCTTTACCTACTGACGATCCAACAAACTGACTCACGGGCCCTCCGTTTTTGAGGTGAAAAGTGAAAAAACGTATAATAGTCGGAATTTCCGGCGCAAGCGGCGTCATATATGGAGTTCGGTGTCTGCAACTACTTAAGCAGACGGACTATGAAACGCACCTTATCATTTCAGAAGCCGGCAAGCAGAATATCCAGATCGAAACCTGCTACACGGCCGATGAAGTCACGGCGATGGCGGACTTTGTTCATGACCACAAAAACATGGCGGCCTCCATATCCAGCGGATCATTTATTACGTCCGGCATGGTTGTGGTGCCCTGCACGATCAAGTCGTTGTCGGGAATCGCCAATTCTTACAGTGACAACCTGCTTGTGCGCGCTGCTGATGTAGTACTGAAGGAAAAACGCAAGCTTTGTCTCGTAGTCAGAGAAACACCCCTTCATAAAGGGCATTTGCGCCTGTTAAGCATGGCCGCCGATATGGGAGCACATATCTTGCCTCCGGTGCCGTCCTTTTATCATCATCCAAAGACCATCGAAGATATTATTGATCACACCATTGGAAAGATATTCGACTACTTCAGCATTGAGCACGATCTGTTTCAAAGATGGAGCGGTGATCAACTAACAGAAGATGCAGAAAAGGCTCTGGGGCATGTCGGAAAGGTTAAGGGGATCAAGAGTGAGGTTGTCGTGTCAAAAAGGGGCGCAAGGGGAATGCGTTCTGATCAAACACTCCCGATTTAAGTATTAAGTGTTGTATTCCGCATCTCACCCCCACGAATCGGCAACTCCGGGTTCAACGACAAACGGGACCTCTGGAATGATTCTCTTGAATGTCTCCTCCATCGACTCCTCAACAATCGCTTTCATCTGATCCGCTATATCTTCTCGGGCTTCGACTATTATTTCGTCGTGTAGAGTATGAACAATACGTGCATTTGTCCCGTCCAGCCCACTAGAAATGTGGCACTGAGCCAGTTTTAAGGCATCAGTCATCTTGAGAGAATCATATCTGAAGGCTGCTATTACTTGTCATCGGCAATCAAAAAGGTGATCTAAAACTGTAGGAGTCCATCATTTAAGATCACCTTTTCAGTATGAATGTATCAACTGATGTAAACACTGAGCTTGAGGTTATTTCTATACCTTTTCTTGGTACAAGAAAATGATATATAAATAAAGGTGGATTTAAGGAAATAGAGGATTCGTCATGAAAGCCGAGACCAAGCACTACTCTATCATGCTATTGCTCATTGTGAGTACCGCCATAGCCCTTTCTTTCGTTGGCGGAATTCCTTACATCTTCTCGCTTATTGGCTTCTCTGCTTGGGCGCTTCTAGGGCATCTTGTTACCATCGATGACGACATGAAGGGCGGTTGGAGCAATCCCGATGGATCGGAGCGTTTCCCGTGGCTAGAGCTTCTGGTAAAAGTTGCTATTTTCGTGGGGTTGTGCGCCATCGCCGCCTTGTGCAGCAGTGTGAGAAACTTCGGTGCTCATGCTTAATTCGATTTCAATTCCCCCGGTTTCAGCAGGAGCGAAAAAGAGCATGAAACATCTCGTAAGAGGCATCTTACTATTGCTGGTGGCTTCTTCCTCACTTCATGCCTCAAGCAAGCCGGGGCAATCAGACATTCCAAACGTGGATTTCAAAGTGGCCGCACGCCGAGCCACCAGTGAAACGCACAAGAATGCTATATACATATTTCATCTTTATTGCGGGTTGGGGCAATGCAGTCTTGAACTACTTTCCCTGAACGAATGCGAGCGCACGGAGGGTGGAGAATTAGCATTCAGTCCGAAATCGTTTAAATGGGCAAGTTGGGCGGGTAACTTGGAGGTAAAGTCGGTTGCCAAGGACACGCTTGCAGTCACAGTTTTCCAAGGTTCACATCACGCCCGCCCCGCTTATCTCAAATTCGGCTATGTAAATGAAATGCCTTTCGCTAAACGCATCAAAGCCTTTGAAGCCAAAGGCTTTATAGATTATCTTTCACCTAAGAGCGGTAATGAGGTTGAGTTCATTCCTCTGATCGGAAAGTCCATTCGAATTCCTCTTGAGTGTCCGGTTCTAGTTCCCGGACTTGAGGAACAGTAAGCAACTCAAAAATAATTGGAAAATCCAATGCATCCTTACTCCTACACGATTTCACTTCGACTATTCCACCCGAACATCGACCCTGCGGAGATTACCCGCTTCCTTGCGCTCGAACCTAAACACGCATGGAAAGCCGGTGATCCTCGGCAAACGCCAAAAGGAACTCCGCTTGAGGGCATCTATCGCGAAAGTTATTGGACTTCAAATCTCACCCCACATGAGCAGCCTTCGGAGGGGACATTGCTCGAAGAGTATCTCGATGATTTAGCAAAGCAACTTACTCCGTCACGGGATTTCTTTGCGCGTGTCCGTTCAGAAGGTGGCCGCGTCGAACTCTTCATCGGAATGTATGGTGGCAGGAACTTCGGCTTCGAACTTCCCCCTTCACTGCTAAGTGCGATTGCAGATGTTGGGCTTGCGCTTTCGTTCGATGTGTATCCCTATCCCTAAAAACGGCAGTAGCCTTCGCGAGGATTAGATGGAGCAAGAGTTAGTCAATATCACCCTTATTGTGGGACTGAAATTCGCTGGTGACCTGCTTTCCCTCACATTGAGTTCGCATGTATGGGTTGCAGATAACACTGTGGGCACTGCGGTAGCGCGTAGTATTTGGGACGACAGAAAATACAAAGAAGGTAATGGAAGCCTCACAACATTTGTCGCGAATGCATCGCCGGAAGCATCGGTTGCCGACATGCTGCCTACCATCGACGAGCACCACCCATCGTGGCAGATCATCACTGTGATGGGGGCACAATGTACACCAGAGATCCGCGAAATCCTCGGAAGTTTAGGTACGGACTCAGTCAAAGAAATCTCAAATGGTTTCTTGGCTCAGCGTTGATGAACAAAGTCCCGCACGCATGCAGGGGTCAATCGGGGGTCAGGGGTCAGTCGGTGATAATTAAATCAATAACTTAGGCGTGGGGCGACTGTCGAATCCAGTCGTCCCGATCAGGAAAATTTATATTTTGAAAATAAGATATTTGCACTTGCATCAGTTCTTATCCACTCCGCTGCGCTCCTCCATCCGTGTCCATACGTGTCCATCCGTGTCTAATCTGTCCCTTTTTAGGTCCGGCTTGTCATGGTAGTGAAAAAACATTCCCCCGCTCTTTTTGGGGTTATTAAGAATTATCTTGAACGCTATTTGGTATCAGCCCCGACTCAAAACAACGCATTCGTAAACTCCTCGGCGTCAAACGGGCGCAGGTCGTCGAGGCGCTCTCCGATCCCGATATAGCGGACCGGCACCTGAAGCTCGTCGCAAATGGCCGCGATAATCCCGCCCCTGGCAGTGCCGTCGAGCTTGGTCAAAATCAGCCCTGTGAGGCCTATGCCCTCCTTGAAAAGCTTTGCCTGCGAAAGCGCGTTCTGGCCCGTTGAGGCGTCGAGGACAAGGAACACTTCGTGCGGGGCCTCCGGCATCTTTTTGTTGATGACCCGGTGGATTTTTTTCAGTTCCTCCATGAGATTGACCTTGGTGTGCATGCGGCCTGCAGTGTCCATCAGTATGACGTCGATGTCGCGCGAAACCGCTGCATCGAGCGCGTCAAAGGCCACGGCGGAAGGGTCCGATCCGCTTTTCTGCTTCACCACCGGGACCCCGGTACGATCGCCCCAGATTGACAACTGCTCGACTGCGGCGGCCCGGAAGGTATCGCAGGCGGCGAGCATCGGCTTAAGGCCCTGCAGTTTCAACTGGTTGGCCAGCTTGCCGGTGGTCGTAGTCTTGCCTGTGCCGTTTACTCCTACGATCATGACCACGAACGGTTTGTGCGTGCGGTAGTCGAGCACGGGGGCTTCAACGCTCAAAACGGACCTGATTTCCTCGCGTATCTGCTCCCGGAGCCGGGCGGGATCGCTCAACTCCTTTCGCTTTACCTTGTCGGCGACTTTGCGCAGCAGCATCCCGGTGGTTCTCACCCCCAGGTCGGAGGTAATGAGAATCTCTTCCAGTTGATCGAGCAGTTCATCATCTATGACCCTTTTGCCCAGAACCAGCCGATCTATCCGGTGGACGAATTTCTCACGCGTTCCTTTGAGCCGCTGGCGAAGGCGCCTGAAAAAACCCCTTCTCGGCACACCCTCCTCCGGGGCCTCCTCTTCTTCATCCAGGACGTCCTCTTCTTCCTCCAGGACATCTTCTTCGCCGGGCAACGGGGCTTGGGAAACGGGACCGCAGGCCTCAATCTCGATGGCCCTCTCACCCACCCGCGAGGCGGGCGCATGTTCGCCCGATAATGAGTTATCCTGGCCGAGTCCTTCGGCAGGGGTAAACGTTACGGGTTCCGGTTCCTCTACGGTTTGCGCCTCGGCCGCTTCCTCCGGTCCTTCTCTTTCCTCATCCTCCGTCCTCTGTCCTCCGTCTTCCGTCTCCCGTCCTCCATCTTCCGTCCCTCCGTCCTCCGCTTCAGTCCCCGTCTCAAAAAAATTCCCCCCCTCTTGCCCGCGATCTTTCTTTTTCTTTCGTTTGAACCACCTGATCATATTTTCTTCTCCTTTGGAGATTCTATTCGGTCTGGCGCCCGCCGGCTGTAAAGTATAGTATAACAGCGATGAACCGGGTCTAAGCAGGATCTCACCGCAAAGACTCGTCGTGGACAGGACTCTGCGTAACTAACATCGGGTTTCTTGAAATTTTGTTAAGATCTTCAGTCCAGGCTATTGATTTCTCTCAGCACTCTCTGCGTCCTCTGCGGTGAGATCTTGTCTTTGTGGTGTAAAGTGCTGTAAACGGACTGCGATTTTGGGGGGAGCAGCATGGATAGTCAAGAGCGGAGTTTACGTCTTCAGATAATCAAGGTTGGCCGCAAGCTGGAGAGCAACGGGCTGATTGCGGCAACCGACGGCAATATTAGCTGCAGGGCCGGCGAGGACTGCATGCTGATAACCCCGAGTGGTGTTTCCAAGGGAGACATCGAGCCCGAACAGATCGCAAAAACCTGTATGCAGGGAAATCTTCTGGAAGGCCCGATGAGGCCGTCGAGCGAAATACGAATGCACCTCCAGGTCTACCGCATGAGGCCCGACGTTTCGGCGATAGTGCATGCGCACCCGGTTGTGGCAACGGCATTCACACTGGCCGGGTTTCCGTTAAACTCGAAAGTCCTGCCCGAGGTCTGGCTCATGCTGGGCAATGTTCCCGTTGCAGCCTACGCAACTCCATCGACCGATGAAGTCCCCCGGTCAATCGAGCCTTATATCATGGGCAGCCGGGCGATACTTCTTAAGAGGCACGGGGCGCTGACTTTCGGTGGGAGCCTGATGGAAGCCTGCATGCGCATGGAAAAACTCGAGCACTGTGCAAAAATCCTTTTCTACGCATCCATGATCGAGGACCGAAAGGTCCCGGTCGCCCTCGCCGAGAACGAAATTGCAAAACTTGGATCGGGCGATTGACACGCAGGATCAGTCCAGCTCATAGTGCAGTTTCAGGGCCCGGTCCACTTCTGTCATGATGCTCTGATCTCGACCATGTCCATCCGTGTCTATCCGTGTCAATTCGTGTCTGTGTCTTTAGATATTTTCAGCCGGAAAAAGCACGAATTTCGAAAATAAGATATCATAGACGTCACCCCGGCGAAACCTGCCACAGTCCCGATCAGGCTTCCGCCTGGATGACGAAATCATTGACCACTTTACGGAGTTACTCCAACCAGAGAACCCTTTTTCATCACCCCGTTAAATCCTCTTAATCCTGTCAATCCTGTCCAAGCTTTTATTTCCGTGCTCTGTCGATGACCAGTCCTCTTCTTGTCCGGCGTCCCGCAGGGGCATGCAGGGCCGCCTCTGCATATTTTATTTGAAACGCCCGGCACAATCCTTTAAATTCATTGGGCAAACAACTTATTTTTTGGCCAATCCTCCCGTTTAGGCGGAAAGGGAGGATTTTTATTTCTATTTTCGGGGGGTTGTCATGATCGAAAAAGCTAATATACTGGTTGAGGCCCTCCCCTATATTCGCCGGTTTTACCAGAAGACGATCGTCATAAAATACGGCGGTCACGCGATGGTGGCCGAAGAGCTCAAGGAGAGCTTCGCAAAGGACGTCGTCCTGATGAAGTACATCGGGATAAATCCGGTGGTGGTCCATGGCGGCGGGCCGCAGATAGGCGAGATGCTGCGGCGGATAGGAAAGAAATCGGACTTTTGCGACGGAATGCGCATAACCGATGCCGATACCATGGAGATCGTGGAAATGGTGCTCTCGGGAAAGGTCAACAAAGAGATAGCGGCCCTGATAAACAGGCATGGAGGACGCTCGGTAGGATTGAGCGGCAAGGATGCCCGGCTCATCGAGGCCCGAAAGCTCACGATCGTTCGAGATGCCGTAGAAGACAGGCCTGCAGAGATAATTGACATAGGACAGGTCGGCGAGGTGGCGCGGGTTAACCTGGAGGTCCTGCAGACCCTTTCGCAAAGCGATATAATCCCGGTGATCGCCCCGATCGGGGTGGGTGAGAACGGGGAAACGTACAATATAAACGCAGATCTTGTGGCGGGGGCGATTGCGGGGGCTCTTAAGGCTGATAAGTTTTTGCTCATGACCGATGTGCCCGGAGTCCTCGACGGGGAGGGAAAGCTTATATCGAGCATGACGGTGGGGGAAGCCGAAGAGGCAATGCGCAACGGGACGCTACGGGGCGGGATGATTCCGAAGATCCAATGCGCAATCGACGCTCTGGAGGCCGGGACCGCAAAGGTCCACATAGTTGACGGCCGCCTTCCCCACGCCATTTTACTCGAGATATTCACAGACGCGGGGATCGGAACCGAGATCCTGAGAAACAGCGAGCGAACCAAATGAATGCACGGTTTGATGGAATAGAGCAGCAGTGCAGCAAGCATATCTTCGGCACATACGCCAGGTTTCCGGTGGCTTTTGTCAGGGGGGCGGGGTGCAGGCTCTGGGATGACGCCGGAAAAGAATACCTTGATTTTCTTGCCGGCATTGCCGTTTGCGCCCTCGGGCACTGCCACCCGGAAGTGACCCTGGCAATCAGCGAGGAAGCGCGAAAACTGATTCATGTTTCCAACCTCTTTTATACATATCCACAGGTTGAGCTGGCGGCGGAATTGACACGACTTTCATTTGCGGATAAGCTGTTTTTTTCCAACTCCGGCGCTGAGGCCAACGAAGCGGCGATAAAGCTCGCCAGAAAGTACAGCCATGACACCTTCGGCCCCGGCAGGTTCCACATCATCTCAATGAAGGGTTCCTTCCACGGCCGGACCATGGCGACCCTTTCGGCTACCGGTCAAAGCAAGATCCATAAAGGTTTCGAGCCGCTGGTGGAAGGTTTTGTCCATGTCGATTTTAACTCCGTTTCGGCTGTTGAAGCAGCCATTACGGACAAGACCTGCGCGGTAATGGTCGAACCGGTCCAGGGGGAAGGCGGACTCAATTTCCCGGCTCCCGGCTACTTGAGGGACCTCAAGGCGCTTTGCAAAGAAAGGAAGCTCCTGCTCATTTTTGATGAGGTCCAGTCGGGACTGGGAAGAACAGGCTCACTTTTTGCCTACGAACAGGAGGATGTGACCCCTGACATAATGACCCTGGCAAAGGCGCTGGCAAACGGATTGCCAATGGGGGCAATGCTTGCGACAGATGAGCTCGCAGGGGCTTTTACCCCCGGCAGCCATGCTTCCACGTTCGGCGGAGGCCCCCTTGTTGCCTCGGCGGCCCTGGCAACCTTGAGGGTGATTTCCGAACCTGCTTTCCTGGGCAAGGTGCGCGAGACCGGCGCCTATTTCATCTCGAGGCTCCAGGAACTCAAGGAACGCTATTCGTTCATCAAAGACGTTCGCGGCCGAGGTCTCATTGTGGGTTTGGAGCTGGCCGTCCCAGGCGCGAAATTCGTTCTAAAATGCCTGGAGAGAGGCGCCATAATAAACTGCACGCACGATACGGTTTTGAGGTTCGTTCCGCCGCTTATCGCCGGCAGATCCGAAATAGACGAGATGATCGGCATCCTGGCGGGCGTCTTTAAAGAGGAAGCCCTATGAAGCGCGACCTGCTCTCGATCCGGGACCTTTCCGCCCCGGAAATTCTCGGACTGATCGCCAAAGCCGAAAAGATGAAGGCGGAGCTTGCAGCGGGCGTGCTGCCCAAGTCGCTCACCGGAAAAATTGTGGGCCTAATTTTTCTGAAACCCTCGACCAGAACGCGGGTTTCCTTCGAGGCAGCCATCTGCCGGCTGGGGGGGCAGCCCATGTTCATGACCGCCCAGGATACCCAGATTTCCCGGCAGGAGCCTCTTGCCGACATGGCGCGCGTTCTGGAGCGATATATCGACGCTATAGTCATGAGGACTTTTGCTCAAAGCGACGTTGAGGAACTGGCCGGCTTCGCCTCCATTCCCGTTATAAACGCTTTGACTGACCACTATCATCCCTGCCAGGTGCTGGCCGATCTTATGACGATCCGCGAAAAGCGGGGCTCGCTCGAAAATCTCACTGTCGCCTGGGTGGGGGATGGAAACAACGTTGCAAATTCATGGATAAATGCGGCCGGACGCCTTGGCTTTTCTCTAAATCTCGCTTGCCCTCCCGGCTACGAACCTCATGAGGAGGTGTTAGGCTGGGCCGAGAGCCAGACAAAAGCAAAAATCCGGCTGATGGCCGATCCCAAAGAAGCCGTATCGGGCGCCGACGTGATCTATACCGACGTTTGGGCGAGCATGGGGCGGGAGAGCGAGGCCTCGCAACGAATGGAAGCCTTTCGGCATTACCAGATAAATTCGCGACTTCTGGCATGTGCGCCGCCGCACGCGATAGTGCTCCACTGCCTGCCCGCTCACCGGGGAGAGGAGATCACCGCAAAGGTGCTCGAAAGCAGGCGGGCCCCCGTTTTTGACCAGGCTGAAAACCGGCTTCACTTGCAAATGGCGCTCCTCGACTGGATGATCGGAAGCGGAAGGCTCTGATCTCGGCTGTGGCAAAGGCGCGAAGACAGGACTCCACCGCAGAGACGCAAAGGACAAAAAGATATTCACAGCGGAGACGCAGAGAACGCAGAGATAGAACATCGCTCTGCAAAATCTTCATCCTTTTAAGAGTCAGGACTTGTCTTGCATTTCTTCCTCTGCGCCCTTTTCTTGTCCGGACCATGTCCCGTTTCTATGGTGGGATTTCCCTGGCTTTTTCAGTGGCTTTAAGAACGGAGTATTTTGGTGATGGGTGTCAAAAAGGTTATCCTCGCCTATTCAGGCGGACTTGATACTTCGATTATTCTCAAGTGGCTCATCGAGACCTATAGATGCGAAGTTGTAACCTTCTCTGCCGACCTGGGCCAGGATGAAGAACTGGACGGGATCGAAAAAAAAGCACTCGCGACCGGCGCGATCAAAGCGCGCATTGAAGACCTGAGGGAGGAGTTCGCAAGCGAGTTCGTTTTTCCGGCATTTCGAGCCAACGCCATCTACGAAGGTCAGTACCTGCTCGGCACATCGATTGCCCGCCCGCTGATCGCCAGGCACCAGATCAGGATAGCCGAGGAAGAAGGGGCTGACGCGGTGAGCCACGGAGCCACCGGGAAGGGAAACGACCAGGTGCGCTTCGAGCTGGCTTACATGGCGCTCAGGCCTGACATAAAGGTGATCGCGCCCTGGCGGGAATGGGATATGAAGTCACGAAGCGACCTTGTTGCGTTTGCAAAAAAGCACGGGATACCGGTTCCGGTTACCAAGGCCAAGCCTTATAGCTGCGACCGCAACATGCTGCATATAAGTTACGAGGGCGGCATTCTCGAAGACCCGTGGACAGAGCCCGACCCGGAGATGTTCATCATGACCGCAGATCCGCAAAATGCTCCGGATGAACCCGAAATTATCGAAATCGATTATGAAAAAGGAGACCCGGTTGCCGTTGACGGCAGGCGCATGAGCCCGGCCGGCATACTCCAGCATCTCAACAAGATCGGTGGAAAGCATGGGATTGGCCGCGTGGACCTGGTGGAAAACCGGTTCATCGGCATGAAATCCCGGGGCGTCTACGAAACCCCGGGCGGCACCATAATGCGAATCGCCCATAGGGCAGTCGAATCCATAACCATGGACAGGGAAGTTATGCACCTGCGCGACGGCCTTGTCCAGGAATACTCGCGTATGATCTACAATGGGTTTTGGTATTCGCCCGAGATGCGCTACCTGCAGAATATGATGGACCTCGCACAGGAAAATGTCTGGGGGACCGCCCGTCTGAAGTTCTACAAGGGAAGCTGCCAGGTGGTCGGGCGCAGGTCGGAGCGCTCTCTCTACCAGCCCGGCTTCGCCACTTTTGAAGAAGACGACGTTTACCGGCAGGATGAGGCTAGCGGCTTTATCCGGCTGCTCGGACTGAGGCTGCGGATCGAAACGCTTGTGAACAAAGGCCTTCAGCAGCCTCCAAAGTAAAATTGAGTAGCAGTTCATCATGTCCATTTGGGACACCCTGAAACTATGAAAAGAGCCGTAGGGGGGGCAGGCCTTATCTGCCCACCAAATATCATTGGGTGCATGAAAAACCGGTGGGCACGATAAAGCTGTGCCCATCCTTGACTCACGCACAACCTGTAGGACCTGTAGCGTAAGACGGAAGACGGGGAAGACGGAGGACGGAAATCTGTCCTCCGACCTCTGATCTCCGTTTCGGAGTAAGCAGCACATGGCCGAAAAGCTGTGGAAGGGACGTTTCGAGCTGCCCACAGACAAACTGGTGGAGGAATACACCGCTTCCATCCATTTTGACAGCCGGCTCTATCGCTACGATATCGAGGGGAGCATCGCGCATTGCCTCATGCTGGCCGAGTGCGGCATAATTTCGCACGAGGAGGCCTCCAGCATTGTGCAGGCATTGGGCGAAATAGCTCGCGACATAGAGCGGGGCTGGGTTGTCCTGGATTCCTCCCGGGAGGACATCCACATGGCAATCGAAAACGAGCTGACCGCTCGGATAGGAGAGACCGGCGGCAAACTCCACACGGCCAGGAGCCGAAACGACCAGGTTGCTCTTGATATGCGGCTCTACATGCGCGATGTGCTCTCGAGCATAATGGACCTTGTATGGGAAGTTCAGGCGACCCTGGTCGCAATGGCCGAAAGGCGCCTTGGGGTAATCATGCCGGGGTTTACCCACCTCCAGCACGCGCAGCCGATTCTTTTTTCGCATCATATGATGGCCTACTATGAAATGTTTGGCCGCGACTTCGCAAGATTCAGGGATTGTCTCACCCGCACCGACGTAATGCCGTTGGGAAGCGCGGCGCTTGCAGGCACCACTTTTCCCACCGACATGGAGTGGACCGCCCGTCAGCTTGGTTTTTCCAAGGTTGTGGCAAACTCTATGGACGCGGTCGCAGACCGCGATTACCTGATCGAATTTTGTTCGGCTTCTGCTATTTTAATGATGCACGTAAGCCGCATGGCCGAAGAGCTTATTATCTGGTCGAGCCCGGAATTCGCCTTCATCGAGATAAGTGATGCATTCTGCACCGGTTCCAGCATCATGCCCCAGAAAAAAAATCCGGACGTACCTGAGTTGATGCGCGGCAAAACCGGCCGGGTGTATGGAAACCTGATTGCGCTTCTGACTATGACCAAGGGGCTGCCCATGGCCTACAACCGCGATCTGCAGGAAGACAAGCAACCGGTTTTCGATACTGTCGATACTGTGCTTGCCACCCTGGGCCTTTTGAGTAAAATGCTCCCCGAAATCCGGATCAATGAGGAGACAATGGCCCGTATGGCCGGGCATAACTTTACACTGGCCACCGATCTGGCCGATTATCTGGTCAGTCGTGGTGTTCCTTTCCGCAAAGCGCATTATGCTGTAGGCCAACTGGTTCAATACTGCATTCGGACCGGCAAGGAGCTGAGCGACTGCACGCTTGACGAGTTCAAAACTTTCAACACGGCTTTCGATGAGCATGTTTTTGAATACCTCGATATTTCGAGCGCAATCGACCGGAGAAGATCAGTTGGAGGCACCGCTACCTCACGGGTAAAAGAAGCCATTGCCCGGGCGAGGGTAGACCTGGAAGCCTGCAAACCATACTCAAGGCAAAACCGAGAACCGGAAAAATAGGGAACCTATGCGAATCCTGCCTCATTCGGCGAAATATAAGTGCCTGGAAATCATCATTGCTATCTGTGTTTTGAGTATTATGGTTTCAGGATGCGGCAAGAAATTGTTTCCAAAACCTGAGGGGGCGCCGCCGCCTCCGCAGGTAAACGACCTGAAGGCTCAGGTTATGCCTCGATCTGTCGAACTTTCGTGGAGTCCGGTCGCTGTGAAAGCGGACAAAAGGCTTGGATATTCGATCTTGAGGTCCGATCTAAAATGGGAAAACCGCAATTGCCTTGAATGTCCCCCTCTCGACCAGGAGCGGGTCCACAGCATGGATGCCGCATCCGCAAAACCGGGCAACGACGGTAAGCTTCGATGGGTTGATACCGCTGTCTCATACCACCGGGCTTATCGTTACCAGGTGGCTGTCACGGACGAAACAGGCCAGTATGTGAGCCTCTCCAACCCCGCGATAGCCAAAGTCTACCCTGGACCGGTTGCGCCCGTCAACCTTGCGGCGGCCACTGAGCCGAACGGGGTTCTGATTCAGTGGAAACCGGTCTTAAAGGACCTCGAAGGAAATAATCTCGATGCGGCAAGTCTATCTTTCCGCGTCGAGAGGCTTTCCGGCGAGAAGGGCTGGGAAAAGGCAGCCCCGACTTTTGTAAAAGGCAATGCCTATAACGACCAGTCGGTTGCCCCCGGGCTGAACTACAGCTATCGGGTCGTTGCGGTCCTGTTTACCGATGGGGTCTACATTTTCGGGGAGCCCTCTTCCACGGTCCAGGCCAAAGGGCCCGAATCTGCGCTGCCCCCTCCTCCCGACAGGGTTTGGATAACTCCGGCGCATGGGGCCCTTGAGATACACTGGACTGAGACCGATGGGAAAACCGGCGGCTATCACGTTTATCGCAGGGAAGGAAAAGAAATTATCCGGCTGACTGCGAGTCCGGTACAACACCCGCCTTTTGTGGACCACGGCGCCAAGAAGGGGGCGACTTATTTTTACGCCGTATCTGCCGTAAGCTCCCAGGCGGACCATAAAGAGGGTCTGCTCTCCAAATGGTTCGAGGTCAGAAACCTGCTGAACGAATAGGCCGATAGTATATCCGGGGCTCCGGCCCGATATCCGATATCAGTATGGACCGCGAGGATTTTTTCGATGCATCATTTTCAGTATAAAGGAGACGAACTCTATTGCGAAGAGGTTCCGGTGCGGCTTATCGCCGAAAAAACCGGGACCCCGTGCTATATATACAGTCTTGCTACGCTCAGCCACCATTTCACAACTTTTGACGCCGCTTTCGCAAATGTTGCGCACCTTACCTGTTACTCTGCAAAAGCCAACTCCAATGTCGCAATTTTGAAACTGTTCGGCTCGATGGGCGCCGGAGTGGACATCGTTTCGGGCGGCGAGCTCTACCGCGCCCGCAAGGCCGCAATTCCACCTGAGCGTATCGTCTATTCCGGGGTGGGCAAAACGGTTGAAGAAATCGATTTCGCGCTTCGTGAAAAAATCCTGATGTTCAATATCGAATCTTCCCAGGAACTCGAGCAGATCAACCGCCGGGCCGAAGCAATGGGCACCAGGGCATCGATTTCCCTGCGAGTCAATCCCGATATCGACCCCAACACGCACCCATACATTTCCACCGGCATGAAGAGGAACAAATTCGGCATCTCGGCCGACAGCGCTCTGCGGGCCTACGAGAAGGCAAAAAACCTCAAGAACATCGAGGTCGTAGGGCTCGATTGCCATATCGGCAGCCAGCTTACAGATGTCACACCCTTCGTCGATGCGCTAAGACGGCTTCGCTCTCTTATAGAAAGATTGCGGCAAACCGGGTTCCATATTCGCTATCTCGATCTTGGCGGCGGGCTCGGCATAGTATACGACCAGGAAGCGCCCCCTCAGCCGCATGAATATGCACGGGCCCTGCTGGGCGAGCTGAAAAACATCGACTGCACGCTGATTTTCGAGCCGGGCCGCGTTATCGTTGGAAACGCCGGCGTTCTTGTGACCAAAGTACTCTATACAAAACGGACCCAGGCGAAGAATTTCGTTATAACCGACGGGGCCATGAACGATCTGGTCCGGCCAAGCCTTTACGGGTCTTATCATTATATCCAGCCGGTCCTCAGGAGTCTGAAGGAAACGGAAATCGTCGACGTGGTCGGTCCCATTTGCGAGTCCGGCGACTTTCTGGCCAAGGACCGCGGCCTCCCCATGCCGGCGGCGGGCGATTATCTTGCCGTAATGAGCGCAGGAGCGTACGGGTTCAGTATGTCCTCCAATTACAACTCGCGCCCGCGCGCTCCGGAAGTGCTCGTAAAAGGCGGGCAGTACTTCGTTATAAGGCAAAGGGAAACCTGGGAAGACCTGGTGCGGCCCGAAACCATTCCGGATTTTCTCTGAGGTTGAACGGGAAAACCATCTCACCGCAGCAACTCATGTCCCTCTGGGACATCCGACACGGTGAAAAGACCCCCAGGATGGGTGGAGCGAAGCGTAACCCATCACGCCTTTTCGAAGCAGAGGCTGGTCATAGACAGGTCATTGAGAGGACACAGCGGAAACTAAAATTAAACAAGATCAACAGGGGTCTCTCGGGACTCATGAAAGAGCTATTTTTTTGCTGAAAATCCTCTCTTACAAAAGTCTTTCTCCGCGTACTCTTTCATGACCCGTCCATGACCAGCCTCTGCGGTAGATTTTTCTTTGCATAGGAGTATGAATTGCAGCGAATCCGTTTCACGAAAATGACCGGCAGCGGCAACGATTTCATAATAATAGACAATCGGGCATTGAAGATGCCAAAGGAGCAAGGGCGCGAGCTGGCTGTGTCTGCCTGCCGCAGAAAGGTGTCCGTGGGGGCTGACGGCCTGATTCTAATAGAAAATGATATCGAAGCTGATTTCCGGTGGGAATTCTTCAACGCCGACGGCAGCGAAGCGGAGATGTGCGGCAACGGGGCGCGCTGCGCAGCCCGATTCGCACGGCTCAAGGGTATAGTGGGCAAGGATCGGCTCTGTTTCAGCACGCTTGCCGGCCTTATCGAAGCGCAAGTCTCGGGCGAATGTGTCAAAGTCGGTATGCCCCGGCCCCACGGCATGGAAATTGACTTTCCGGTCGTACTCGATGATTGTCTTCTCCAGCTCGGTTTTATCAATACAGGGGTCCCTCACGCAGTATTTTTCGCCGGCTCCGAGGCGCAACTCGAAGGGCTGGATGTCTTTGAGCGGGGACGCTGCATACGCTTTCACCAGCGCTTTCAGCCTGCAGGTTCCAATGCCGACTTCGCCTTTGTCAGCAGCCCCCACCATATTTCCATCAGGACCTACGAACGCGGCGTCGAAGCCGAAACCCTCGCGTGCGGCACAGGCTCCATAGCAGCCGCACTGCTCGCAGCGGCAAAGAACTTGGTCGCCTCCCCGGTCGAAGTGCTGACCAGGAGCGGGGAAACCCTGGTCGTTCACTTCGAGAAAATCTCACAGGATGGTGGAATAAACTTCTCAGACGTTTTCCTGGAAGGCGATGCAAAGGTGGTTTACGACGCCGAACTTTGGGACGAAACCTTGAGAAGGTAGAAAGGAGGCTACAATGATTCGTGGCGCAATAACGGCGATTGTTACGCCTTTTAAAGGCGGTAAGATCGATGAGGCCGGACTGAGAGAACTCATCGAGTTCCAGATCGCAAATGGGGTCCACGGCATAGTCCCCTGCGGGACTACGGGCGAATCGCCCACTCTGTCGCATGCGGAGCACGAGCGGGTGACTGAAATCGCAATCGAACAGGTGGCAAAACGCCTTCCGGTCATCGCTGGAACAGGCTCCAACAGTACCGAGGAAGCTATCTCGCTGACCCGCCATGCGAAAAAGGCAGGCGCCGACGCAGCCCTCATGATGAGCCCTTACTATAACAAGCCGACGCAAGAAGGACTTTATCGGCATTTTGAGAAGGTAGCCAAAGCTGTCGATATTCCGATCATCCTCTACAACATACCGGGCCGCACGGCTGTTAACATCGATCCGGACACAATCGCACGCCTGTCGAAGATTGACAACATTGTGGGCGTTAAGGAAGCTGCCGGTTCAATGAAGCTGATCACGGACATAATCGCCCTGTGCGCAGATGATTTCATTGTGCTGTCCGGCGAAGATTATCTCACGTTCCCACTTATGTGCGTTGGAGGCAAAGGGGTTATATCGGTTGCATCAAACGTTGCTCCGAGGGAAATGGCCGATCTTTGCAATCTCTTTTTCGACGGCAGGTTTGAAGAGTCCCGGAGGCTTTATTACAAGCTCCTGCCCCTGCTTCACGGCCTATTTATCGAGACCAACCCGGCCCCGGTCAAGACTGCCCTGGCCATGATGAAGAAAATAGAGTCCGAAGAGGTGAGGCTTCCGCTGGTAACTATGGGCGAGAACAACAAGGAGCGACTGAGGAAAATTCTCGAAAATCAGGGTCTTCTCCCTGAATCGGCTGAAAAAAGAACCAGGATCTAAGAGAAGCGGGATGCGGTACTCTTCTCGCTCCTTGCTCCCTGCTCCCTTTCCTTATGGAGGCATAAGATGGTACGCGCAGCGGTTGCCGGAATTGCTGGAAGAATGGGCTCCAGGGCCGCCCAGCTCATTGGCGAGACCGAGGGGATCGAGTTGACGGGCGGCTTTGAGTTTTCACGGCACCCTCTTGTTGGAAAAGATCTGGCCGAAGCGATCGGAGGCAGCCCCACCGGTAAGGCGATCCGGGGGAGAGTCGAAGATGTGCTGGAGGACGCCGATGTTATCATCGACTTTACCACCGCTGCATCATCGCTCGAACACCTCAGGGCCGCATCGGCTCGCGGCGTATCAATGGTCATAGGCTCGACCGGATTTGCACCCGTGCAGATCGATGAGGCCTCCGGGCTTGCGACAGCGGTCTCGTGTGTGATTTCTCCCAACATGAGCGTCGGTGTCAATATCTTGTTCAAAATGGTGGCCGAAGCTGCGCGGCTGCTCGGAGACAGTTGCGACGTTGAGATAGTGGAAGCCCACCATCGGTTCAAAAAAGACGCCCCAAGCGGTACGGCCATGAAGCTCGCCCAAATTGTCGCCGACACCCTCGGCAGAGACCTCGGGCAGGTTGGGGTCTATGGGCGGCACGGAATGATCGGAGAGCGCAGCGCGCCTGAGATTGGAATTCAGAGCGTTCGAGGCGGCGATATCGTGGGCGAGCATACCGTCATTTTCGCCTCCCTTGGCGAAAGGATGGAGATCGTTCATCGCGCCCACAGCCGAGACAATTTCGCCAGGGGGGCTATACGCGCCGCCAAATGGGTCATCGGACGGCCCGCGGGCCTCTACGACATGAGTGATGTGCTCGGTATCAAATAACGGAAGGCGGAATACGGAATACGGCAGACGGCAAAAAAGAGGAAGGCGTGAGTCTGTCCTCTGTCCGCCGATCTCCGTTTGGAGGTTTTAATGACTATTGCAGTGTCTGAACGGTTGCGCCTGCTTCCACCCTATCTTTTTGCCGAGATCGACCGGCTAAAGGCGGAACTGATCGCCAGGGGAGTTGACGTAATCAACCTAGGGGTCGGCGATCCCGACTTACCGACTCCATCTCATATAATCGAAAGACTGGCTCAAACGGCAAAAGACCCGGCCAACCACCAGTATCCTTCCTATTCGGGTATGAACGACTTCCGGGTCAGCGTGGCAAAATGGTACAAAAGAAGATTCGGAGTCGAGCTGGACCCGCTCACGGAGGTGCTCACGCTGATAGGCTCCAAGGAGGGATTGGCTCACCTGCCGCTTGCATTCATCGACCCGGGAGACCTCGCGCTGACCCCTTCTCCCGCCTATCCCGTATATCATATTGCCACCATGTTCGCGGGCGGCGAGTCCTGGTTCATGCCGCTCCTCGAAAAAAACGGGTTCCTGCCGGACCTGGACGCCATCCCGACCGAAGTGGCCAGGCGCGCTCGCCTTATGTTCATAAACTATCCGAATAATCCTACCGGCGCTACGGCCGGCAGGGACTTCTACGAGCGGGTCGTCCGGTTTGCCGGACAATACGGCATAATAGTCTGCCATGACGCAGCTTATTCGGAAATGGCTTTCGGGGGGTATCGCCCGATGAGTTTCCTTGAGGTCCCCGGCGCAAAGGAGGTTGGAGTAGAATTTCATTCTCTGTCGAAGACCTATAACATGACCGGATGGCGGCTGGGATTCGCGGTTGGCAACAGCGGCGTGATCGAGGCGCTTGGCCGGATAAAGAGCAACATCGACTCGGGCGCCTTCAACGCCGTCCAATGGGCGGGCATCGCGGCGCTGGAGGGCGACCAGCGGCCGGTTGCCGATATGCAGAACATTTATCGGGAAAGGCGCGATATTCTTATCGCAGGTCTCCAAAAGGCAGGACTTCATCCGCAGATCCCAAAGGCTACATTCTATGTCTGGTGCCCAAACCCGCCGGGGTACAGTTCAAGGGATTTTACCTCCCTTCTGCTCCGCGAGGCCGGCATAGTTACCACTCCCGGCAGCGGGTTCGGCGATCCCGGCGAAGGCTACGTGCGAATGGCGCTCACCGTTTCCGCAGAGCGCATTCGGGAGGCTGTTGAGCGAATCTCGAAACTCGATCTGGAAAGTCGGCCGTCCGGTGAAAAAAGCAGCAATCGCAGTAGGGAGTAACCAGGGGGACTCGGTACTGATATGCCGGCAGGTTTTCGACGTATTGCGAAAACACCCGGCGATTAATACCTTGAGGGTCTCATCGCTCTACAGCACAAGCCCCGTAGGGCCGGTGGAGCAGGACCGGTTTATTAACGCGGCCGCTGTTTTACAGACCCGGCTTGAGCCGCAGGCGCTCTTCGAACTCATGCTCGAGGTGGAAAAGAGCTTCGGAAGGGTCCGCACGGTCAAATGGGGCCCCAGGACCCTGGATCTGGACCTTATTTTCTACGAAAATATCCAACTCGATCTGCCCGTACTAAAGGTGCCTCATCCGCTAATGAGCAAACGCCTCTTCGTTCTGATGCCCCTGGCCGAAATTGAACCCCATTGGGTGCATCCGGGATTTGGGCTCTCCGTTCAGGAAATGTTGAATCGAATGCTTGAACTCGATCACCAGCAGGAAATTCAAAAACTGGAAATGTGAAATGGGACGTATATTTGTCATTGCCATAATAGTGTGGATCGCCTACTTTCTTGTAAAAAAGATCGGCAAGGCGTTTTTTGAACCCTCCAGTCACTGGGACCAGGCAAGCGGCCCCGCTTCCGACGCCGAACTTATCCGCGATCCTCAATGCGGCGCCTATTTCTTGAAACAAAAAGGTGTAAAAGGGGTGGTTGAAGGCCAGGTGATCCATTTTTGCAGCGAGAAATGCTACGACAACTATCTCAAAAGCCGAAGCCACAATTAAATAAAACCCTTTGACAATGGTGGACAAAGGCGGATACGCATGTTTGAAAAAGTCAGGGCGGCAAAGGAACGAACAGATGGCGTCGCCAATATGACTCCCATCATGACTTCCCGTACCCTGAACCGGATGACTGGCGCCGAGGTCTATTTGAAGTGCGAAAACTATCAAAGAAGCGGGGCCTTCAAGTTCCGGGGAGCCTTCAACGCCATTTCCCAGCTTACAAATGAGGAGAAAAAACGGGGGATCCTGACTTATTCTTCCGGCAACCATTCGCAGGCGGTTGCACTGGTAGGGTCCCTGCTCGGAATAAAAACCACCGTGGTAATGCCCAACGATGCGCCAGAGACCAAACGTGCGGCTACCGAGGAATACGGCGCGGCAGTGGTCGGCTATGATCCCCGGGAAACGGTTCGTCAAAAGGTTGCCGACGATCTGCAAATCAAATACGGCTACACCATGATTCCGCCCTTTGACCATGTGGAAGTCATTGCCGGACAGGGCACCGCCGCCTTCGAGATGTTTTCGGAGTTGAAATCTCTCGACATGCTCCTGGTACCCTGTGGAGGAGGGGGGCTACTCAGCGGTTCGGCTATTGCCGCCAAGGGTCTTGACCCCTCCTGCACGATTATCGGAATCGAGCCCGAACTGGCAGACGACGCAACCAAATCGTTTTATTCAGGCGCCCTGCACACGGTCCTCAATCCGCCCACCATCGCAGACGGCACTCGAACCGCTTCCCTGGGAAAGATTACATTCCCGCTGGTGCTCAAGTATGTAGACGGTATGAAAACGGTCTCGGAACGGGCCATCATAGAAGCTGTCCAGTTTCTCTTTTACCGGATGAAGATGGTTGTGGAACCATCCGGCGCACTTGGGATCGCAGCCCTGTTGAGCAGGGCTGTGCCTGCAGGGGGGCGCGTGGGAGTGATTATCAGCGGGGGCAATATCGATAGGCCCACAATGAAGTTGGTTCTTGGATAATATACCGGATTAAGACAACACTTTTTGCAGGAGTCCATTGTGAAATTCTTTATCGATACGGCCAATCTGGATGAAATAAAAGACGCCTTTGATCTGGGGGTCCTCGACGGGGTTACGACCAACCCCAGCCTGATAGCAAAGGAAGGAATCGCGGGCAGGGACGCTTTTAAGAACCATATCCAAAAGATATGTGAGATAGCACAGGGTCCGGTGAGCGCCGAGGGTGTGTGCTGCGACCTGGAGGGCATGTTGAGGGAAGCTCGCGAGCTTTCCGCAATAGACCCCAACGTCGTCGTGAAAATCCCTATGACCACAGTGGGCCTCAGGGCCGTGAAAACACTGTCCCTGGAAGGGGTGCAAACAAATGTAACGCTGGTATTCTCCCCCCTTCAGGCGCTTCTTGCCGCCAAGGCCGGAGCAACCTATATCAGCCCCTTCGTCGGCAGGCTCGACGACATATCCCAGGACGGCATGGACCTGGTACGCGAAATTCTCGATATATTTTCCAATTACCTTTTTGAAACTGAAGTGATCGTCGCCAGCGTCAGGAATCCCGTGCACGTGCTTACTGCCGCGCGTTTAGGCGCGGATATTGCAACCATTCCATTCAAGGTCATTGAACAGCTTGCGCGCCATCCATTGACCGATCTGGGAATAGAAAAATTCTTGCAAGATTGGAAAAAAGTGGAAAAATAAAACGCGAGCTTAAGTTGTAGTATATGAACTGGAGGGGCTATGAAGCGAATGGCGACTGGGATCCAGTGTTTCCATTTCGTTGCGATGATCATTGTTTTGACGGTTGCCTGCCCAATAATCCCGCGTGCGGAAATCTTCAAGTTTGTCGATAGGGACGGGGCAGTTCATTACACCAATACCCCCACCTATGCGCAGTCAACGACTGTGAGTCTGCCGCCCTTGACCGAGGCGACCTTCAAGAGATATTTCCCAAAATATACGGCATCCATGGGGGGACTTCGGTCGGGAATTTTTTTCCCCCTGTCAAATTTACCCAATCAGGCTGCTTATGATCCGCACATAAAGCTGACCTGCAAGCTCTATGGCCTGGATTGCAACCTGGTCAAGGCAGTCATCCGCGCTGAATCGGGCTTCAATCCGCAGGCCGTATCTCCAAAAGGCGCAATGGGCTTGATGCAACTCATGCCCGAGACGTCGCGGGACCTCGGCGTGATCAATCCTTTTGATCCCTTGCAGAATATCGACGGTGGAGCGAGGTATCTTCGGATGATGCTCGACCGGTTCGCCAACAACACCGCCCTTGCTCTGGCAGCCTACAATGCGGGTCCGGAGGCGGTGACAAAACACGGTGGAATTCCACCTTTTGACGAAACCCAAATTTATGTTAAGACAGTTATGGACTTTTATGATCGGTACCGTTACTAATATGGAAGGAGTCAAACGCCTTAAAGAAGCCACCGGAAAGCTTGAAAGTTTAAGTTTATGCTCGTTTTAAACCGAAGCGACCTCTCGAGGCAAAGCCTCACGACTTTGCCCAACGTCCTGACTTATTTCAGGATGGCCACGATACCAGTCATAGTGTTCCTCCTTGTGCCACCCTCAACCGGTTTTTCGCAGAACCTCGCTTTCATAATCTATTGCATCGCTTCGCTTACCGATTACCTGGACGGCACTCTAGCTCGATGGTCGAATACGGTTACCTCCATTGGAAAACTGCTCGACCCGCTGGCCGACAAGCTCCTCACTACAGCCGTGCTCATAATGCTGATTCCAAAAGTCCAGGCATGGATGGTTTTCCTCATCGTGGGGCGTGAGATAGGTATAACCGGGCTGCGCTCGATTGCCGCAGGACACGGACTCATCATTAGCCCCAGCCGTATGGGGAAAAACAAGATGGTTTCTCAGACCTTGGCGCTTGTTTTTCTGCTGCCGGCGATTCCGAGGATTCAGACTACGCTGGGTATAATTGGGATCTCTTTCTTGTGGATTTCGCTTGTTCTTAGCTATATATCCGCCCTGGACTACTTCCTCAGCTTTTACAGGGAGGCAAAACGCCAGGAGCCAACCCAATAAGTAGCAGGGTAAATGTCATCATTTAAGCTGCCCGAATTTCGCCCGCCCGATTTCACCGTACCACCTCTTAGTGACGCCCCTGCGGTGCAATTCAAAAAAGTCCAAAGGGCAGGTGTCGCCCCGCAAGGATACCACGCAACCTCCGTATACCCGGAATTTTTTCAGGTCCGCAAGGGACAATGGGTCCTTCCAAAGCACTCGCGCATGGACTGTGTGGCGGTGCTTGGGCCTGACGGAACACTCGAGGTCCGCGAATTCCGCCTTTTAAAGCCAGGAGATCTTGTCGCATGCGGCCGGCGCGAAAACGGTGAAGAAGGGATCTTGGTCCACGTGGAGGCTTTCGGATGGGAATACACGATCTCGGAAAAGTTTGCCTTTCGCACGCGGATATCCCGCGAGACTCCATTTTCATATGATTACGACGAACTCTATAACCTGCTCGAACATGATCGCGAAAACGGGTTCCTGCTCTGGGTGCTTGGCCCCGCAGTCGCCTTCGACAAGGACTCGCGCGATTCCCTGGCCGCTATTATCGACGAGGGGTTCGTCCACGGAGTTCTCGCCGGAAACGCCCTGGCGGCTCACGATATCGAGGCTGCGATCTTCGGCACTGCGCTCGGACAGGATATTTACACAAAAAAGCACGCCCATCTGAGCCATTACAAGCACCTGGACGCGATCAACCTGATTCGAGAGATCGGATCGATCAAGGCAGCCGTCGAAAAGGGAATGGTTAAAGATGGAATTATGGCTTCTCTTGTAAAGCGCGGGGCGCCGTTCGTACTTGCCGGTTCCATCCGGGACGACGGCCCCATGCCCGAAGTCATATCTGACTCCGGCGTGGCCCAGGACGCGATGCGTGCGTTGACCCGAAAAGCGACCACGGTAATCGCAATGGCTACCCAGCTTCATTCCATTGCGGCTGGCAACATGACCCCTTCATACAGGGTCATGGATAACGGCACGGTCCGCCCCGTATATTTCTTTGTCGTAGATATGTCCGAGTTTGTGGCAAACAAGCTGGCCGACCGGGGCTCTCTCACAGCCAGATCGATTCTTACAAATACGCAGGATTTTGTCGTAAATTTGTGCCGCAAGCTCATCCGAAGGACCTGATGATGGGGGGTGAAGAGTAAAGCAAAAAGAGTAAGGGTGAACGCAACGGTGCGTATGTGGATATCAACGGGCCGGAGAACCACTTATGAAAAACGAAATAATAAGTCTTTTGGGCACAAGGGGCATTTCGCTTGCCGGAATCTCGGAACCAAAGGAACTTACCATAGTACCTGCACAATTCTCTCCTCAAAGCATTTTGAAAAATTGTCGATCGGTCCTGTGCTACGCTGTCCCGATTCCCAAAGGGATATTGCGTGCCGAAACTGATTCCTCCCTGCTTTTTTGGCGTTTTTCCAATATGACCTATAGATTCCTGGATACCGTCTCAAACGAGATCTGCATGCTCCTCGAAGCGCACGGCCATCTTGCCGCTCCTGTATACTCCTGCTTCCCATGGAAAGTCTGCGAGAAAAAGTTTTATGGTCTTCTGCCCCTGGCTTACCTGGCACAGGAATGCGGTATTGGAAAACTCACCAGGTCCGGTTTGGTTGCCAATGCCCTGTTCGGCACAAGACTGCTTCTTGGCGGAGTCATTACCTCAGCGGCTTTGGAACAAAGCGCAAAGGCCCCTGATCAACTGTGTCCATCCGATTGTTTTCTTTGCCGTGAGTCTTGCCCGCCGGGCGCCATTGACCAAAGTGGCATGGTCGATCATGACTTATGTGTCAGGTATTCGGGGGCTAATCCTCTTTTGGCGCATCTTCTGGCCGACAAGGCGGTTAAAGCCAAATTCGGGTTTGACACTTTGCTAAACACGGTCGGCGTGGACGATCATGGAATGTACACCTGTTCGAGGTGTCTTGAGGTGTGTCCTCTCAACCGCTGATTTTTTCAGCAAAACCAATTATTCTTCCCAAAAACCGGCTTGTTCCGTTTGGACAACCTTGCCGCCTCATCTCACCACCTCAGTCCCGGCGTTTCCGTCTGCCGCCTCTTCAATGGAATCAATCGAACAGATCACGGCGCGGTTTCCGCCTGACTTGATGAACTGGAGTGCTGCCTCGACCTTGGGCCCCATCGAGCCGGCCGGGAAGTGCCCCGCTCTCAGGTAGCGTTCTGCTTCAGCAACGCTCATTTTGCGCAGGAACCTCTCTTCGGGCATACCATATGAAATTGCCGCCCCTTCAACGTCTGTCGCGATTATCAGGATGTCGGCTCCGACTTCTACGGCAAGTCTTGCGCTAGCCAGGTCCTTATCTATTACCGCGTCGATACCCTGAAAAGCTCTCCCATGCCGGATGACCGCAATTCCGCCCCCTCCGCACGCGATCACGATGAATCCCATGTCGATCAACCGTTTGATTTCCCTCTTCTCGATGATTGTGACAGGTTTTGGAGAAGCGACTACCCTCCTTAGGCCAAGGGGCGTTTTAACCGTAGGATACGCAAGCCGCGCGGCATGATCTTCCCTTAGAGCCGGCCCGATAGGTTTTGACGGCGAGGAGAAGCCGGGATCGTTCTCATCGACCAGCACATAGGTGAGCACGGTTACGATCAGATTTTGGTGCTCCCCTTCCAATTCGCTCAGTTCGTTATCGAGCGTCGATTCGATCATGTAGCCGATCTGTCCCTGGGTCTGGGCGACGAGAATTTCGAGCGGAAACCCGGGAACTTCGGGGCAGCATTCCTGCTGGAGGAGAAGACGTCCGACCTGAGGGCCGTTTCCGTGAGTGATTATTATGCGATTTTTCTTCGTGAGGCGTGCGACCTGCGCCAGAGGGACGCAAAGGTTTGTTAACTGCTCCTCTATTGTCCCGCTCTCGCCTTTGCGGATCATAGCATTGCCGCCAAGCGCAACCATCAGAATCGGCAAGGTTTCATTTACATGTCCGGTATTTGCGGGCAAATTTCTGTCATCCTTGCGCGTAATCTCAGAGACTTCAGGCGCCGCCGAAGGTTTGAGCGGCCATCCTGGCTGCGGCCCTGCCGCCCCCATTTACAAAACCCCAATCTTCTCGAGCTTGTGTGCGAGCACGTCTTTTAGAAAGGGCGGGCCATGGTCCTTATATTCGTAGCGAATCCGAATGGCAGGCTTATTTATGTGAAGAAGGCAGTTGAGGTCCGCGGGTGTCGAAAAAATCACCAGGTCGCAATCGGCGCGGTTTATCGTTGCCTCAAGGTCCAATATCTGCTGCTCGGAGTAGCCCATGGAGGGCAATTGGCTTCCAATGTGAGGGTAGCGCTCGTAAGCGTCCATGATCGACCCTACCGCAAACGGCTGTGGAGCCACGATTTCCGCCGCTCCGAATTTGCGGGCGGCAATAGTTGCGGCGCCAAAAGGCATACCTCCGTGGGTAATCGAGGGACCGTCTTCAACGACCAGCACACGTTGCCCCCGGATGCGTTCGGGACTATCGGCCGTGATCGGAGATTCCGACAGGATGATCGTTGCGAGCGGGTTGCTGGCCGCGATATTTTTCCTGACCCTTTCCACGTTAGGCGCCGGAGCCGTGTCGACCTTGTTTATGATCGCCACGTCGGCCATGATCATGTTGGTTTCGCCCGGGTAGTAGAGCAGTTCATGGCCCGGGCGGTGAGGGTCGAACACCACTATATGAAGCTCAGGGGCGTAAAAAGGAGTGTCGTTATTGCCCCCGTCCCAGATGATGATATCCGCTTCTGATTCGGCCCGCTCAAGGATTTGGCCGTAGTCTATTCCCGCATAGACCACTATTCCCCTCTCGATCAAAGGTTCGTATTCCTCGCGCTCTTCTATGGTGCATTTGTTTGCGTCGAAATCCACATAGGCAGACAGGCGCTGGACCACCTGTCTGCGAAGATCGCCGTAGGGCATGGGGTGACGTACAACGACAATTCTTTTGCCGAATTGCTGTTTAAGTATGTCGGCGACCTTGCGGGTGGTCTGGGACTTTCCGGCCCCCGTTCGCACCGCGCACACCGCAATGACCGGCTTTTTGGATTTGAGCATAGTGTAGGTGGCGCCAAGAAGAATGAAATCGGCCCCTTCGGCCATCGCCACTGCCGCCTTGTGCATCACTTCTTCGTATGAAACGTCGCTGTAGGAAAAGGCCACCAGGTCGATGCGCCACTCACGGATGAGCCTGGCCATGTCCCGTTCGGCACAGATTGGAATTCCGTCGGGGTATAACCCTCCGGCCAGCTCCGCAGGATATGTCCGGCCCTCGATGTTGGGTATCTGGGCGGCTGTAAAAGCAATTACCCTATAGCGGGGATTTCCTTTGAAGTAGACGTTGAAGTTGTGGAAATCACGTCCGGCCGCACCAACGATTATGACTTTTTCGATCAACTGCAACCCCTCGAGGAGCAGGTAGCAAGGAGCGAGAAGCAAAAGCCCATTCTCTCTTCATGCTTCCCTCTTCTCTTCTAGTCTGTCCAGCGCACTACCCAGGCGATCCAGGAATTCTTTTCTCGGGATCTCCCTGGCGCCAAACCTTTTGAGGTGTTCGGTTGTCGTCTGGCAGTCTATGAATTCGAAGCCCAGGTCGGCCAGGAAGCGCACCAGGAATACCAGCGCGACCTTTGAAGCGTCGCTCATGGCTGAAAACATCGACTCGCCGAAAAAAGCCCTGCCCAGTGCGATCCCGTATAGTCCTCCAACCAGCCTGCCTTCATGCCGGCTTTCAAATGAATGGGCATATCCAAGTTCGTGCAGCGCTACGTAGGCCTCGATCATTTCCCCGGTTATCCATGTCTCGTCGCGGGTCTGAGCACACGCGCGGATCACCTCGCCAAAAGAGCCGTTCATCGTGACGGTGAAAACCTGCTTTTTAATAACTCGACTGAGGCTGCGCGATATTTTTAACTCGCCCGGGAATAGGACGAGCCGAGGGTCGGGGGACCACCACAGTATCGGACTCGGGTCCGAATACCAGGGGAAAATCCCATGGGCGTATGCGAGAAGGAGCCGTTCCGGCAAAAGATCTCCCCCGACGGCCACAAGACCGCCGGGATCGGCAAGCGATGGGTGTGGAAAGATGAGTTCGTCTGTGAGACGGTAAACCGGCATACTCTGATACAGTGTGCAGTAATAAATAATTCCTCTTGGTGAACCCTCACTAGGTTTCGGGTTCGCGGTTACCGCTGAGTAAGCATGTGAAACGCTGGCCCCTCACTTCGTTCGGGTCTGGGCGTAACATTGTGGCCGTTGGCTAACGCTTCCAGTCCGGGCACGATCTTTTGTGAGTGCCCAGTTCGCGGCCGATTTTTTGTGAGGCCGCATCGCTGCGCGAGGAACAGTGAGAAGGAAGCAACGGCAAAACATCTTTTTCTTCCCGCTACTCGCTCCTCGCTTCTCGCTACTAGCTTTTATAACTTTAAGTCGTCAGCTCCTCTTCGACATTTTGCGCTAAACTCCTGTCGGGGAACTGGAAGACCAGATTCTCGGTCCTCAAGGCCTCCGAGTCCTCAGGGGGCGCATCCTCGGGCCTGTAAATCCTTACCCGGCCGCCCTTGAGCAGCCTTCCAAACAGGATTTCGTCGGCCAGAATATCCTTGATTTCAGACTGGATGAACCTTGCAAGCGGCCGCGCGCCGAAATTGGAGTCATAGCCGGATTCAGCAAGCCACCTCCTGGCGGCCGGACTAAGTTCGAAACGGATTTTTTTCTCTGCGAGCTGCTCTTCAACTTCGTTAAGGAACTTGTCGACGATCCGCTCCATTATCCCGAGGCTAAGACCATTGAACGGAATAATGCCGTCAAGACGGTTGCGGAACTCCGGGCTGAAAAGGTTTTCAACGGCCTTTATGCCCTTGGCCACTCGAGTGTCCTGCTGCTCGCCGCCCCAAAACCCGATCGAAGGCGCGTTCATCTCCCTTGCGCCGGCATTGGAAGTCATGAGCAGGATCACGTTTCTGAAATCCGCCTTCTTGCCGTTATTGTCGGTCAAGGCTGCATGATCCATTACCTGGAGAAGAATGCTGAACAGATCGGGATGCGCCTTTTCGATTTCATCTAGCAGCAGGACCGTGTAAGGCTGCTTGCGGATGGCGTCGGTCAGAAGTCCACCCTGGTCAAAACCTATGTACCCCGGAGGAGCGCCGATCAGCCGGGAGACCGTGTGCTTTTCCATGTATTCGCTCATATCGAACCGCAGGAAATTGACTCCCAGAATCCTGGCAAGCTGCTTGGCCACTTCGGTCTTTCCCACTCCGGTGGGACCGATGAGAAGAAAGGACCCGATCGGTTTTTCAGGAATCCGCAAGCCGGCCCGCGACCGTTTGATCGCCTTTACCAGCATCTCGATGGCCCGATCCTGCCCGAAAACGGTTCCCCTAAGCTCTTCATCGAGGCTCTGGAGTCTAAGCTGATCTGTAGAGGTGACGCTTCGGGCCGGAATCTTGGCTATCCTGGCCACCACTATCTCGATATCCCGCACCCCGACTATCCTTCGGATTCTTTTATCTTTTTTCAGCCGCAGACTTGCCCCGGTCTCATCGATCACATCGATTGCCTTATCGGGCAGGTACCTGTCGTTTATGTACCTTCCAGCCAAGTCTGCGGCAGCCCTGAGCGAGCCGTCCGTGTACTTCACCCCGTGATGCTGTTCGTAGTAGGGCCGCAGCCCCTGGAGTATCCGATAAGTCTCATCGACCGAAGGTTCGTGGATTTCCACTTTTTGAAAACGGCGGCTGAGCGCCCGGTCTTTCTCGAAGTGGTTCTTGTATTCCTCGTAGGTCGTTGAGCCGATGCAGCGTAGTCCGCCCGTCACCAGCACCGGCTTAAGGATGTTGGAAGCGTCCATGGAGCCGCCGCTCGTTGCGCCGGCGCCCACCACGGTATGGATTTCATCAATGAAAAGGATCGCACCGCGCTTCTTTTTGAGTTCCTGAATCACACCTTTGAGACGCGCTTCGAAGTCGCCGCGGAACTTGGTCCCGGCAAGAAGCGCCCCCATGTCGAGGGCATATATCTCGATTTTGAAAAAAGCAGGAGGGACCTCCCTGTTATGGATTTTGAGCGCAAGACCCTCAGCTATGGCGGTTTTACCCACCCCTGGGTCCCCCACGAAAATGGGGTTGTTCTTGCTGCGCCTGCCAAGTATCTGGAGTGTCCTCAGAATTTCCTCATCACGCCCGATAAGAGGATCGATCAGACCATGGGCGGCCTTTTCGATCAGGTTCAGGGTAAAGCTCTCCAGGAAGCCGGCTTTGCGGTTCGGCTGGTCCTGGGGCGAGGAAAGCGACTGAAACTCCCCCTCCTCGGGGTCGGAAATCTTGGAGACGCCGTGTGAAATATAGCTAAGCACGTCCAGCCTTGATATCCCCTGAGATTTGAGGAAATAGACCGCATAGGAGTTTTCTTCGAAAAACATGGCCGCCAGAATGTCGCCCGCGTCAACTTCTTTTTTCTCCGCTCCCTGCACGTGCATTAGCGCACGCTGCAAAACGCGCTGAACCGCGAGGGTCTGAATCGGGTCCTGCTCCGCCCCATCGGGCAGTTTTTCCAAACGATCGTCGAAATACTTTTCCAGGCGCTCTTTGAGCTTATCCATATCGGCCCCGCATTGGTACAGAATGCGTCTGCCGGTCACGTCATGAAGAATGGCGTAAAGGATATGCTCCAAAGTGAAAAATTCATGCCTGCGCTGTTTGGCTTCCTTGATGGCCGCCGCAAATGTGAGTTCGAGCTCTCTGTTTATCATTTTATGCTTCTTCCATAGTGCACCTGAGCGGGAACCCGCTTTTTTTCGCCAGATGGTGCACGATTTCAACTTTAGTCTCAGCTACATCTTCGGTAAAAACCCCGCAGACCCCCGATCCCTTCTTATGGACCATGAGCATAATCTGGGTCGCTTCAGCGGCGTTTTTACGGAAAACCTGCTGGAGAATTTCAACGACGAATTCCATTGTAGTATAGTCGTCGTTGTGAAGCAGGACCTTGTACTGGGGAGGCAGCTCAAGTTCGTGTTCAACCTGTTGCTCCAGATCCTCCTTGTAATCAGGATGATAATCACTCATCCCCTTCCCTCCCCATCGGAAATTAAATAAAATGAAAGTCTTCTGCTCATTCCCCTTAAATATAATATACTGTAACAGTTTTTCATCGTAACATCATCGAAAAGTAGGGGTTCATTCTCAAAACGGAGAACTAACTTGGCAGGCAACACCTTTGGACGCTTATTTTCGATTACCACATGGGGAGAATCGCACGGCACGGCCCTTGGAGCTGTCATCGACGGCTGCCCGCCCGAAATCCGCTTGAGCCCTGCGGACATTCAGAAGGACATGGACCGCAGGAAACCCGGAAGGGCTCTCACCTCTCCACGGGCCGAAACCGACACCGTCGAAATCCTCTCCGGGGTCTTCGATGGCCTCACTACCGGTACACCCATCAGCTTGATTATATATAATCGCGATGTGCGAAGCAGCGACTACTCGCAAATTTCGAAGCTCTACCGGCCCGGTCACGCCGACAGGACATACGAACAGAAATACGGCTTAAGGGATTGGCGGGGCGGAGGCAGGAGTTCGGCCCGTGAGACCGCAGCCAGAGTCGCTGCAGGGGCGGTCGCGAGGAAGTTTCTCGACGAGCGTGGGATTTGCGTGCAGGCCTTCACCCTTGCACTTGCAGGGGTGCAATGCAGCGGCTTCGACCTCGAAGAAATAAATAGAAACCCACTCTACTGCCCGGACCCGCAAGCCGCGCAAAAGATGCTCGAACGCCTCGAAGAACTCCGGGCGGGCGGGGATTCGGCAGGGGGTATCGTAGAAATCCGCGCCAAAGGGTGCCCTCCCGGTCTTGGCGAACCCGTATTCGACAAGCTCGACGCCAGGCTGGCGGCCGCAATCATGTCGGTCGGCGCCGTCAAAGGGGTCGAAATAGGAGAAGGATTCAGGGCTGCAGACATGCTCGGCAGCCAGAACAACGATCCGATAACTCCCGAGGGCTACGAATCAAATCACGCGGGCGGAATCCTGGGCGGTATCTCCACGGGCATGGACATCATAATAAGGGCCGCAGTAAAACCGATCCCGTCGATCTCCAAGTCCCAACGCACGGTGGACGCCGGCGGCAAACCCACCCACATAAGCGTAAAAGGCCGCCACGATATTTCGGCCATTCCCAGGATCATTCCGGTCCTGGAAGC
>JBKQTS010000060.1:0-4739 GCA_052143075.1 Syntrophobacteraceae bacterium | reverse complement strand
GTTGGTCTGAGGGAGATTGTGGAAAGTGTACACGAGTTTTATGCTCCCCTGGCGGCTGACTCGGGGATCGAGTTCATCATGGAAGAGATCGATGACCTGTCCATCCGTGTGGACAAGGCCAGGATCTGGCAGTGCCTCTACAACATTGTGGATAACGCCTTCAAGTTCACCGGCGAAGAAGGCTGCATTCGCCTGACCGCGAAGAGGTGCGACGCCTGCGTGGTCATCGTCATCTCGGACACCGGCATTGGCATCGCGGAAAATGACCTCCCGTTCATTTTCGAGCGCTTCTTCAAGGCCGATAAGGGAAGGACCGGACAAGGTTACGGGCTGGGCTTGAACCTTGCCAGAGCCATCGCCGTTATGCATGGCGGAGGCATAAAGGTGGACAGCGCCGTCGGGGAGGGCACGACCTTTTCGATCATCCTGCCCGGTTGCGAGGGTTGTGTAAACGGCCGCCCGTTCTGGGAGCTGAATACCTCCGACAGTGAAACAGTCAAATTGTGACGTTCTGGGGCTGTTGCCAGCCCTAAAGCCCGTCCAATCTATCCGCCTACCTTTTCCGCAGCTTTTCATTATTGGCACATAAGTTGCTACTGCTTCCCAACGGATTGAGTTTCTAATGGAAAATGCCTTAGCAAAACAGGCGTAAGGCAATGAAGAACCGAGATTTCGACATGCCCGCACGCCACGAGACATTTATTTGACGCAAGCAAAAACCTAAAGGACTCACAATAGAGAGGTATTTATGATATGAGTCAAGATCCAGTCGAAAATTGGGTACAACGTGTTGCCGCTGCCAGCCAATTGTTTTTGCAGCATAATGGCCCCCATAGCTGGCTGATTAAGCAAAGCACTTATACTCATTTCCAACGCCTCGTCCCCATATTGTCAATGTCCTGTTTTCAGGCTGTGACCGGATCAATCCTTGACGTTGGAGCCGGCACCGGAGCGCTGACCCTTGATTTAGCCTGGCGGGTCGGCAATGGGAGTCTTGTGACCGCTATAGATAATGATACGGAAGCACTGAAGATCGCTCAATCCCTCGCGGAACAAGTCGGAGTCAGAATCGCAACATTGGCTGGTGATGCAACTGCTTTACCTGTCAAAGACGCTACTCAAGATATAACAGTCGCGCGCTTTCTTTTCCAACATCTTCCAGACCCTTCGTCTGTGCTCTTCCAGATGCGACGGGTCACTCGACCGGGCGGACGTATCGTGATCATTGATGTCGATGATGAGGTCTCGCTCTTCGAGCCACCGGAGCCACAACACAGGGCAGACTTTCGCAAAGCAATACGGACTTTACAGTTGCGACGCGGCGGCAACAGGCTTATTGGACGTCAACTGTATCGGTTGATGCGCAAAGCGGGACTGGAAGCCATACAGGTGATGGTGATCCCGTTTGTCCGATTGGGGCTCCAACATGGGCGCAGGGCCGAAGAAATAGAAGCATACCAGATCGAACGACTACTCATGGATCGTGAAGAACTCATCAATTCCGGACTTATGACAGCCCACGACTTTGACGCAGCCATATCGGAAATGGAGCAAGGATTCGCTCAAGATGGGGTTGAAGATCGCTTTGAAATGGCTGCTGATTTCATTGCTACCGGATTTGTGCCTACTGTTTAAGGGCACCCATTCGGAGCCGCTAAAGCCCTGTAAAGCGTTCGCCGCGAGACCAGGAGCGATTTAGCGACAGTATTGGGGCCTTCTCCCTGCTCTATCAGCTTGCGGGCGTGTGTTGGAGCCACGGGCCAAGCGAAGTGCCTTAATTAATGGCCAAAAGATTGAATGAAAGGGCGATTCTGGGCCTTAGAAAGTCTATTTGGACGGTGAAATGGGCACTTTAAGCCAGAGTCCGCCATTGTCAATAGTGAGTGGCGCCGCCCAAGCGGGTACCCTCCCAACTGAAACCCCGATCCATCCAGCAAGTATCGTTGCTATCCTTTTGCTTTTATGTCAATAATATCCCCCGTTTTGAAACTTCTCCTGATCTCAAAGGCCATATCCCATGATCGCAAAAACCTACACATGCTCTCTTCTCGGCATCGACGCCATCCTCGACATAAAGACTTGCTAACAACACTGCTAATTACCACGTGAATGGCTATCGCGGCCCCACTCAGCGTTATAACCTCTTTATGTATCTAATCGCATGGATTATGTGGCGAAAGCGGCTTTTTATAAGGGTCTAGCCCAGTTTACGTCCAGAAGGGGTTCTTTCCCACCTTGGGGCCAGAAAAAGTTTCATGAATCTTGCCAGAACCTAAACTCCTCTCCGACGGGGATTTGGTAAACAAATGATTCGAAAATGGCGAAGATTTTGGCGCCCCATTTCTCAAGGCGGAGGAGAGAAGCATTGAAATTTGCATACTGCCCTGGGCACAGGATTTTACACGATGTGCGGAATGCACATTTGTCTGAGCGTGTTCTCAGGCCGGCCTTTGATCATCGTGATTCCGATCTCGCCCCCTTTTTTTCGTAGACCTTGGCCCTTACCGATGAGCTCTTCCACCGGTCGCAGGGACCTTCTGAGGCTTCATTTCCTTTTGTCCCGTAGTCTTCTTCTGTCCTCGCTTTTCGTGGATTTGCCCACCTTGCGGCCGGGTTGTTCCGGGTCGGCCGCTCACCTTTGCCCTGGTCGATGATGTCGTAGGCCCCTTAACCTCAGGGTTGCGCCTGACGCCCCCGACATCTTGGGATTTCAGGGATTTCACAACGTCTGTGGATGCAGGGCGGTGCGCAGGCTCGCGCGTGGGCCCCATGCCGGTCTGCGAAGGTTTTTCCACGGTCTTTTGGAATCCTGGTTCCGCCTGTTTTCTCGATTTGGCCCGCCTCACGGCGGTCTTGTGTTTCTTTTCGGGCGTTGTCAATTCGTCTTGCGATCTCATCTGTCTTGGGGAACCGGTCTTCTCCTTCACCTGCTCACTTTGGGGGAGCACCCCCGGTACCACCACGGGAGGCGGCTGCGTTGAACCGATGTCCCGAGGCTCGGGCACAGGAGTCGAAGGCTCGCCCTGCGATGGCATTTCATTCCCCTTCGGTGTTTCGGGGGGCGGTGTGACAGTCTCTTGCGGCGTCGGCGTCAAAACGGTGGTTTGCGGCGTCGGCTCGGGCGTCGGCTGTGTTTCGGTCTTGGTCGCCTGAACCTTCCGCGGGGTCGAACGGGGCAGCTTGACCGTCGCGCCCGGGATCTGTTGGCCATTATCGAGTGTGTTGGTGTCCGATTGCAACACCGCCCATGCTGCGCCCGCCCATGCGAGTGCGCCCGCCGCGGCTATCGAGAGAATTATTTTGCCCATACTGCTGCCCTCTACCCAGCGGCTCGGATCACTTTAACCGAGCGTCAGTTTGAAGCGCGCTTCGCGCTTCAGCCCGTTGCGATCAGCCACGACAACCCGAACCGTCCATTGCTTGCCCCCACGAAACTTGTCGGCCGGCACTTCTGCGAGCACGCCGTCGATCACCTGCCCTTTAATCGAGCGAACCACCGTGGTCCAGCGATCGGGATTGTCCCCGCGACCGATATCGATGCGCGCTTCCCTCAAAGTGTCGGCGGCGGCGGTCCCGACCACCCGCAACATAATCTGGCCACGCAATTTCACGGCCGAGATGCTGGTTATCGCGGCCTCGACATACGCATTGGGGTCGGCCTTAAGCGCTTTTGCGATATCGAGCAGGCCGTAGCCGCTGAATTGGTTGACGCCAATTCCGTCGAGATCGCGCGCGGTTTGCAGAAGCATGCGTTTGACCTGAGCCGCTGTCAGCGACGGGTTGATGCTGAACAGAAGTGAAGCGGCGCCCGACACGATCGGCGCCGCAAACGAACTCCCCGTCACCCTGTAGTACTGCTCGGAGACCACTGCGGTACCCGGCCGGTATTCGTTGCGCGTCATCTGCAGCAGATCGGTCTGCTTTGCCCGCAAAGACAGGATGTCTACCCCTGGAGCGGCAATGCCGATACCCGCCCCCCAGTTTGAGAAGGCCTGCCGTTTGAGGTCCGGCCCGATCGCCGCGACCGCGAACACGTTCTTGAGACCTGCGGGCGAAAAGTTGGTGGTATCCACCCCTTCATTGCCCGAGGCGACTACGACCAGGATGTCTTTCCTAGCGGCGTAATCGATCGCCTCCTGCTCGGAGAGCGTCAGGGTGTGTCCACCTGCGCTCAGATTGATGACCCTGGCCCCGTGGTCGGCAGCGTAGACGATAGTCTGGGACACATCGATGCTTCCTCCATGACCGTCGACATCCAGGGCCTTGAGCGCCATGATCCGCGCCCAGGGATTGATCCCGGCAATCCCCTTACCCTCGCTGGAGGAAGCGGCGATGATCCCGGCGATGATCGTGCCGTGTCCGGATAAGTCGCGGATGTCCGGCGAGTTGTCGACGAAGTTCCATCCGTATACATCGGCTTTTGGCCCCGGATTGGGGTTGACCCAGTTGGCTCCGGCGAGTTCGGGATGCGTGAAGTCCACGCCGGTATCGATCACAGCGAACTGCAGGAGTTCTCATAGCTTGCCAGAAACGAAAATTCCCTCTACTCTGCTCCTGCTTAAACAATGATTCGGGAATGGAAAGAGTTTTGAAGTCTCGTTTCTCAGAGATCAGGAGAGCTGTACGTAACAAATCCTGTTTTCCTGAGTGAGTTTAAGTTGTTATAGCGACTTAGCGCTTCTATCTCCCTTTTGCTCTATCTATCTGTTTTTGTCAATGAAAAAAAATCAGTCATGGCT
>JBKQTS010000059.1:0-3737 GCA_052143075.1 Syntrophobacteraceae bacterium | reverse complement strand
CAATCCATTAGCGAAGGGGGGAGCAGCAACATTTGTTTCCGGTCACAAGATTTGAATGTCTTTTCCATAGTGGGGCCATATTAGCAGAAAACGGCTCTAAATGCCATTTCTCCGACAGGCTCCTAGGACAGCTAAACGGTCAAAAAGGGCAGCAGCATTCATCCACCACAATCTTTAATAATCAGGTTTTTCTGAACGCGGTTTCCTCGTTGACTATTCCCGGGTCGTTGACAATCGATGTTACTGCAGGAGACCACGGTTTTACCTTAGTGAGTTACGATCTCCAAATAGACCCTATTGATCCGCCACCCTCCGTCCCCGAACCCTGCACCATGCTCCTGTTAGGTTCTGGTTTGGTTGGGATTGCTGCATTCAGGAAGAAACTCATAGCTTAGTTGAATGCTCTCCATGGCAGGAATTGAAAGGCAGGGCAGCGATGGCTCTGCCTTTTTGCTTTGCTGGGATTCACTAACCGGGCACGCCACCCAGTTCTTGCACCACCTGTGGAGCAGCTCCTTTGCTGCAACCGGCTTATGCCTGGGCCAGATACTTTCTTGCCAGTTTGGCCGCTCCAGCGCGTTAATGCGTTAATTCTTAATACCGCTGACAGATGAGAAAAAAAAGCGAAATTACCGAGGCTTTCCTTGGATGAATACCCTGGGTTGAACGGTGATTTCCCCCATTTATTAGCACCGTTGTTAGCATTAGATGGAATTATCGGGGTATTTTCTGCTATCGCCTTATCCCGTATCGCTCAATAATCGTGCCATTTGCTATTTCGTGGCTCCCCCTCCTTCCGCCTGGTCTTCTCTTTTTTTGTTCTTCCCCACCCACATATGCCGCCGGCAATTGACATCCCGCCATCCGCTCTGCCCATCGCTTCGTGCAACTCTACTTGGAGTTTAGTTGGCCGCGCATCTGGTCGAGTACCGCGTATGCGATACGGCGCTGAGTTTCATCGTAGAACTTGATGTAATGGTAAGCGTTCGCATCCTCGAAGCCGCGCAAGGTTTTATGCTCTCCTCCGAAACCCGGGTCGATCACCCTTACATCGTTCTCGATTGCATAGACTATGGGGTAATAGTAGCAGGTGGCGAAATGCAGGAAGGGTATTTCGCGGAAGCTCCCCCAATATCTGCCGTAAAGCTTTTCAGCTTTGTTATAGAAAAGGGCCATTGCTGTCCGCTTTCCTGACATTTGAGATACCGAGAAACTGCACCTGTGGCGGAAGTTTTCTCCAAGAAGCCTGAAGAAGGACTCGTTCAGAAAGGGCCTTATTCCGGGGCCCATGTGTTTGGTCCAAGTTCGCCTGTAGAGCAGGTAAAGTTCGTCGTAGAACGAGGCAGGGGCGTTCGAACCCTGAACCATACTGAAGTCGATTCCACAGTTGCGTATGGCGCGCCACTCACGCTTTATTTTGGTCCTGCGGCTGGACTTAAATGAAAGAAGGAAATCATCGAAACTGCCGTATCCCCGATTGAACCAGAGCAGGTGCGCGCTGCTCAGCCGGAGATATCCGTGTTCGGCAAGGATGGCGTGCAGCTTGGACTCCTGATCGACAAAGTAAAAGCGGGTTGTGGACAGGCCGCGTTCTTTTGAAATCTCTTCGATTTTGTCGAGCAGATCGGCAAAAATCCGTGAGGCATCCCGGCGCGGGTCAAGCAGGAAATCATACCCGGGCACGGGTGTGTAGGGGATACTCCCAACAAGGCCCGAACCGAACGGCAAACCTGTAAGCTCCGACAAAAAATCGATCAGCCCGCCGTCTCCGAATTCCACCCAGGCGCGGTCTCGCTGATAAAGAGGCGCGATTGCGATAATCGCCGGTCCATCATAGAGTGCCAGGTGTGCGGGGCTATAGCCTCTGTCCGCCGAGATCGAACCGGACTTCTCGAGGGCGTACAGGTACTCAAACTCCAGCATGGGGGCTGCATGAAAAGCCAGGCTGTTCCAATCCCGCGATGGAATTTCTTCGATGCGGGAGAATATTTTTACACGGTTTCCCATCTGGCGAGATGAATTCTCCTGTACTATTTTACAACCTGTTGTTTCTCGATTAATTATAAGTACCGGATCGTATTGTACCACAACTCCCGGCGATGTGCCTGTGCTTCAGGATTTTCGGGGCCGCCGGGCAAATGCCTACAGGAGATCAAGATGCTTCCCGATTCAATCTCTTCATTTATCAACGGCCATCTCGACAGCTTCGTAACGGAACTGGTGCAATTTCTCTCGATTCCCAGCGTGAGTACACTGAGCGAACACGAGAAAGACATCCTCAGCGCTGCCGAATGGGTGCTCGACCAGGTAAAGAGGTGCGGATTCACAGGCAGAATCTACCCTACCGAGCGCCATCCGATAGTTCTCGGGCGTTCGCCTGAAGTTCCCGGCGCACCCACTTTGCTCATCTACGGCCATTACGACGTCCAACCGCCCGATCCCCTCGATGAATGGCAAACCCCTCCTTTTTCGCCCGAGGTTCGGGATGGCTACATATACGCCCGCGGCGCTACCGACGACAAAGGTCAGTTTTTCACCTATGTCAAGGCGATAGAGGCCGTGCTGCGCACAGGACAAAAACTGCCGCTCAATCTGATTATCCTGGCGGAAGGCGAGGAGGAGATCACAAGCCCAAACCTGGAAAAATTTCTGATGGACCATCGCGATGAGCTGCGCTCAAACGCCGTTGCGATTTCAGACAGCTCACAATTTGCCCATGGAATTCCCGCCATCACTTATGGCTTGCGAGGCATAAGCTATCTGCAGGTGGATATCCGAGGACCGCGCTTCGACCTGCATTCGGGCGGGTTCGGAGGTATAATTCACAATCCTGCCCAAGTATTGGCGGACATTCTCCAAAAACTCAAGAACCCCGATGGAACGATAGCCCTTCCCGGTTTCTATGATGACGTGCTTGCTCTAAAGAACTCGGAAAGGGAGGAAATGGCCTCTCTTCCCGTCGATATACAGGCCCTCAAGAATTACCTCGGGGTTTCCGAACTTGTCGGAGAGCCGGGATACTCTATGGTCGAGCGCAGGACGGCCAGGCCCACGTTGGATATCAACGGACTATGGGGCGGATTCTCCGGTGAAGGTTCAAAGACGATAATCCCGGCAAAGGCAGGGGCAAAAGTGAGTATGCGGCTGGTTCCGAACCAGGTCCCCGAGAAAATAGACCAACTGTTTCACCAGTTCGTAACCGCCAACTGCCCGCAGGGGGTAAGCGCTACAGTTACCAGCTTCAACAGGGCTGATCCCGTCCTGGTCCCAAGAAACACCCCCGCAATGCGGGCGGCTGAAAAGGCAATAGAGACAGGGTTCGCCAAAAAACCTGTGTTTATAAGGGAGGGTGGTTCAATTCCCGTCGTCAACATGATCAAGAAACATCTCGGTCAGGAAAACATCCTGCTGCTGGGCTGGGGAAGTCCGGACGACGGTGCTCACTCTACCAACGAACGATTTTGCATCGAGGATTTTCATCGCGGAATCCGCTCGGCAGCCGCCCTTTTCTATGAAATGGCGGGATGAAATTGGGTAATGGTTCACCGGAAAACGTGGGTTTGAAAAATTAGGAGCCTTGGCACGCGAAGACTGCGTGATCCTTTTCTTTCGCCGCCGTGTCAGATACCTCCGGCCAAGCCGGAGGCCTGGAAAATCATGGACCGCTCAAAGCGGTTGTAAACCAATGGCCACCTAAAAGGTGGCGACCTTAGAGCATTTGAAGTTGGTCAAGGCGC
>JBKQTS010000058.1:0-10413 GCA_052143075.1 Syntrophobacteraceae bacterium | reverse complement strand
GAGATCCGCCAGTCCGGTTCGGAGGGAGGGGCGACGCAATCCAATGCGTTGTCCCTACCCCTATAGTAGTGGCTGTCAGGATTCCGGTTTGAGCTGTAATGACGTCAACTTTTCAAGGTCGTTTCCTATAGAAATCTTTAACAATGAATTATTAAGGATCGGATTGTTCATGGAATGTGTAGATGGAATTGCTAATTAAGGGAATTTGAACTTAATTTTCAACAAAAATTCGATTAAATTGCAGATAGAAAATTGTTTGACAAATCGGCATGAGCAGAATATGGTGTCCCGCTGAAAATAATCAATAATACCAGACCTTTGAAAAAGTTGCCAATAGGCGACAGGCTTATTTCGGACGATCAATTCCGGTTATAGGGAGGTCGACAGTGACCCGGACAAGAAGGAGAAAAATAAGAAAGTCACAGGAAATTGTGCTGGGCGTGGCTATGTTGAGCCTTGTGGCAACCATGACCGGTTGTGATGATTCGGCTCAAAGGAGGCGATGTGTAGACAACACCGGTAAGGTAGTCAGTGAAGAAAAGTGCCTGAACGATGAAAACAGACGATATTATGGCGGCGGTCCCGGTATATTTTTCTGGTACTGGGGCGGCGGCGGATACGGTCCGGGAAGCGTGGTCGGTGGCGGCAGTTATGCTCCGCCGCGTGGCTATTCAGGTTCTGGAAGCTATGGGGGCGGGCGCTTTTCGGCTTCGCCCGGAGTCGGCTCGCCGGGCGGAAGTTCTTCCGGCGGCTCAGGTTTTTTTGGCGGGTCAGCAGGCAGAGGTGGTTTTGGCGGCAGTGCCGGCGCTCATGGTGGTGGCGGGATCGGAGGATAAGGAGAAAACTTCCGGCTGAAGCTGGTGAGAGGAATGAACAGATTATATGAAGAGAATAAAAATCCAACCCCGCGAAAACTGGCAAACCAAGGTGGAAGCATCGGGATTGCTTTATCATCATAATCCTGACGGCGCTTACTGGAACGAAAGCGCCTATTACCTGTTTAACTCTCAACAAATCGATGTTCTCGACGATGCAGCCAATGATCTTCATCAACTGGCCATGAAAGCTGTCCAGTACGTCATCGACAATAACCGTTTCGCGCAACTTGGCATTCCGGAAGAGGCCATCCCGCTTATCAAAAAATCCTGGGCAAAACAGGAACCCACGCTTTATGGCCGGTTCGACCTGGCTTATGATGGGGTCAACCCACCCGGCATGTTGGAATACAACGCCGACACGCCGACGGCATTGCTCGAAGCAAGTGTCATTCAGTGGTTCTGGCTTCAGGAAGTCTTCGATACCGGATCAGATCAGTTTAATTCCATCCATGAAAAACTCCTGGAATGCTGGCCGAAAATATTCCGGCGATGGGAAGAGGGCAGTAAACTCTATCTGACTTGTGTCTCTGACAGCATGGAAGACCTGGTCACCACCACCTATCTCGCGGATACGGCCATTGATGCTGGAATCAAGGCAGAGATGATTTTCATCGGTGATATCGGCCTGGGGCTCGAACCATTCACCCGATTCACCACTTTGGATGACATCACTATTGAAAACATTTTCAAACTCTACCCCTGGGAGTGGCTTCTGGCCGACAAATACGGGCAATACCTGATACAGACATTCGACAGGATGAACTGGATCGAACCCATATGGAAGCTCATTCTTTCAAGCAAGGGGATTCTTCCTGTGCTCTGGGAACTCAACCCCGGGCATCCCAATCTTCTCGAAGCCTATTTCGATGGACCGAGGGGGATGAAAGAATTTGTGAGAAAACCTCTGCTTTCAAGGGAGGGAGCCAACGTTACCGTTTACCACGAAGGCAAAGAAGGGTTTCATACTTCCGGTACTTATGGGGAAGAGGGCTACATTTACCAGGCCATGGCCCCTATTCCCTGTTTCGAGGGAAACTATCCGATACTTGGCTGCTGGGTGATCGGCGGCAACAGCGCCGGCATGGGCATCCGGGAATCGCAGACTATTGTTACCAATAACCTGAGCTCATTTGTGCCGCACAGGTTCGAATAGCCAATTAACGAACGAAAGGAGAGCGGGGTGGATTTCTGGTACATAGTGCTTCAGATGGCTGTTTATCCATTATTGGGGATGCTGGTGGTGTGGTTGGTCAAACTGGCCGACGACAAGCGCGCGCCTTTTGATGAGGACAAGGCAATGCTCCTGGAAAGCAATCTGGCTGTAGGGCTTAGAAAGTCAGGGATATGTCTTGGTCTGTTTCTGGCTCTTGCCGGCATTCTTTCCGGCAGATCGCCGAAGATCACGATCGATTTGTGGAATTTTTTTCAAGGCACGGTCATGATCGTGATTCTTCTTTTCATAACTTTTGAAATCAACAAGAGGATAATCCTGCGCAGAGTCAATAACGACGAGGCGGCAGCCAAGGGTAATGTGGCCGTGGGAGTCGTGGAATTCTCTACTTTTGTCGGCACCGGCATAATAATGAATGGCGCCTTCACCGGAGAGGGCGGCGGCCTTTGGGCAGCGGGCGTGTTTTTTGCCCTCGGTCAAGCAGCCCTGGTAATCACCTTCTATTTGGAGGCGGCAATTTCAAGACGCAATATTCAGGAGGAGATCGAAATTAAAGGTAATATTGCCGAAGGAGTCGATGTTGCCGGGATATTGATCGCCATCTCTATTATTTTGAGGGCCAGCATCATCGGGCCATTTACCGGATGGATCCCGGGACTTGCAGGATTTGGCATTTATCTCGGGTTGGGCCTCCTGGCGCTCTTCGTTTTCAAGGCTCTGGCCCGAAAGATATTTATGCCCGGGGTTTCTTATGCGGACGAAATGGACAAGCAGCATAATGAGGCTGTAGCTGTTTTCGCGGCCTGCATAGAAATCAGCGTAGCGGTTTTCATTGCCAACTCCATGTAGCCTGCGGTTCAACCGAGAGGAAAAGGAAATGTCCGAAGCCAAGGGAAAGAAATCAATTTTACTGGAAGAAGCCAGGAAACTCCGAGAGCTCGTGGACCGAGTGATAGCCCGGCTGGAAAGCGGCGAGCCGGCCGAAAGGCTGAGCAGTGAAATCGAGGAACTCAGGGTAAGAGTCATCGAACTTCTCCATGGCATGGAAGATGTCCGGATGGAAGATGGCGTGGAGAAATTGAAACAGCATGCAGCGGATGCCAGGAAGAAATTCCAGGATGTTCTGGGAAACCTCGGAACATCGCTCGATGAACTGTCCCGCAAGGGACAGAGCATCTTCGGCGACTGGTTCGGCAAGGAGCCAACCTGTCAGGAGGCCCTCAAGGCCATCATTATGTCTCCGGATCTAACTGCAGAGTATTTCGAGACGATGCGCCGGCGAAACTGGAGCGATCAGGGCATACAGGAATCGCTCGACGTCTTGCGGCAAATTCTTCTTTCCAGAAGCTGAGTGAAGGAGGCGGGATAATATGGAATCGAAGAAAATTCCGAAAGAGATTTTTTTGAAGCCTGCCGTTATCATGATAGCGGCAGTGATTATAGCCATTGTGTTACGAAGCCCGGCCTTAAGCGCAATCGTTGTGATCGCCGGAGCAGCTTTGGCTTTCTGGGCCGCACGAACTGGTTTTAAAAACAGCACGGAAAAAGATGTCAAGGCGGCGGATGAAACCAGAGCAGCAGCCGAAGCGGCTAAAGATGAGCCGCTCAAAAAGCTTACGGCCGAGACCGGGATGGCGGATGAGCTGACGATGCAGTTGCGCTCCATTTTGGACACCGGCGGCCGGCTTGTCCATTATGATGCCGAAAACAGTCCCGTGGTGGCCGAGATTCTCAAAGCCTACAGCGGATTTGTACGGGATTACCTGGAAGGGGCGGCCGATTTCGCCAAAAAATACCGCCGAGCCAGGATCTTCATTAAAACCAAGGACCCTAATTCCCTGGCACTGGAGGTCCGGACCCTGGAAAAACGCATAGCAGACGGCGAAAAAGGGCTGGAGAAAATGCTGACCGAAAAAAAGTCTACTCTTCACCGGCTTGAAGGAATGGTGGGCAATCAACCCATCATACGAAACGGCATAGAGACCATCCAGGCTACTCTCGAAGCACTGGATGCTTCCATTGCAGAGGCCGAAGCCGACCCCGGAAGGCAGAAGGAAATCATGGATCAAATTCAGCTCACTCTGTCGTCGACGGCTACAGCCATCGAGAAAACACTGGTGGCGGTGAGCAGCATCGACCAGACAATAAAACAGGGTTAAACCCGCTCGAATCAATGGAGGTTTTCAAGAATGGAACAGCAAAGCCAACCTGCAGAAAGCAAAGCATTGACTCTTGTCCCGCTTTCTATCGGTCAGATGGAAAAGGCCAAAGACATGTCGGTAGATGAAATCAAGTCTGTTTTCAGCCAGGAGACCGCGACCGACATCGAAGCACGCAAAACCACGGCCCAGATGACCGAGGCCGGCCAGAACTATTTGAAAGTATCCAGGGGCCTGGGAATCGCCATTCACGAACTGCTGGCGGAAAATGACGATCTCCAGAAGAAATGGTCGCAGGTCTTAGGCGCTCTGGCCACGCGCCAGGCCGGCAGTGGGGCCGACTTCAAGCAAAAGCTGGCTTCAGCGCATATTCCCTTTTTTAGCGACAGAGCCAAAAAATCGATCGAGCACGAAATTGAAGTAGACATTCTTGAAATCCTGCCAGATCTTTTGCGCCAGCAGTGGGATGTCACCCAAAAGTCGGCCGACCGGATACAGGTGCAGAAAACCTTACTGGCCGAGTCCAAAGAAGAAGCCGACCAATATTTCCGGCAGCTCGGAAACGATATCATCCGGTATCGGGAAGAAGCACAGAAGGCAAGAGAAGACTTCGACGTCTGCCGCAAAGAACTGGCCGAGATCGAACAGAAACTCAAGGAAAACGAAGAGCTTGAAAAACTGATCGAGGAAGGCAAACCTTTTCCTGAAGGAAAATCCGCTCTCGGCTCCGAGGAATACTCCAAACTCATGCAGAGGCGGACCGAACTAATGTCCACCGATGACCAAAGAGAAGTAGCCCTGCAGACAACCACTCAGGAATTCCGGGCTTCCAAGGACGGCTACAAGCTGACTGAAGTCCAGATCGGCGAACTGGCCGTAACATATAAAGCTATAAACGCCATCAGCATTATGCTGGACGCGTTTCTCAAGGTTACGCGGCCGATTCAGCAGCGAGCCATCGTCATCATCAACTCCCAGGCCGGAGGACTCAAGGGTGCGGCACTTCTCGCTGCTCTGAGCCAGACGATGAATGAAACCATCAAGATGTGCGCCTACGGCATGACGGTTATGACCGAACAAGCCGTGGCTCTCGGCCGGATGGATTTCGTCGATCCGAACATGGTGGAGGAAGTGAAAAAGATTCAGACGTCAAACGATGCGGTCTGGAACGATTTCACCAAAACACAGTACGACCTGGTAATGGAGAAGGCTCGACCGCTCCTCGAACACAAGGAACTGGGAGAAAGTGACGGCGTCAGGTAACCCAAAAAGCGCGGGGAGCTACGCCCCCCACACCCCCTTGCCGCTGCGCGGCTCACTGTGGCGCTGCGCAATCTCCACGCTCCGCGAGGCGTAACCACCGGCAGCGCCTGGCGCTTGGCCGTGCGCGACTGCGCACAGCCGAAATCCTGCAGGGGTGCGGGGAATCTTTATAGTGAAAAAATCTTTAAAGTGAAAAAACTTTCCCCCGCTCTTTTGAGCTTTCGCAATTTTGCAGTATTTTGCGCACACGATCTAAAAAAGGAAACAGGTATGGACGATCTTCACGGCAAAGTGGCGCTGGTTACAGGAGCCAGCCGAGGCATCGGGCGTGCTGTTGCGGCAGTGCTTGCAGGAGCGGGTTCATGCGTTGCGATCAATTACAACAAGCGTGAGAAAGAAGCCCTGGAGACCTTGGCCCTGGTTCGAGAGACCGGGCAGCGGGGCATCCTGGTTCAAGCAGATGTATCGAATTCTTCGCAAATCTCAGAAATGATCCGCACAGTCGAGCGCGAGCTCGGGCGAGTCCAGATCCTCGTGAACAATGCCGGGATTTCCATTCGAAAAAGTCTCGACGAGATCACCGAGCAGGATTGGGACAGGGTGCTTGCGGTAAATCTCAAGTCGGCATTCCTGATCACTCAGGCAGTTTTTCAGGGAATGCGCGAATTGCATTGGGGAAGGATCATAAATATCTCCTCGACTGCAGCCCAGACCGGCGGGATTACCGCTCCGCCCTATGTTGCGTCGAAGGCCGGACTGTGGGGCCTTTCACACTCCTATGCCATACGGTTAATAAAGGATGGCGTTACGGTCAATACCGTTGCTCCAGCGTTAATTGAGACCGATATGATTCGGAAGATCGAGGCAAAACCCGACCGCATTCCAGTTGGCCGCTTCGGGAAGGTTGAAGAAGTCGCCGATGCGGTCCTCATGTTAGCCCGAAATGGCTACATAACCGGACAGACGATCAATGTGAACGGTGGGTTGTACTTCAGTTAGAATTACGTCTCATAAGTTGCTCGATTTTTCCGCGATGACTCACTCGTCACCTCGGCGAGAAGCCAGGGTGCAGTGCCTTTCATCCTATAACTTCCCAAGAAGACACTGGATTCCGGCTTCCGAGGCGGTGTCGTAATTAGAAAAGCTTTGGTTCGGGGCCTCTTGCGCTCCGTGCCCGGACGGGCTACCCGCTGGCTATTTAATTTAAGTTATCCAGTAAATCTAAGACTTTCGTTCACCAGTTTACCAGAACTTTTTTCCCTCCCGCCTCGGCCAGGATCCGGTAACTGAAATCGGGGTGTCGCGCAATGAAGGACTCCAGAGGTTTTTCTTTACTGAACAGGAAAATCCTGTTTGCGGATTTCCATTGGTTGAGTAATTCCTCCTCTGTGACCGCAAGCCGCGGGGCGGCTTTGTCCTGCAGACCGTACCATAGAACTCCGACGGAACCGTTGAGGACGTAAACCTGGAGACCTGTGTAATAATTGAGGGATGCGCCTTTCTCATAAAAATCGTTTATGACGATCTTATCTCCCTGCCTGTAGTTTTGCAGGATGACTTCGGCGAGGTTTTTGGAGCCGAGCCGAGCCTCAAAGGCGACCATCCCGGCATTGTACATGCGGCACAGTCCTATCATCATGACGGAAAGGAACAGAAAAGAGACCATCCAGCGTTTCCGCATAGCAAACAAGAGCGCGACCAAGGGACCGACGATCAGAAGGGCGGCAGTTCGGCACACCAGAGGGGCGAGGCGGCTGAAAGTCGCCGGGGTTAGATCTCGCAAGCGGTCGATAGCGAGGAAGCGCTCAGGATTTGTGATAAGAGTTGCTGAAAGCGTGAGTGCCTGCCCGTCGCCGCCGATGAACCTAAGGGCTATCATGGCAAAGCCCGTCCAGAGCGTCAGAACCGCCATGGTCCCGATACCGATGGTCCCTATCTTCGGGGAGATTCTGCCTGTGTCCAGATCCTCCAGGGTCTTGCCCAGCAGGAGCGCGAATGCCGCCAGGCAGGGAAATGAGTAGTACTCCTGGGCTGTGCCGACCGTAAAGAATGCCAGAACAACGCCGATCCAGATAAAAAGGAGAAGGCATGCCTGTTCGGTCTTTTCCCTGGCCCATACCGATTTTGGAAAACTTCCGACAAGTCCCCACAGGAATGCGCTCCATGGGAAAAGCCAAAGAAGACCAAGCCCCCAGAACGCAAGGGTCGAAAGGGAACCCGAGTCCTTGGGGTACCGCTTTTCGAGGAAGCGCAGAACATGCTCACGGATAAAATAGAACCACATAAAATCCGCATTGGCGAGGGCGGCCGCAACATGCCAGGGGGCCGCCACGATCAGGAAAATGATAGCCCCGTAGCCGATCTGAAGCCGCCGCAGGATTTTGCAGTTTCCGGTCACGAGGATGTGAATGAAAATAGTTGCACCGGGAAAGATTAGTCCGATCAACCCTTTGGTCAGCAGGGCCAGGGCGGCGGAAATATACAGGGCGGCGCACCACAGGTCGATCGGACCGATGCTTATCGGCTTGACTTCTTCGATTGTTATCAATGCGTAACAATAGAGGGAGAAGGCGATAAAGAAGGACAAAATCAAATCGGGTGAAAATATCCGGGTGAAAGCGTAATGACCAAGGCAGGTCGCCATGACAAGTCCTGACTAGAAGCCTGCCTTTTTACCCCAGAGCCGTGCTCCGAACCTGAAGACCAGCAATATCAATAAAAGTGAGAAAATCGCCAGGGGCAGCCGGATTGTCCAGTCATGGAGTCCAAAGGCAGAAACCGCGAAAGCCGCCAGCCAGTACATCAAAGGGGCTTTCTCCAGGTATCTGATGCCGTTGTCAATCCTCATGGTCACCCAGTCTCCCGACTGGAGCATCTCCCGCACCACTTCAGCACGGAAAGAATCGGCGTTGTCGAAAAGCGCCGGACGGTCGATAGTGGCTACGAAAATGGCGGACCACAGCGCGACAAGGACAACCGGGTAGATAAATCTGTTATGTCTCGTAAACATTTGGAGAATGGCGTACCACGTCACAACGGCCGGTTTGTTTACGGGCCGTTGTTCGTTGGATGGAAGCTGATGCGTGACGGACGCGATGCGTCTGCCATGCATCAAGGAGTGACAGATCCACAGTTACCGAGCTACAGGAACGCATCGCCAACCCACTGCGTCGCAAGTTTTCCCCTGATCACGGATTCCCGCACCCCGCAGGATTTCGGCCACACGCCCAAGCGCGTGTGGCCGAGCGCCAGGCGCTGGCGGTGGTTGCGCCTCGCGGAGCGTGGAGATTGCGCAGCGCCACATAGATCTCGACGCTTTCCCTGATCTGTCCACGACCAGGGGCGGAAGGGGGTGTGGGGGGCTTGGCCCCCACACTTTTCCCGATTATTGATTTGCAGAACTTTCAGTTCACGGTCAGATATCATGGGGCGGCAACGGAGTTGGATGCGCCTGAGGGCTGCCCGTTCCCTTCCGAGTTTGTCGCAAACACCGTAAATGTACAGTCGGTTCCGCTTGTTAATCCCGTCACGGTTATCGGGCTGGATTTGCCCGTTACGTTGACGCTACCGTCCTGAGGAGACTCCACGGTGTAATGAATTATTGAGCTTCCGCCGTTTGAAGCAGGCGGCTTAAAGCTCACCGTGACCGTTCCCTTGGTCTTGCCCGCAGTCGCCTTGACATCTGTGGGTTCGCCGGGAACGGTTGCCGGAGTCACGCTATTGGAAGGCTTCGAAGTAGTCGAGCCGACGGCGTTGGTCGCCTCCACGGTGAATGAATACCGCGTGCCGTTTTTCAGTCCTGTCACAGTGTGGGTGGTTGAAGTCGTACCGGCGTCCTTGTCTACGCCAGCCTTGGGACTCGGGATCGCCGTATAGCCGGTTATGGCGCTCCCTCCATCTGAACTGGGCACAGTAAAGGTGATGGTTGCCTCGCCGTTTCCCGCTGTTGCCTCAACTCCTGTCGGAGCGCCGGGCTTCGTGGCTGGAGTGGCAGGGAAAGGAGGAGATGAAGGCGGGCCAGGCCCATTGATGTTGGTCGCGGTAACTGTAAATGTGTAGTCTGTCCCGTTGATAAGTTTTTTTACGGTTATCGGGCTGCCGGCGCCTGTGGCTGTATTTCCAAGGTTGGATGAAACGGTATACTTGGTGATTCGGCTTCCGCCGTTTGAGGACGGGGGCTTAAAGTTCACGGTAACCTGCTCGTTGCCGGGGGTTACGGACACAATCGTCGGAGCTCCCGGTACTTCAGTGGCGGAAACAGTGACGGTAATGGTTTGAGATGTGGAACTCGACCCTGCCGAGTTGGAAGCGGTTAGGGTAACTTTATAAACGCCTGCTTTAGTGTAGGTATGTTTCGGATTCTGGCTGGTGCTTTTCGTTCCGTCACCGAAAGACCATGACCATGCGGTAGGCGACCCTGTGGAAGTGTCGGTAAAGGTTACCGCAAGCGGCGCGGTGCCGCTTGTCGGATTTGCCGTGAAACTGGCGGTCGGCGCACCGGCGGCGGCAAGTACGATTTTTCCTATCTTATTGCCGACCGTCTCAGTGAACCAGAGGGCGCCGTCCGGACCGCTGATGATGCCCGAAGGCCCACTCATCGAAGTTGGGACAGCGTACTCGGTGATGACATGTGTCGTGGGGTCGATCCTGCCTATCTGGTTAGCGCCGGAGAATCCGGAAAAAAATCCGAGCCTATTAATTCGAAATGCTCATGATTGCCAGGTTTGTGGCTCTCTCCTTTTACGGTGGGCCTGGTGGGAGCACCCGAAAGGAACAATCGCCTATCGTAACGTGAACATGGCCCTCAACGCGAATGGCTCTCCTCGTATGACAGACTTGTTAACAACACTGCGATACATTAGTGAAAGGCTCTCGCAATCCCCTTAGCGATACACCTCGGGAGAGGTGCAAGGGTAGAGTAGAGGGCAGGCGTTGCGCCTGC
>JBKQTS010000057.1:0-57594 GCA_052143075.1 Syntrophobacteraceae bacterium | reverse complement strand
ATCCCGACATTTTTGCGGGCGGGGATGCGGTGACCGGACCAAGGACGGTGATCGAAGCAATTGCAGCCGGCAAGCAGGCGGCAATTTCGATCTGCCGATACATCTGCGGGGAAGATCTGAGCGCCGGGCGCGAAAAGGAATGGCAAGCGGTCCAGGATATCGCGACCGAAGGCTATGACAGAATACCGCGCGCGCGTATGCCCGTTCTTTCCGCCGAGGTGCGCACCGGCAATTTCGAAGAAGTCCAGTTGGGATTGAGCGAAGAGCAGGTGAGGGCCGAAGCTGCCCGTTGCCTGAGTTGCGGCGTGTGTTCCGAATGCTATCAGTGTCTCGATGCCTGTCTTGCAAAGGCTATCGATCACGAAGAACAGCCCAGGGAACTGGAACTGAACGTGGGCGCAATCATCGCGGCGCCGGGCTTCCAGCCGTTTGACCCCTCCAAGTTAGACACCTATGGCTACTCGACCCTGTCTAACGTGGTAACTTCGATGGAGTTCGAGCGCTTCCTTTCGGCTTCAGGCCCCACTAAGGGGCACCTCGTGCGGCCTTCGGACCACAAGGAACCTGAGAAGATCGCCTGGCTCCAGTGTGTCGGGTCCCGCGACACGGCCCACTGCAACAATGGCTACTGTTCCGCTGTCTGTTGCATGTATGCGATAAAAGAGGCCGTGATAGCCAAAGAGCACCAAAAGGGCAACCTCGATGCGGCAATCTTTTTCATGGACATGCGGACTTTCGGCAAGGAGTTCGAGCAGTATTACACTCGAGCAAAAAATAACGGAATCAGGTTTTTGCGGTCCCGCATTCACACGATTGACCCGATCCCGGGCTCCGATGATCTACAGCTCAATTATGTGACCGAATCCGGGGAAATCATGTCTGAAAAATTCGATATGGTAGTCCTCTCCGTCGGTCTTGAATCCTCCCCGGATGCGAACGATCTTGCCGGCAAGATCGGCTTCGATCTGGACCACTACCGTTTCGCCAAGACATCGAGCTTTTCTCCGGTGGCGACCACCAAGCCCGGAGTTTACGTGTGCGGCGTTCTGCAGGGTCCCAAGGACATCCCTCTGTCAGTTGCGGAAGCCTCGGCTGCCGCAGGCGCTGCAGCGAGCAAACTTTCCGGCTCCCGAAACACGCTTGTCCGGGAAAAAACTTTCCCGCCCGAGCGTGATGTAAGCTCCGAGCCCCCCAGGGTCGGCGTGTTCGTCTGCAATTGCGGCATAAACATCGGGAGTGTGGTCAAGGTCCCGGAAGTTGTCGAATACGCAAAGACGCTTCCCAATGTCGTCTACGTCCAGGAAAACCTCTTCTCCTGTTCCCAGGACGCCCAAGCCAGGCTGGTGCAGGTAATAAAGGATCAGAACCTCAACCGAGTGGTCGTTGCCGCCTGCTCGCCGCGAACCCACGAGCCTCTCTTCCAGGAGACGGTGCGCAACTCCGGCCTCAACAAGTACCTGTTCGAGCAAGCCAATATCCGCGACCAGTGTTCGTGGGTGCACGCAGCCGAACCCGATGCGGCAACCGAAAAGGCCAAGGACCTGGTTCGCATGGGCGTCTCCCGCGCGCAGCTTATCGAACCGCTTCCCATGCCGTCGGTCCCCGTTACCCCTGCGGCGCTAGTGGTCGGAGGCGGAGTGGCCGGGATGGTGAGCGCCCTCACCCTGGCAAATCAGGGCTTCGAAGCCTGCATTGTCGAGGAGAAAGATAAGCTTGGCGGGCAGGCCTTGCATCTGCGCAATACGTGGAAGGGCGAGGATGCCGTAGAATATGTCCAAAATCTGGTCGGCGAAGTCGAGCGGCACGAAAAAATCAAGGTCTTTCTCAACTCCACTATCAAGGCAACCTCGGGCTACATAGGCAATTTCAGTACCACGGTGGGGTCGAACGGCCAGGAGAGCGTGATCGCTCATGGCGTTACCATTCTTGCGACCGGCGCCAACCCGCTGGAACCTCAGGAGTACCTCTACGGGAAAAACAGCCGCGTCTTCCGATGGCACGAACTCGATGACGCCTGGGATTCCGATACGGTAAAGAACGCCTGGAGCGCCGTGTTCATCCAGTGCGTAGGCTCCCGCGAGGAGGGCCGGCCGCATTGCAGCAAGATATGCTGCACGTTCTCGGTTCAGAAGGCCATAGAGCTGAAAAACCGCAGTCCCGAAATGGACGTTTACATCATTTACCGTGACATTCGTACATACGGGGAGCGGGAGGATTTATACCGGGAAGCCCGCAGACTCGGCGTCATTTTCATCCGCTACGACCTGGAAAACAAACCTGTGGTCACGGAAACGCCTGACGGCAAGCTCGAGGTGAGCGTTGTGGACCACGTGCTTCGCCGTCCGATTGTACTCCGGCCCGATTTCATCACCCTGGCCACGGCCATCCACACAACCGGGGCTGAGGAACTGGGGTCCCTGTTCAAAGTTCCGCTCAGCCAGGACAAGTTCTTCCTGGAAGTGCACATGAAGCTGCGACCGGTAGATTTTGCAACTGACGGCATTTATGTGTGCGGGCTTGCGCACTACCCGAAACCGATCGACGAGAGCATCGCTCAGGCCCAGGCCGCTGCGGCCCGCGCTGCAACCGTGCTTTCGCGCAATCGCATCGAGGTCGAAGGGGTGGTGTCGAATGTGGACGAGTCGCTTTGCCGGGGATGCGGCAAATGCGTTGCGGTTTGTCCTTTTGGCGCCCCGCAGTTGACGGAAAGATCGGAAGGCGTCGAGTTTTCCACCATCCAGGAGGCGCTCTGCAAAGGGTGCGGGGCCTGCGCTGTGGCATGTCCGACGGGCGCGGCCTCCATCAGACATTTCAATGATGAAGAAGTGCTGACTATGATCGATGCGGCGCTGACACAATAGCAGTTTCCCATTCGGAAAAGTGGCCTTTGAGGACGGAAACTACACAAGGAAGATGAAATGAGTGCGGATTTCAACCCGAAAATAATCGCTTTTTGCTGCAACTGGTGCGCTTATGCCGGCGCGGACCTTGCCGGGGTAAGCCGTATCCAGTATCCGCCCAACATCCGGATCATCCGGGTGATGTGCTCAGGGCGGGTCTCCCCCGACTTCCTCCTTCAGGCGTTCCAGAAGGGGGCTGACGGCGTCCTGGTGAGCGGCTGACACATCGGTGACTGCCGTTACCTGGAAGGTAACATTAAGGCTACCCGGATAGTTGAAATGACCCGTGAGTTGCTCGATCTTCTCGGAATCGACCGCAGACGGCTCGAGCTTCAGTGGGTCTCCTCAGCCGAAGGTCCTCGCTTTGCTGAAATAGTGACCACGTTTACCAACAGCATAATAGAGATCGGAAAATCGTCGCTTGGAGTGGCTGCATGAATATAGCCGAATCCGTAAAGCTGTATAAGACTTATTACTGCCTCGACTGCGGGGTCTGCACCGGGAGCTGTCCGGTATCGCGGGTGCTGCCGGCCTTTTCCCCGCGTCTGATCGTGGAAAAGGCCCTCCTCGAGCTGGGAGACGAACTGCTCAAAGACAAGGACCTCTGGTCCTGCCTCACGTGCGGGCGTTGTTTCGAACGATGCCCCACCAATATCAATTTCCCTGAATTCATGCGAAATCTCAGGGAAGAGGCGAACAAACGAGGTTTGGCGCCCACTCTTGCTCACCATGGGATGCTGCAGACGGTAATGGAACTCCAGGCGCGGGGAATAAAGCAGAAAAAGACCGACTGGGCCAGGGAAGCGGGCAAAATCGCCGAGACGGGCGATGTCTTTTTCTTCGTGGGCTGCATGCCCTATTTTAGCGTCATTTTCCGCGATCAGGGTGTAGACAGCCTGGCAATCGGAAAGAACGTGATAAAAATACTGAACGCGGCGGGGACCGTGCCGGTTGTATCCGACGAAGAAACCTGCTGCGGACACGATATGCTCTGGAACGGCAAACCCGAAATCTTCAAGAAGCTCGGGGCCAAAAACATCGAGCTTATCCGGAGCAGCGGCGCAAAGAAGGTGGTGTTCAGTTGTCCGGAAGGATATTACACTTTCAGGCATCACTACCCGCAATACTTTGGTGACCTCGGCTTTGAAGTGGTCCATTTCTACGATTATCTCGAGAAAATGATCGCCGACGGCGCCCTGAAGCTGGCAAACGGGGGCAAAGCATATACTTACCACGACCCCTGCCGTCTCGGACGCATGGCCAAGGTCTATGACAGCCCGCGCTCGATCCTGAAAAGCCTTGCGGGAGGCGAGTTCAAAGAGATGGAACGAAACCGGGAAAACGCGGTCTGCTGCGGGACGACCGGTTGGGCAAACTGCTCGAGTTGCTCCAAGCAAATCCAGGTCGAGCGTCTGAAGGAAGCGAAGGCAACCGGATCCGAAACCCTGGTTACCGCTTGCCCGAAGTGCCAGATTCACCTGAGCTGCGCGCTTTCGAATCTTGAGGATATGAAGCTGGAGATAAAGGACCTGACAACCCTGGTTACGGAAAGCATGGCCACGCCCCGGGTGTAGCCCGCCTCAATTCCCCGATTTTCAAACGGGGGGCTGGGGGGATTTTCTAGTCTAAACGAGGTGAATCGTGAACAAAGACGTATTGGTTATCGGCGGAGGAATCGCCGGAATTCAGGCCTCCCTGGACCTTGCAGAAATGGGAATCCAGGTGCATATGGTGGAAAGGCTCCCGAGCATTGGCGGAAGAATGGCCCAGCTCGACAAGACGTTTCCCACCAATGATTGCGCTATCTGAATTCTCTCGCCGAAGCTGCTGGATGTCGGTCGGCATCCCAGAATAAATCTTCTCGCCTACAGCGAAATCGAGGGAATCAGCGGTGAAGCGGGCAATTTCAAAATCAGCGTAAAGAGAAAAGCCCGCTACGTGAACGAAGATCTGTGCACCGGCTGCGGGTCGTGTGCCGAAAAATGCCCGACCATGGCCGTTGACGTGTTCAACGCTGGAATCGGTCAGCGCAAGGCCATATATAAACATTTCGCGCAGGGCATCCCCTCGATTTTCACTATTGACGCGCCCAACTGCCGCCAGCTTGGGCAGGGCAAAAAGTGCGGCGTATGCGCAAAGACTTGCCAGGCCAATGCGATCGATTTCGAGCAGAAGGACAGAACAGTCGAAATCGAAGCCGGGGCAATCGTGATAGCTTCCGGCTATGACGTTTTCGACCCCTCGGTTATTCCCGAATACAGTTACTCGCGCATTGACAACGTGGTCACGGCCCTTGAATTCGAACGGCTCCTGAGCGCCTCCGGCCCCACGGCGGGTCATCTGGACCGACCGTCCGAGCTTGCCCTGGAAAAAGAAATAGAAGAGACCGAAAAAGAAGTCAGGAAGCTTTCCGGGCGGGTAAAGCAGCTCGAGGAAAAACAGGGCAAAAGTTCAGCCCAGGTAATCGAAGAAGTAAAGGCGGGCGCTTCCGATCCGGCCCTTCTCGAATGGGCGAAGCAGGCCGAGTCGCTGACAGGGCTTCAAGCCCGGCTCGAGCCCATGCATCACAAGAAAGCCGCCGCGACTACCGCCAAGAAACTGGCTTTCATTCAGTGCGTGGGTTCGCGGGATTTCAGGTTCAATAAATACTGCTCTTCCTATTGCTGCATGCACTCGGTAAAAGAGGCGATGATCGCCAACGAGCACGACCGGGAAGTACATTCTTCAATCTTCTGTATGGACCTTCGCGCGGTTGGCCGCGGCTTCGAAGAATATAAGCTTCGAGGCGGCCTGCAGGCTAATATTGAGTACGTTCGCGGTCGCGTGGCCGAAATCACCGAAGACGAAGCTAAAAACCCGATCGTCTGGTATGAGTCCACCACCGACCGGCAAGTGAAAGGCCAGGTCTTCGACATGGTCGTGCTGGCGTCGGCTTGCGTGCCTAGCGCAGGTACGGAGAAGCTAGCAAAGCTAGCCGGCGTGGAGTTGGACGCAAACGGGTTCATCAAAACGGACTCGCTCGTGCCGCTTGCGACAAGCAGGCCGGGAATTTTTGTTTGCGGGTGCGCGCAGGGGCCGATGGACATTCCCGAATCGGTCGCCCAGGCGAGCAGCGCGGCGGCCTGCGCCGCCGAAGCCGTTATCGGCTCCCCGGAGGCGTTGAAGGCAACGGCATAACATGGTAGGAGCGCGCCATGCGCGCGATGAACTAGAGGTGCTCAATTGGCAGAAGAAATCCGAATAGGAGTTTTTGTTTGCGACTGTGGCAGCAACATCGCCGGCTACCTTGACGTCAAGTCTCTGGCCGAGTACGCGAGATCCCTGCCCAATGTTGCCTTCGTAAAGGAAAACCTTTACACCTGCTCGGAGGGCGGCATAAACGAAATCAAGGCCGCAATCAAAGAGCAGAACCTGAACCGGGTAGTGGTCGCATCCTGCACTCCGCGCACTCACGAGCCTCTTTTCCGTGGGACTTGCGCCGAGGGTGGACTGAACCCTTACCTCTTCGAGATGGTGAACATTCGCGACCAGTGCTCATGGGTCCACATGCAGGAGCGCGAAAGAGGCACCGACAAGGCCAGGGACCTCATTCGGATGGGTGTCGCCAAAGCTGCTTTGCTCAAGCCTCAGGAATCTATCCAGTCCCCGATGGACCCCCGGGCGATGGTTATAGGCGGTGGGATCGCAGGTATGACCTCGGCCCTTGCACTTGCCAACCGTGGCTATGAAGTCACTCTGGTAGAAAAATCGGCCGATCTTGGAGGCCTTCTGCTCAAGCTCGACAAGCTCGCCCCCTCCGGGGCCGATGCTGCCGAAATAGTCCGGAAGCAGGCCGAAGCTGTCCGCCGGCATCCGAATATTCACCTTTTCACATCCACGGTTATCGAGGAAGTAAAAGGGTATATCGGCAACTTCAAGGTCTCCGCTTCGACAAACGGTTCGAACGCTCAGTTCGCAACAGGCGTCATCGTGGTGGCGACCGGGGCGCAGGTCTTCAAGCCGGCCGGTTTGTACGGCTATGACGGCCGCAACGTCATCACCCAGCTCGAACTCGAAGAGGTCTTGAAGGCTAAGACATTTGCCGCCCAAAATGTCGTCATGATTCAGTGCGTGGGTGCCCGCAATGAAGAGCGCAAATACTGCTCGCGTATATGCTGCATGGTGGCCATAAAGAATGCGATCGAAATCAAGCAGCGGAACCCAGGAGCGGGCGTTCGCATCCTCTACCGCGATATCCAGGCTTACGGGACCGAAAACGAAGCCCTCTTCCAGCAGGCCAAAGAGCTTGGCGTAATTTTTATAAAATACGATCCCGCCCGCCCGCCCAAAGTCGAGGACGGAAAGGTTATAGTGTACCATGATCTGCTGGGGCGCGAAATCGCAGTGCCGCAGGACCTGGTTGTCCTTTCCACCCCGCTTGTGGCAGGCGAAGACAACGAAACGATATCCCAGTTGCTTCGGGTGTCGCTCGATGCGAACAAGTTCTTTCTGGAGGGACACGTAAAGCTCAAACCGCTCGACTTCGCGACCGACGGCATTTATCTGTGCGGAAACGCGCACTATCCGGCCAACGTTCGCGAAGCGGTGTCGCAGGCGCTCGGCGCAGCATCGCGCGCATCCATTCCCCTGTCAAAGGGAGTGATGTCGGTCGAGCCCATCGTCTCCACGCTGGTCGATGAAGATGCGTGCCGGGGTTGCGGGCTTTGCGCCGCGCTATGTCCCTATGGCGCCCTCGAGATCGTTCGGGGCGAGAAGGGCCGCAAGGTCAAGGTGATTCCGGTTGCGTGCAAGGGATGCGGGGTTTGCGCCGCCACCTGCTATCAGCACGCCCTTAGCGTCAATTCCTACACGGACCTCCAGATAGCCGAACAGATAAAGGCGTTCCTGGAGGAAGAATCGGCAGGAGCGGGCCATGCCCGCGATGAATCTGCGTAAGAGTCAATACAAGATTTATAGTTCTTGGTAAACGGAGATGTTCCCTTCTTTTCTAAAGGGATGCCAATCCCCTCCCTTTTCTAAAGGGGGGAAGGGGGGATTTTAAGGGCAGAAGACTCGAGGAGGCTAATAAATGCCGGATTTTATTCCAAAAATTCTGGTAATGTGCTGCACTTGGTGAGGCTACGCAGCGGCTGACTTCGCTGGAGTTTCCAGGATGCAATATACGGCGGATGTGCGAATCATCCGTCTCATGTGTACGGGCCGAGTGGATCCGACAATGGTGGTCGACGCCTTCATCGAAGGGGCGGACGGAATCATGGTGGTCGGCTGCCACTTCGGAGACTGCCATTACATTGCCGGTAATTATCAGGCCAGGGTCAAGATCGGGCTTGCCTCGAGGACCCTCGGCTACGTTGGTCTCAATACGGGACGGGTTGCTTTCAACCAGTGCTCGTCGGCGGAGGGTGAACGCTTTGTCAGTCAGGTTACCACCTTCGACGGCAATATCCGCGAAATGGGCCCCCTTGGTTCGGCGGAAGGGTTCTCGCTCCCCAGGCTTAAGGACAGGCTCGAAACCGCGAGGGCCGCTTTGGGCAGTGAGAAGCTGCGCTGGGTGGTGGGTAAGTTCACGGAGTTCGAGGACATCGGCAACAAGTACGGCGAGAGGTTCACCGAACATGAAATGTGGCGGACCCTCGATACCATCGTGATTGACGAAATTGCCACCCATGGCATCTTGAAAGAAATGCAGAAAGGTCCGGTTTCGGTCAAGGAGGTCTCAGAGAGGATCGAGATAGCCCCTCCCGACGCTCTCAAATTCGTTTTGGCCCTGCAGAGGCGCGGCTTGATTGGACTGGCCGGCATAGACGGCGCCACGCCAAGGTATAAGGTCTTGGAACGGGCGGCGCAAGCCGCCGCCTGAGGTTTGAGTGGCGAATTTGGCTGGCGGTCCCACCGCCCTGATAAGTCTTTCGCCCGCAGCCGCAGGCAGCGGGATTAAGTTTGGCCGGCGGTCCCACCGCCCGGAGGATGCAAGTGTCAGATAAACAGGTAGTCATTTTCGGAGGCGACCCGGCAGGAGTTGCCGCTGCAATCGAACAGGCGGAAGCCGGCAGGCGCGTCGTACTGGTGGAATCCTCCCCGGCCCTCGGCGCCGAACGCATCCCGCAAACACACCTTTTGAACGGGAACTCGGTATGGGCCGACCCGAACTACGAAGCGGCGAAAAAACACCCGAACATACGCATCATCACAAACGCTCAGGTGGAAAAAGCCGCCGCAAAAGACGGATCGTACACTTTTCGCATCCGGCGCAAAACCTCGCGCGTGGACATCGAAAAATGCAACGGTTGCCGCGAGTGCATCCGGGTATGCCCGATCAATATGTATGATGACTTCAACGAGGGGATCGGGTTCCGTACGGCGATCGACTTCTTCAACCCGCAGACCGGCGATTTCAACATTTTCAAGGAAGACATGCCGGTTTGCCAGGCGACCTGCCCGGCGAACCTGGATATCCGTTCTTACGTTGGGCTCATTGCTGACGGCGAATATGACAAGTCGCTTGCAAAAATAAGGGAACGACTCCCATTTGCGCTCTCCATCGGCCGTGTTTGCCCCCATCCCTGCGAAACCGCCTGCAACAGGGGATATATGGACGAACCGATCTCTATCTGCACTCTCAAGCGCTACGTTGCCGACCATGAAATGAAGAACCGCCTCACTGCTCCTGTCGAAGTTCCCGATGAGTTCCACAAGGAAAAGGTCGCAATCATCGGAGCTGGACCTGCCGGTCTTTCGTGCGCCTGTTTTCTTGGCAGGGCCGGGTACCATTCGGTCGTTTTCGAAGCCCTGCCCGAGCCGGGAGGTATGTTTCGATATGGCATTCCCGAGTACAGGCTCCCGACCCCTACTCTCATGCACGAGATAAACTGGATTCTTGCCCATGGGGCGGAGCTGCGCTGCAATACCAGGATCGGTACGGACATCTCTTTCGAAGAGATCATGAACAAATTCGATGCTGTATTTATCGGCGTCGGCGCGCATAAGGGAATGAAGCTCCAGATCAAGGGCGAAGATATGGAAGGCGTTGTCGACGGTGTCGATTTCCTGCGCGAGGTGAACTCGGGCAAGAAGTGGCCCGCCAAAGGCAAGGTCATAATAATTGGCGGCGGAAACGTTGCGATGGACGCTGCGCGGGTTAGTTGGCGCGAAGGTTTTGAAGAGGTCCACATTCTCTACCGCAGGACGAAAAAGGAAATGCCCGCCAGTCCGTGGGAAATCGAGGCGGCGGAACACGAGGGCGTGAAGATCCAGTACCTGGTGGCCCCTGTTGAGGTTGTGGGTGAGGATGGCAGGATGAGCGGCCTCAAGTGCCTCAGAATGCAGCTTGGAGAACCCGATGCCAGCGGAAGGCGTCGCCCGGTGCCCATCGAAGGCTCCGAATTCATCGTGGAAGCCCAGACCCTGATCCCGGCAATCGGTCAACGTCCGGATTTGAGCTTCGTCTCTGAGGGCAGCGGGCTCAACATCACCAGGTGGGGCACTTTCGCGGTGGATAAGAGCAATTATATGACCAACGTTGAGGGAGTGTTCTCGGCGGGTGACGTCGAAACCGGCCCGGACATCGCGATTCGCGCCTGCGCAGGGGGCCGGAAGGCCGCAGAGGGTATAATGCGGTACCTGGAGACCAAACGCCGAAAATAGTCTTGAGTTCTGAGTTTTCAGACTAAAAACTAAAAACTGTCAACTAAAAACTGTGAGCAACGATGCAATACGAAAACAAAGGCCGATTCATAGTAAAATTCAAAGATATTCCCTCCCCGCGCCAGCAACTTATTGAAATCGGGGTGGAAGAGCGCCGGAACAACTACAGCGAGGTGGAACTGGGATTCGACGAGGAAAGGGCCTCAAGGGAAGCGAAAAGATGCCTTAGCTGCCGGCGCTGCCTGGGGTGCGCCCTGTGCTGGGCCGAGTGCAAGCCCGAAGCTATCCGGTTTGATATCCAGGATGAAATAATCGACCTTGCGGCTGATTCCGTGATCATCTCGCCGGGAGCCGAACGCTCGCTCGACCGGATCGACCGGCGTTTTGGCCTGGCCAAAGACAGCAATGTAATAACGGACCTTCAGCTCGAACGCATGTTGAGCGAATCCGGCCCAAGCGCCGGGCTGGTCATCCGCCCCTATGACGGTGAAATCCCGGCAAGTGTCTCTTTTGTCCAGGCATATGAGAAGGCGCCTCCCGGCATGCATCTGGCGGCACTCACCTTCGCCATAAATGAGGTTTCTCTGCTCCGGCAAAAACTCCCCAAGGCTGAGGTCGTAATGTTTGCCGGCGGCCTGGATGATTTTCCGGAAGGGGCAAAGGCGCTCAATCAGGCTGGAGTCGAAGTGCTGAGCGCCCCGGTTCAATCGGTTTCGCCAAACGGCGGGTCCTCGGTCAAAGTAGCCTTCGGGGCCGAAGGGCAGGCCAGGGAGTTCGACCTGGTCGTTCTCATCACTCAGCCGCAGATGTCCAAGGATACCCGTGACCTCGCCAAAGGCCTGGGTTTGGGCGTGACCTACGCGGATTTTCTGTCGGGCGAAGGAGTCGGTCTCATAAAGACCGATAGAGAAGATGTGCAGTTGGCAAGGCAGGCCTGAAAATCAGTTATTAGTTTACAGTTTTTAGTTCTTAGTCTGAAAACTTAAAACGCAAAACTATTTAGCAGCCGCAAAGCCCCTTATGGGGCTTTTGCTTTTTCGAGGACCCGCAGCGTCCGAAGGATTAATCCACAGATGATTGATCATCGGCAGGTACTGTGGATGAGCACAGATGCTTCAAAGAGAGCTGAACGGACTTATGCCGTTATTGCTTAACTTTGGAGTACCTCGCCTTGAATACAAGCGCCTCAACCTCTCCCAAAACCATCTGCGGATATAATCTGGTCATTCTTCTTGCCGGCTTTAGCCGGAACACCGCGACATATGCGGATAAACACCTGTGAGTATGGACGAAAATCGGATATCACCCCGCAGGCGAAGGTCACCGTCAAACTCGACGCTCCCTCGCTCCCTGCTTCGCGCAAGCTGGGGTCATGATGGTGGGGTCAGTCCTGCATTCCGGCCCTCTGCGTGCGTAAGGCATTCCTGCGCCTTTTCCGAAAAGCCGCGCTGCTTGTAAATGGCGCCCAGGCGCTCCCAACTTTGGGGCTCCAGTACGCCGAAGCGCAGGGCCGTTTCCAACGCGATCTGGGCTAACGCAATATTTTCGAACAAAAAAGCCTTTGTGCCCAACCATTCCCAGCTTTTGCCGAGTTCAGGGTCGGCCCCTTGCGGGGCTGAGGCGGTTATCAACTTCAAGGCGTTTTGACGATCGTTCATGCAATAGAAGCTGTAGGCCATGTGAAGGAGCAACTCGGAGTAACCGGGCAGCGGTTGGGAGGGAAAAAGATTGGGTACATATTCTTTGCCGCAGACCTCCTTAAAAACTTCAAGCGCCTCCATGTGCTTTCCCATCCGCTGGTAGATGATTCCCATATGGAAGTTGTGCAGCGGGTTTCCCCCCACCAGACTTCTTGCCATCGCCAGATACCGGACGCACCTGTCGTAATCTTCCATCTCGAAGCTGACCCTTGCCAGGAAAAGATAACCCTCCGGAATGAGATGATGATTATAGTTTTCTTTCTCGAAACGCTCCAGAGCATCCTCCATGCTCCGTATTGCCTCCTGCCGCCTGCCAAGTGGCGCGTAAATCATGGCAAGGAAAAAATGCAGCCCTCCATCGTCCCTGCCTTCGGCTCTTTCACTTTCCATTATTGCAAGATTGCGCCTTGCCTTGGCCATCCGAATCTGTTCGGTCATATACCCGAGGTGACGGATTACGATATCTGCATTCACCAACTCAAGCCCCGCCCTGACGGCGCTGGGAAATATCTGTTCATGTATGCGTCCCTCGAACCGCACCTCTCCTGTTATGGGAGTACAGCGCAATTGCCGGCAGGAAGCGGGGGGCGTATCGGTCCGATGGTTTTCCAATATAAAATAGAAGGCTTTCTTACCGTCGAAGTGTGATTTCAGAGATTCGATGTTACCCTGATGTTCCGGGGTGATCCTGTCGTCCGCATCAACCCAGAGCTGATAGCTTTTGACAGCCTTCGACATGGCGAAGTTTCTCGCGGCTGCAAAATCCTCGGTCCACTCGAAATCATAAATTTTTGAGGTAAACCTGGCTGCGATTTCTTTTGTGTTATCCCTAGATCCGGTATCGACGACTATGATTTCATCGGCGAAAGTAACGAAGCAAGCCAACGCGTCCGCAATATTTGCCGACTCGTTTTTTACGATCATGCATACCGATAGGCCTTGAGACATCGGCATCAGTTCAGTCCTCCCCGCCATCGCGATTCTTACCCTGCCTTCCCACCTCGACATGGTTTTGATCCAGCCATTCGGGATTGAAGATGCTCACGAATCTATCACGGCTTTCGTTCTCTCGGAGCAAATCAAACCGCCTTTTTCTGCCGAAGTGTAGTCCGATTCGGTTTGCCGGCTGGATTCGCCTCAGCGCTCTTCGCAGCACTTTCGGCCTTTTCCTTTCTTCTTGCTTCATTCAATTGGGTCGGGTTCTCGGGCAGTCCTCTCTTTTTAGCTGCTTTGCTTCTTGCTTTGGTCAAAGACTTTGCCGCCAGCGGAGTCGCCATTGTGAAACCGTATTTCTTCCTGTGCTCATTCTGGCTTCACGATTTTCGGAAAACTCCCCAGAACGAAAAATAACGGTCTGGCCCAGGATCAATATCCAAGATAACCATCCCGTTATGCACAAGATAGTCCGAAACGCGCTGCCACACGGGTATCCATCGATGATCGGAACCAACCCAGGGGGAGTTGGGATGCCATTGTACCATCGATTCATGTGGCAAATACAGGAACAGGATTCCTCCTTTTTTCAGGACTCTTATCCATTCCCGCAACGCCTCTTTCCAGGCGTCCAGGTGTTCCAGGCAATGGCTGCTGAATACATAGTCAACCGATTTGTCCACGAATCTCTTTAAATTGTTTGCATTGATTTGAGTGTCGTTATCGATGGGGATGGCATCCTGGAAAGGGAACCTTCCAGCCCCGATGTCTATCCCTCGCCCCCTGCAGTACTCTGAGGCGATATCTTCTACAAACGACTTGGCATTCCCCTGATTCAAATAGCGCGGATAGTGGGAAGTCATGTCGTCGATCACAGCAGCCATCTTGTCTTTTACTAAAGTCAGGCAGGCTTCGGTTCCATTGAAGCAGTATCTCGGAACGGTCATCAGATCTTTGTCGCCGCAGTCCGAGCACAGTCCGCTATGGTAATCGAAAGAACCGGGATAAGCGCGCAACTCCGGCCGAATATTTCCCCACCACACCAGAGTCGGTGTTCGCAAATGCCTCTCCATAGCCAGATGATAGACCATGGAATCCAGCGTGAATATGTACTTTGCTCCATCGAGAATATGGTAAAGGGAGCGCAGGGATGTTTTGGCCAATAAATTTATGTCGGTATGGGATGAAGTCTGGCTTACATCCCTGTTTACCCCGACCTCCACGACGGGCAGTCCCGTTTTTTGTTTCAGATAGCCGATGACCCAGTCCATGTCCTCTTTACCAGGGATCCTTGGCGCCCACCCGGCCAGGCGGGTTATGACAATATATTGTTTATACGGCAGAGAATAGGCGTTTAGCACGAAGGATGTTGAAAGACATGTGGTCAGGTGAGGACGCCTGATGCCCCTAGGAATCCCGACTTGATCGGAAAAATGATAGGACAGGTGTTGCTTGAAATGGGTGTATCCGGTATTGGGCTCTATCGACAGGGTATAATCCGTATGGAGCTGTTTACATAGTCTGGGGCGAGCGTCAATAACCTTGACGTTTTCCAGATGTAACAAATCTGACAGTCCACCCCCATAAACCTGTATTTCACCATTAATGCTTTTTAAGTAGGATATTATGCCGGTAGCAGCTATGCAATCTCCCACGCCTGCCATTAAAAGCTCAATACTTTTCACCGATGATCCTTTGCATGATGATAAATTGACATATTTCACCCAGCTCAAAAAACCTGGAAAAATCCGCTGCGCGCGCCTTAGTGCGCTAAGCGACATAACCCTCCGCCGGCCCATACTGGATCGCGTCTTTCACACGCAGTTGGCTGGCGGAGGCTGGACTCCTGAGGTTGCTATGCAAATATAGCGCCTTGGATTGACGAGATCGGCAAAGGAAATCATCTCCGCGAAAAGTTGAGGTTTTGTATAATAGGCAAATGCCGGACCTCATCGCGATTCTTGGCCGCGCTCTGGTGTCTGCTGACAACGATGAGGTTATATGGAGGGGCCGTTTTCTCAGCTTTTCGTTGGGGACTAATGGGGTAGAGAATAGAATCGCTATCCTGGCCCTGGTCTAACCTTTAATGCTAGTCAAGGTTTTGACTGAATCCCTTAAAAGTGATCGAAAAAAAGGGCGACCCCGTTTAGCCAAAGACCAAAGGACTGCAGTTCGGGGGTGTTCGCGCCAGCGGAATGCGCAAGCCACCACGTCTTCAGCTCAGTCCATGCATCGCTTCGCATGCATTTAGGGCCGGAAATCCCAAGCCGTGTTCCCCCGATGCTTTGACAGAGGTTTCAGCCTGCCGGCTCTTATGATTGAAAACTTAATTACATGCGATTGCCCTGGACAACCTATCCCGCGACATGTACTTTATGTTTTGTTCCTATGTTCCTCAGTTGGAATGCATAATAGTTATTCATAGGAAATCATCCATGAATCGCAAGCGATACAACGTGGTTATGCCGACCGAATTCGGCATGGTCATTGTAAACCACAACGATCAGGGACTTCCCGACGAGCGATACGGGGTGTTCTGGCAGCTTTCCCAGACGGGGACCCTCGACCCGGACCAAGTTGAGCTTATACGGAAAAGCGTGTCTTTATGCCCCCCCGACCCAGTCGTCTTGGATATTGGGGCAAATATCGGCATCGTTTCGCTTAGTATCGCCAACTCGGTCCAAGGTGCGAAAATTTTTGCCTTCGAGCCTCAACGGATCATTTTCCAGATGCTTGCCGGAAATATGGCCCTCAACAGCATCGAAAACGTTTTTTGCTTCCATCTGGCGGTTGGAGACACCAACGGACATATCCCGATCCCCAAGGTCGACTACGGCTCCATGGCCAGTTTCGGCAGCCTCGAATTCAGCAGGACCACCCAGTCGGATGCTGGGCAAAACGCCAGACTCGTCGGCCCGGACGTCGAATTGGTTCAGGTCGTTACCATTGACAACCTGGGTTTTCAAAGGGTGGACTTCATGAAGATCGATGTCGAAGGTATGGAAGTGGCTGTCCTGAACGGTGCAAGAGGAACAATCATGGCAAACAAGCCGATACTTTGCGTGGAAGCTCTGAAATCCGACAAGAACAGGCTTTCCAATCTACTAACCTCTTTTGGCTACGATCTCCATACCCAAGGCTTGAACCTCATTTGCCTGCACCGGGAGCAGCCTTTTCACAAGGCGGTGGAAAGATTTTTGAATAGATAGGCGAGTCCATATGTCCCTTTTATAAACTCTTCAGGCTCACTGCGTGTATATCCATCGAGCCGGTATCGAAAACGATGATTTCATCGGCGAAAGTAAGGAAGGAAGCAAGCCAGCGCGTCCGCAATATTTGCCGACTCGTTTTTTACGATCATGCAGACCGAGAGGCCCGGGGATTGCGTCTTCAGCTCACGCCTCCACTGGTTTCCGGGTTTTGGGAAATAGACTCACGGTCCCTGAGATCGGATACAAACCCGAGAAATCGCTCCGGAAAAGCGTGGCGAAAGACGTCCTCCTTGCTCCTGATACAGCTCGTAAGATAGGGCCGGAAGGCTGTATCGGCAGCCATCGCCTGCATCATTTGAAAGGCTACGGAGATCTCGCTTTCGCCTTTGGGTCTGGCGCTGCAAAAGTATTCTGCGGCGGCGGCCATCTCACCGGTCTTCAGAGATGCGAAAGCGAGCGGAAGAGCCAGCGAGTTGGGTTCATGCGCACCGTCCCTGGCCTTTTGGAGGTACTCCAGGGCAGCCGAAAAATTCCCGCAATTGAGCAGGCAGACCCCCAGGCGCTCGAAAACGGCTGGCCCCGGTTTCAGGCGTCCGGTGAGCTTGAGAAACGGGATCGCCTCTTCGAAGCTGCCGGTTTCGGCTAAACAGATTCCGATAACTTCCACAAGGTCGATCTTGTCAATGCTGTCTTCGAAAAAGATATCGCTTTTGCGGTCCCGAGGTGGAAGCGAAACGAATCGGTAGGCCTCGAGAAGCAAGGGGAGGGCTTCACGGTGAGCCTGTTTCCGGAAAAGGGCGAGTCCTTTCAGCAACCGGGCCGTGTTTTGGGCAGGCGCGACTCTAAGCGATCTCGAAGCGGCTTCCAGAGTCTGGTCTATTTCGCCGGCCCTCAAGTGATGATAGCTCTTCATGTTCAGGATCATAGCCTCGAGGCTCGGGGTCAGACCCGTGCCGCTAAGGGCAAGGTCGAACGCCTGCCGTGCTTCCTCTTCCCGTTTCAGGGCCATGCAGGTCAGGCCCAGATGATACCGTAAATGAGAGTTGCCGGGATATTCGGCCAGTTCCTCTTTGAGCAGATGGAGATTGCGTTCGTATTTTTTCCTGACTAAATCGGGTTCCAGCGCATATCCGAAATGCAGGATTTCAAAGTCGGCATGGCAAGCTTTTGCACCGAATTCGGTCAAAAATCGGTCCACGTTCTCGTGCACGCGACCCGAAAACCGCATACCGGGCAGATTTCGAAAAAACCGCACGGCTCGCCCGACCGTTGAATCAACCTTTCCATCCGGACCTGAGTTGATAATAGGAACAACGTAAGCGTCCACCTCCGTGGCGGATGCGTTCCTCCTCAGGCAATCCTCGACGCCGAACGTATTGAGCCGTTCATCGGCATCCAGAAATATGATCCAGTCGCCCGTCGCGTGCCGCAGGGATTCATTCCGGGCCTCGGCAAAACTTCCTGTCCATGGAAAAGAAAATACTTTTGCGCCGCAGGACCGGGCTGTTTCCTTAGTTCTGTCGGCTGAACCCGTGTCTACGACAATGATTTCGTCAACAAGCCCGCATACGCTCTCCAGGCATCCGCAAATGTTTTCCTGCTCGTCTTTTGCGATCATGCAAAGCGAAACGCTGGGCCTGGTGTAATCGGCATTGTATCGAGGAGGGATGCAACAACTCCGAGGTTCTAAGTCCAGAAGAGCTTTTAGCTGACTTATCTTATCCGTTTCGAGCGACGGGTTCTTTTCGGCCTCTTTCAGGAGAAGTTCGGCGCGAGTGAAATCTTCGAGCTTGATTGAGGCCATGGCCATCGGAAGGATTAGTTCAGACCTGGCTACCCCGAGTCTTTCGGCTTCTTCGAGGTACTTCAGGCCGGAAGCGAATTCGCCCACGTTTACGCAACAGAGGCCCGCACGCCTTGCTACTTCAGGGTCCTTGCCGCCCGGTTGCATGAAATGTTCGAAATGTTCGACAGCCTCGCGGGGCCGGTCGATTTCCGAAAGACAGATTCCGAGCAGCTTGTCTAATTCCAGATTGTCGATGAACGCATGTTCCTGGCTGAGATCGGTTCGGCGCATATCAGGCGGGAGGCGAAGGAACTCTTGAGACCTTGCCAGTAGAGGAAGGGCGGCGCCGAATCGCGCCTTGCGGAAAAGGGCGATACCGCTCACCATGTATGCCGTGTTTTGCAAGGGCACCAGGTCGATGGATCTTTTGGCAAGCACGAGTGATTCGTCCGTCCGGCCTTCCAGCAATTCGACATAGGCCAGCAGATTGCTGGTCATTGCTTCAAGGTACAGCGGAAGGTCCTTGGACAGCAGAGCGCGCTGAAAGTACAGCCTGCTCTCGGCGGACCTTTTGAGCATAAGGAAGCTTGCACCCAGGTAGTAAAGGCAATAGGGGTCGTACGGGTCCCGTTCCAGGTGCTTTTGTGACAGGAGGAGATTTCTTTTCACCTTTTCCTTCATCGCCTCCGGCGTCACTCTGTAGCCAAAGTGGTCGATGTAAAAAGGGGCGGCGGCGATTTTTGCCCCAATCCGGGCAAGCGCCGGTTCGATTCTTTCGTGGACTTCATTTTCAAAAAGGAGTTCCGGCAGATTTCGGAAAAGCCGCATGTTCACAGTGACGTCATAAGCGGTGGTCTCCCATCGGTAGCTGCGAATCGGCACCGACCACGCGGTGACCGCAGGGTTCGATGCCGCTTTTCTTATGCAGTCCCCACATCCGTTCGGATCGAGTGCCTCATCGGCGTCCAGGTACAGTATCCAGTTCCCGCCGGCTTTTTTCAGTGACTCGTTTCTGGCAGCCGAGAAATCGCCCGGCCAGGGCATATGGTAGACTTTTGCGCCGAATGATTCCGCAACAGAAACTGTGTTATCCTCGGATCCGGTATCGAGAACCACGATTTCATCCACCAGCCCTCGAACGCTTTCCAGGCAGCGGGGAAGGTCCTTTTCCTCGTTTTTGACGATCATGCAAAGAGAGATGAGGGGTTCACGCATATGCCGTTTAAAACCAATTGAGGAATTGAAGGATTTAGGAATTCAGGAATTGGTTTTAATCCCTGAATTCCTGCATTCGGAATCCCTCAATTCGTTTTATTGCCGTTGCCCAGGGATTTAAGCATAGCCGAGCAGGGCCCGTGCGATGGGTCGATAATCAGCGCCTGGTTAAGAATACCTTCGGCTTCGGCCTTCTGCCCAATGGCGTAGTGCAGAGAGGCAAGCACGTAAAGGGAATCCGGCGCTGGGGGTTTGATCTTCATCGCCCTTGCGATTGCTTCCGTCGCCCCCTTCAAATCGCCGGCTTTGCCCAGCATCTCAGCCGTCTGTAAATATATATCGGCCACCTCATTGGAGAGGCCGCCCGGATTCCACCCCGGGGAGGCAGTCTGCCGAATAAGGGATTCAAACTCCAGCCATGCAGTGCTGTCTTCTGGCGAGCGGCGCAGGTATTCCCTGTACACATCGATGGCGGCATCGATCTGCCCCGCCTTGGCAAGCCCCCGGGCGCTGTTTCGGAGAATTTCAGTATCTTCGGGCTTAAGCTCATGCGCCTTGAAGAAATTCTCCAAAGCCTTCGTGATATTTCCCTTCTCGAAGTTTATCACGCCCAGGTTATTGTATGCCATTGCTATCAGGGGGTTTTGCTCGATGGCCATTTCGAAGCAGGCTTCAGCATGCGCGGCGTTTCCGCGCTCGAACTGATATTCTCCCTGTCGGTTGAAAAACTCTGCTGCATCATGTGAATGATGAACCTGATCTGCCGGCTTGGCGAGCGAGTCAAGTCGGGAGCGAATCTCTTTGTCCTGAGGATTTTTGTCCAGATACGACTGGAGCACTTCTTTGGCGAAATCTTCTTTCTCGAGCGCCGCGAAGACGCGAGTGCACGCCAGCACCGTGTCCCTGTCCCCGGGTTCCAGTTCCAGCGCTCTTGTTAGCGAGTTCAGGGCATCTTCAACCCTGCCCTGCGCCCAGTAAACGTTGCTCAACCTGGTGTGGGTTCTTGCGTTGAACGGATCGGTCTTAAGTACCTGCTCGAAGCAATCGGCAGCCTCAGTATGCTTGTCTTCGCAAAACGCCGCTTCACCCTTTTCGAACCAGCTCTGAGCGGAAATCTGCCCGCAACCGGTGTCCCAACTGGCTATCCCCATGATGTTCCCCCTCTGTCGGATTCTCCGAAATTTGTTTCATTTATCAAAGTTGTCAAAACCAATGGATCGATCTCCTTTTTATATTCTCAGATTTTATCTGAGTTCCCGTTCGTTGCGCTTGGGACCACGGGGGCGCCTGATTGTCCCATAGTTTCGATCAGTTCCAGGAGGCTCCTCGCAGGGGCATAGCCCGGATATCGAGAGGCCAGATCCGCCGCCACCGGACGCGCTTCATCATATTTTGCCTGTTCGAAAAGGCATGAAGCAAGCAGGTAGCATAGCTCCCTCGAACTTGACCTGGTTTTCAGAAGCTCTTTGAGGCAGGATTCAATCAGGTCAAAGCACCTGGATCTGTAAGATTCATGGATGAATGATCTAAAGACGTCCAAATCGGTCGGGTCGAGCATAACCGATTCATATAACGCACGCAGCCCGGGCGGAGGATTCAGGGCGACGGTCCCGCAGGAACCTGGAGAAGACCGGTCGTATTGGTTCTGCTCATCCTGCCCATCGGGCTCCGCAAAATTCCATTTCGAATAAAAAAGCTCGCGGTTGTGCTCGTTTTCCACCCCGCCGCCGTTCTTTTCTTCGTTCAGATGCTGGACCCGGATTGTATTTGCAATTGCAAACCGGTCTCCATATTTGTGGATCGCCTGCAGGAAAAAATCCGTATCCTCCCAACCCGCCCTGATATACCTTTCGTCAAAACGAAGGTCCGTTTTTCTGAAAACACAGCATGCCGTAGGTATCATGTCGACTTTGGGAAGCGGAGGAGCCATGTCGAAATGATTTGCGCTGTTTCGACCGGCGGTTCCGTCAGAATTTACGAGGCGTGCGGAAATCCCGAACAATTCCCGGCTTTCCCGAAGCCTGTATATCAGGTCTCTGTTCCATCCGGGGGGAAGCCCCGATATGTCGTCGTCACACATTATAACGTAAGGGTTTTGGGACGCCCGCAAACCTTCATTGCGGTTCTTCGCCGCGCTCTGCTGCCTGGTGACCATAATCAGGTTATACGGCGGAACGGTCTTCTCCGTTATTTCACCGAGCAGGTATCCCAGCTTCGCGCTGGGTCTGAAAGCCGGAATTATGATGTCCGCCGCAAGGTCCGTTTTGAACTGGTATGGATAGTCGCTTGTTCCGGAGTAAGGGTCGAGTTCGGAAAAACCATGGAGCTGGGCATAATTGCCGTGAAGTCCTCCGCACACATCAATCATGCCGCACGATGCGCAGGCCCCCTCCCTGGTGTTAATCCGCCTCTGGAACTCCCTCCCATGTTTCAGGTAAGCTTCGGCGGTCTTGGGAAATATGCCGTAGTCCCACTCATAAGGGTCGAACATCACCTGGGGATTGTTGCATACGTGATGTTCATAGCCTTTGAGCAGGCATAGCGGAAAATACCGGACATTCACCCAGTATTTCCTCTCATTCAGATAATCCAGGGCTTGCTTTAACCATGGGGCAACCTCGGAGGCGCAAACCTGCACTTCGTTTAAACGCTTTACTGTTTCCGGCTGCTCGTGCCTGCCCCATTCATAATGCGGATTGAAGTTTATGAAATTGACTATGCGTGGGCCGATCTCACGGTCATAATATGCGGCCAGTTTGGGCAGGTCTTTAAAATTGTACCTTGTGAGAGTGCAGTTAACCCGGATAAAGCAACTGGATTCGTTGAGGTATCGGGCAGTACGGTTCATTTTGTCCCATGCGCCCTGAACGTTCAAGAGCTTGTCCTGCTGTTCCTCGAAGCCGTGAATGGAGAGCAGCCATTCCGTGCATCCGGCCTCCGCCAGTTTTTTGACCTTTTCGAAAGCGAGACCATTGGTAATTATGCATGTGTGGAGGCCTATCGACTCGGCATACCGTATTACCTCAGCCATCTGCGGATAGATTGTCGGCTCGCCGCCTGTGAAATCAACTGAAGTGTTTCCGCGTTCGAGGGCATCTTTCAGCTCGTTTTGAACCTCTTCCAGAGGCTTGGACCAGTCGGACTGGTCGTATGTGTAGTAACACATCCTGCACCTGGCGTTGCAAGGCCGGTTGATGTCGATCACCGCGCGCCGGGTGGGAATCAGTCCCGAACTTATCAAGGCTTGCTCCTGTCCTTATTCAAAAAATGGCGATTAAGGCCTTCGCTCGTTTTTGTCAAAAGGGCCTTGCGGCTCTCCCCTCATGTTTAAAACGGCTGCTGACACAGACGCAGGGGGGCCGGCAGAGCCAATCATGCAAGATGTTGGCCAAACGTGGGATTGCGTGTAGGAAAAGGTTTGATGATATGTGCGGTAAAATCACGCCGGGCCGAAAGGCCAAACGGAGCGGTGACCGGGACCCCTTCCTTCTAAAGGACGGGACTTCGCCGAAGTCAAGCTTTTGACGAGCTAGAGCCCACCGGAAACAGGGGACCGCTGCCGGCAGCCTCGTATAACACCGCAGTGCGGGCACAGCTTCATCGTGCCCGCGCTGCGGTGGGCAACGCTTTATCGCTCACTGCCAGTTTTGGGAAGAGCGCCGTGCAAAACGATGGGCACTCCCTCACCCACCTCTGAAAGCTTGATGTCTTTCGTTTCGGGGCTGGTCCACATGCTGGCGAAAGTCATCAGTGCGCCTATTGTCAAAATGACCGCAGGGGAGAGCCACATGTCGCCTTTCTCGATGGCTGCAATCGCCGGAATTTTGTGGGCCCACCAGACATAGACGCTGAACCATGCTCCCAGGAGCGCGCCCGAAGAGTACCCAAAACCGACGCCCACCGCTCGCCGTTTGGTCGGGAATCGTTCTGAAAGATAGGCCGGCACGATGCCCCAGCCCAGTTTCAGCATTGCGGCCATCGTTGCGCCAACGACTGCAAGCCCTACGTTGCGGGCAATGGCGGCATTATAGAGCACGTAATAAGACGGAACGCCGAAGATAATCAGGAAGAAGCAGTAATACATGGTCAGGCTCCTGCGTCCGGTATAATCGGAGATCCAGCCGTAGAAGATATAGCCAAGGAAAGCCATAAAAAGAGCGAACCCGTAAATGAGGCTGTAGGTCGTGGTATCGAATCCTCTTCCGTCCAGCGTGAGAATTTTGGGAAGAAATCCGTAGACTGAATAATCGGTGAGAAAAAGACCGGTCATGAAGAAGAAAACCTGCAGAAAATTCCAGAGCGCCGGGGGCTTGAACATGCTGAAAAATGGAGCTTTTTCAATAGCGCCCTTCTTCTTGATTTCTTCGAATTCCGGGCTTTCATGCAGGGACCTTCTGATGTAGATGGCAAGGATTACCGGCATTATTCCGGTCAGAAACGACAGGCGCCAACCATAACTAAGCATCGCCTCACTGCCCACGATTTTTGAGATCAGGGCAAATACCAAGGAACCAAAGACAAATCCCAACGGGAATCCGGACTGAATGAAGCCGCCTATGAGACCGCGCTTTCCAGCCGGGGAATGCTCGATGGCAAAGGTGTGCCCCACGGCATACTCTCCACCGAAAAAACATCCCATTACAAATCTTATCACACAAAATATTATGTATGACCAGACCCCGGCCACCGCTTGCGTGGGAAGAAAGGCCGAGGCGGCAGACATCACCCCGACCCCGCCGATGGTGAGCACCAGGAGGAAGCGGCGGCCCAGTTTGTCGGCGTAATGTCCGAAGATCGCCGAACCGACAGGCCGGGCAGCCATCGTTATCGAGTAGGTTAATACGATCGTGATATATTGCCATGCCGCGCTTCCGCCGGGAGGTGAAAACACCTTGACCAGAATGGGGGCCATGACGAGCACGAGCGCCATATCATAGGCGTCGAGCATGAACCCCAAAAACTGGGAAATCATTGCCATCTTGGTATCTTTGCTGAATTTCAACTTAGACTCTGCTGACATGACGGCCTGTCTCCTTTTAAATGGGTTGGTCTGGATGTTTTCCTCTTGCACTCGAAAAGAAAGTTGTTCTCCAGCGCCCCCCGTCTGGATCGTTTATATCTCTATATTGATTCAAGGTCCAGTTTTGTTGTTTGTTCTTGCGTAAAGGCAAGAAGAATGCCAGCAAACAGTGCAGAGAAGATTCTCGGGGCCGGCGAACCTCCGACGCTTGGCTGCACGGAATCCACGGTTTTTACACAGGCGCTTCCGAAACATTGCTCGGTTGAAATACTCGAAGAAAAAGCGGCGAATTTCAGCCTCCCCTGGCCTGCCCATCACGACCGCCTCGTTGCTTGCATCACGTAATTCGGCCCTGCGCGCAAATTCGCAGACACTGGCGGAATTCTGATAGCCCCTGGCTGAAAACCGCCATCTCCAGGAAAATGCTTTCACTACTTCTTTTTGAATTGTGACATGATCTCCAGCCACTTTAGGCCAATAGCGTCCATCCCATGCGGCAGGCGGCCCTGTTTGTCGTCTCTCGTGAATGGCCCGGCATTGGCACGCCTTTTGCCCCGCACGGGACCGGCTCCCTTAAATTGGAATTCGTCGCCATGGCCCCTAACGTGTCACAGGAAGGCACAGAATGGGTGACTTGGGGTTGTTTCCAAGTTATTCTAGCAGCGTCCTGAGTTAAAAGGGGAGAATAATTTCCGCCCGCTGAGGGTTATGCTTATGCTTCTTCGACTCTCTATTGCCAAGAAAATCATATTTGCATTTCTTTTGCTCTCTATAAGCCCGCTTGGCATACTGGGTTTCTGGACCTTGCGCAGTATGATGGAGATCGGGGAGAGCGCAATCAACAGCACGACCGCCCAGCTTGAGAGCAGGGCCAGAGAGTCGTTGGAACTTCGCGCCGTGGAGCTGGCAAAGCGCGTCAGCCAATTGCTCCAGTCGTGCGAAGCTGACCTGCTTACGCTCAAAATGCTTCCACAAGACCCCGGCGTATACCTTCGCTTTTCTCTCAATCATCGAAGAGACATTTGGACCTGCGATCTCGTCGATGGAAAACCAACGGAAGTCCACAAAGAACTTCCGCTCTACAAAGAGATTGCCTTCCTAGGCGCCGACGGTGTGGAACGAGTGCGCATTCTGGACGACCACATCGTAGATCAATCCGGATTACGCAATGTCAGCAAACCCGAAAATACTACCTACAAATCCGAGAGGTATTTTGAGGAGGCTTCCAGGCTCAAGTCGAATGAGATCAATGTGTCCCACTTGACCGGTTGGTACATCGGCCAGGGGAGGCAATCCCCGGAAGGCAGGAACTACGAGGGCGTCATCCGGTTTGCAACCCCGTGTACGGACGAGTTGGGCCGGTTCCAGGGAATAATAGTTCTTTCTCTCGACCACCGGCACCTGATGGAGCTTACCTTGCACATCCTGCCGACAGAGGAGCGGTTCGTGGTTTTTCCGGACTATTCGAGCGGGAATTACGCCTTCATGTTTGATGACCAAGGTTGGATCATTTCCCATCCCAAGCGCTCCGATATACGCGGTGTTCTTCCTGATGGGAGTGGTTTCGACGCGGGGGGCGAATCCTATAACCGGGAAAGGATCCTTGCCGGCCAGGCGCCCTTCAATCTCGATCATGTAAGCTTCATCAATCCAAATTATCCCAAAATAGCCAGTGAGGTGCGAGCCCTGCGCTCCGGGGTCACAAGCACTTTCAATGTCGGAGGCACACCACGGATAATGGCCTATGCTCCGATATTTTATGACAGGCCCCCATACAATCGTTACGGCATATTCGGAGGAATCACCATCGGGGTCGAAACGGCGAAGTTCGAGGAACCGGCTCTTGTGGCACGCCTTAGAATAGACGAAATGGTTGCCCAGACCAAGAAAAGCAGCCTTCTTATCCTCGCAGGCGCTGCCCTGTTTGCAGTCGGCCTTGCAGTCGCTCTTTCCAGAACCCTGACCGGGCCGATCCTCTACCTTGCAGGAAAAGCAAAAGAGATTGCAGCCGGACGTATCCCCGATCACGTTGCGGTGCGAACGGGGGATGAACTCGAATTGCTGGCTGCCAACTTCGCCGACATGGCCAGGGAGGTCCGCGAACACCGGGAAAGCCTTGAACAATCCCTGGCCGAACTGGCTCAGTCCAAGAAAGCCGTGGAACAGCACACAGTGCAACTGGAAAAGCAATTTCGCGTCCTCAATAATATATACTATCTTAGCCAATACCTCAGCACCGTCTATGACCGCGATCAGGTGCTCCACACGGTGCTCAAAACCTGCGTTGAAGGCTTGGGCTTCGACCGGGCCGTTCTCTATCTATACGATGAGCGGTCGCACCGGTTGGTTTGTCATAAGACTTTCGGCTTTTCGCTGGAGGATGAAAAACTGGCAATGGAGGCTTCCTACGATATCGACACGCAGGATTGTATTCCCACCAGGGTGTTTCGTTCCTCAAAGACTATTTTCGTAAGGGATATCCACTCCGAAGAGCAGGCTACACCTCTTGATCTGAAGATCTCCCAGATTGGACAGAGTGACTTCTTTGTCTTTACGCCTCTCAAGAGTCGAGGCCGGGTCACTGGAATTCTGGGCGCAGATAACAAGGTCTGCCGCCGCGAAATAAAAGAAATCGACGTCGGATCTTTGGAGATTCTTGCAAATGACGCCGCACGCGCCATGGAGCGCTCGGACCTCTACAGCCACCTGCTCGAGGAGCGCAACTTCGTTGAATCCATTGTCACCCATATCACCAATGGAATTATTACGCTGGATGCCGCAGGGAAGATTACATGGTTCAATCCATACAGCGAAGCGGTATTCGGCATTAGCCGGGAGCAGGCTCTGGGGAATGATTACCGGGAGGTCTTTGCGGAACTTCCTTCCTGGGTGGATACGATCGGCCAATACCTGGTTTCGCCTGAGAGCGGACAAGGTTCCATCGAATACCGGTGCGCCTTTCGCGATTCTAAAGAAAAAGTGCTCGAGGTCCATTTTTCAAGCATCCGTCAGGAGAGACAAAATAAGGATGTTTTTCTGATAATCGTCAGCGACATTACACAGCGGGAACTCATGGAGGAACACCTCCGCAGATCGGATCGGCTCATCAGCCTGGGCGTCCTGGCCGCCGGGATTGCTCATGAAATACGCAATCCTCTGACCGGAATTTCCTTGCTGATGGATGATTTGCATGACCATCTGCATGCTCTGCCCACCGAGCGGGAACTAATCGAAAAGTCACTCCGGGAAATCGACAGGCTTGAAAATCTGATTAACGGCCTCCTGGATTTTGCAGTCCCTTCCAGGCAGATCAAGCTCGAATTACACCCTCCGGGAGACGTGCTGCAAAACACCCTGTTCCTTGTGAAAAAACTGTGCAGGGACCATAATATTTCTCTTGTCGTGAATTCGGAGAACTCCATCCCCTTGGTTCGGCTTGACCCCGAGAAATTGCAGCAGGCGCTCTTGAACCTTTTGATGAACGCCATACAGGCTATGCCGGAGGGAGGGGACCTGCGGGTTCAGGTAAAGAAGGTATCGGCTGGAGAGTCTCTTCTTTCCAGGTCAGCCGTCCGAATCGCCGTGCACGACTCCGGGAAGGGCATCTCCCCCGAGGATATTCCATATGTCTTCGATCCTTTCTTCACCCGGAATACGTCGGGGTGCGGTCTTGGCCTGGCCATCGTGCACAGCATCGTTCGGGAACACGGGGGCCAAATCTCGTTGTCGAGCCAACTTGGCCGGGGGACAACTTTTTGGATCGATCTTCCGATAGTTCGCCGCAGAACTTAGGCCTTCAGGGATCGAGGGATTTGGGAAATGGAAAAGATTTTAATTGTAGACGACGAAGCTTTCATCCGCGAGAACCTGGACCGGATACTCAAAGAAGAGGGCTATAGCACGACTATCGCACAGAACGGAAAGGAAGCATTGGCTTTCCTTAAAGAAGATCCCTTCGATCTGGTGTTCCTGGACCTCAAACTGCCCGACGCATCCGGCCTGGAAGTTCTCAAGATGGTCAAGGGATCTGATCCTGACCTGCTGGTCATCATAATGACAGGATACGCTTCTGTCGAATCCGCTGTTGAAGCGTTGAAGATGGGGGCCTACGACTATATCAAAAAGCCGTTCAAAGCCGACGTTATAAAACTCATCGTAAGACTCGCACTGGAAACGCAGAGCTTGAAGCGTGAAGTCCGGTCCCTCAAAAAGCAGCACGAAGGAACTCTGGGCAGCCAGCCTTTTATTGCTGAAAGCCCCGCGTTGAAGGAAGTCCTGCTGCAGGTCCGGGAGGTTGCCAGGCATGCTGAAACCACCGTCCTTATCACTGGAGAAACGGGAACGGGAAAGGACCTTATCGCACGAACCATTCATAACTTGAGCCCACGGGCTAACAGGCCGTTTATCGAAATCAACTGCGCCACACTGCCGGAAAATCTTTTGGAAAGCGAGCTCTTCGGCTACGAAAGCGGCGCTTTTACCGGCGCTAAAGACAGGAAAATCGGTCTTTTCGAAGCGGCGAGCACAGGGACCATCTTCCTTGACGAAATGGGAGAAATTGAGCTTGGATTACAGGCAAAACTGCTTCGAATCCTGGAGGACAAGAAAATCCGCAGGTTGGGAGGAACTCAACTGCACGAGATAGATGTCCGCATTATCGCAGCAACCAACCAGGATTTACGCGAAGCCATCAAGGCCAGGCGTTTTCGCGAAGACCTTTTCTACAGGCTGCACATTGTGCCTATTCATCTGCCGCCCCTGCGGGAGCGGCCTGAAGATGTCATCGCCCTTTCGAAATACTTCCTCTCGGAATACGCAAAGAAATTCTGCCGAAGGTTTAAGGGGTTGAGCAAGGATGCGCAAGCTCTTATGCTCGCTTACCGATGGCCGGGGAACGTCCGCGAGTTGCGACACGTAATCGAGCGGATCTGCATCATGCATGACGCAGAGATGTTGCACCCCCAACACCTCCCCAAGGAACTTACTCTGGATTCCTTTGACTCTGCCGCCCCTGCCATTCCCTTCTATTTTCCGTTCCCCGAGGAAGGGATCGATCTGGACCAAATGGTTGACCGGTTCACCCTCCATCTGATCAAGAAAGTGATGGACGCAACGGACGGCAATATTTCGCAGGCGGCAAAGCTGCTTGGAGTCCCCAGAGGAACTCTCAGATATAAGCTCGATAAATACTTGAACGGTAATGATCGCAAAGATGAAAATTTTTGAAGAGAAGTATGGATATCAATAGAGGTCATCAGATTCCCAGGTAGGTGCGCCTGATTTCTTCGTTTTTCATGAGATCTCTGGCATTGCCTTCCAGGCGCACGCTGCCTTCGGCCAGTACATAGGCGTAATCGCTTACCGCGAGGGCCATTGTCACGTTCTGCTCCACCAGCAGCATGGTAAGTCCCGTGGCCTTCAGTTGGGTCAGGGCCTCGAACAGCTGAAGCGTGAGCAATGGCGAAAGCCCCAGGGAAAGCTCATCGAGTATCAGCACTTCGGGCTGGGCCATCAGGCCGCGGCCGACAGCAACCATCTGCTGCTCGCCTCCACTTAGCGTTCCGGCACTCTGATTTACCCGCTCCTTCAGGCGCGGGAAAAGATCGTAGACCTTTCCGAGGTTCCGGCTAAAAAAGGTCCTGGCTCGTGGGGAAAAGGCACCCATTTCCAGGTTTTCATAAACCGTCATGTCCGTGAACAACTGGCGCCCTTCCGGAACAAGAACCATGCCGGCCTTGGCGCGGGCGTGGGCCGGCAGATGGGTCACGTCCCGGCCCTCGAATGTTACCGTACCTTCGAACGGCTTTATCAGGCCCATTAGAGAACTAAGCAGAGTTGTTTTTCCCGAGCCGTTCGAGCCCACCAGGGTAGTGAGCTTTCCTTTTTCCAGCTTCAGGCTCACCCCTCGGAGAATCTGCACCTCGCCATAACCGGAGGAGAGCATATCAACAGCCAACAGTTGCATCTCAGTCTCTGTCCCCCATCAGGCGTGCAGTCATTTCAGGGTCGCCGAGATAGGCTTCGATGACTTTAGGATTATTTGCCACAACCTCGGGGAGTCCTCGAGCGATCAGCATGCCGTAATCAAGCACTATCAACTGGTCCGAGAGCATCATGATCGCCTGCATGACGTGCTCGATCATTAGAATGCTCACCCCTTGATTCCGAATCGCCCTGATAGTCTCTATCATTTCTGAGATTTCAGAGGGATTGAGGCCCGCGAGGACCTCGTCCAAAAGCATGAGATAGGGGTTCGCCGCCAGTGCTCGGGCCATCTCCAACCGTTTTTTCTGGGCTACATTGAGGCTTCCGGCCAGCTGAGAGGCCCGGTCAAGCAACCCGACTTTGGCCAGCGCTTCATCGGCAACCTTCGACGCCGAAGCAAGGGAATGACGCTCACGCCCGAAGCAGGCCCCTACCATTACATTTTCCCGCACAGTGAGATCTGAAAGCGGCCGCACTATCTGGTGGGCTCGAACAAGCCCGCGCCGTGCTATGTCGTAAGACGGGAGCCCGGTGACATTTTCACCTCGAAAGATCACTTTCCCCCGGCTCGGGGCATAGACCCCGTTTATGACGTTGAAAAGAGTGGTCTTCCCTGCACCGTTTGGACCGATCAATCCCAGGATCTCGCCTTCCGACATCTCAAAATTTACGTCAGTAAGGGCCTGGAGACCGCCAAAGGTCTTGGATACCTTCTGGACTTGCAGGATCACTCCAGCACCCTTCGCAGACGTGGGACGCGATCTCGCACCCAGCCCACCGCGCCTGCCGGCACAAAGAGCACGATGAGCAGGAGCACGAGTCCGGAAATTGCGAGGTGGAGATTTTTAAAAAGAGGGCTCGTCAGCAGGTAGCCTCTTAACCGTTCATAACAGAAGGCGCCCACTATTGGTCCCATCAACGTACCCCGGCCCCCGAGCATAACCATGACCAGAATCTCCAGTGACATCTGGAATCGAAAGGCGTCATCGGGTTCGACATTTCCGTTCTTGAAGAAATAGAGTGTGCCGATTATGCCGGGGAAAACCGCCGAGATGAAAAAAGCCATGGTCTTGGCCAATGGGGCCTTCACGCCCATCACCATAGCCGTATCTTCATCTTCTCTGATTGCGATCAACCCAAGCCCGAAGCGGGAACGCTTCACGACGAAGCTTACCAGGATAACGGCCAGTGTAACGAGCCAAAGGAGAGTAAAGGTCAGCCAGAGGGCATTGGCCGCACCGCCGTATCTGTCGTAGGCCGAGAAATTGACATAAAGCCCGGTGGATCCGCCAAAGGGTTCGAAGTTGCTCACGAAAGCCCTGGCTGCCTCGTTGACGCCGATTGTCGCCAGGGCGAAATAGGCCCCCCTAAGCCGCAGCACCGCAAGGCCGATAAAAAGGGCGATCAACCCCGAGAGAAGCCCGCCCCCCAGCACGGCAAAATAAAGGGGCCACCCCAACTCGCTCAATAGATAGAAACCGAAGTAGCCTCCCAGCCCGAAAAAGACGATGTGCCCGAAACTAACATACCCGACATAACCCATCAGGATATTCAGGCTGGAGGCAAGACCAACAAACATCAGAACTGTAAAAGCGGTTTCCCGCAGTGTATCCTGCCTGAGCAACAGGACGGCCGCCCCTCCAAGAAAGACGAGCAGAAAAGACACCCAAAATCCGCGTTGGCGAAAAAACTGCATCTATTTGGCTCCAAACAATCCGGTAGGGCGCACAACCAGCACGAGCACAAAAAGTGCGAACTCCACAACAGCCACCCAACTCACCGGCATGAAAGTGGGGATCACCCCTTCCATGGCTCCCAGGATCAGCCCTCCCAGAAGCGCCCCAAGTGGATTTCCCAAGCCGCCCAACACACAGATAACGAACGACTTCAACTGGTAGGTTGCGCCACTCAGGATGGTAAACGGGAAGAAGGTGGATGTAAGCCCTCCCGCCACTGCGGCCAGCATTGTACCCAAACCGAAGGTGAGCGCCAGGACCTGCCCAGAGGGAATGCCCATCAGCTCGGCGGCGGCCCTGTTATTGGCCACGGCACGGATCGCCTTGCCCGGGCGGGTGAAGTACAGGAAGAGATAGAGAGCGCCGGTTACCAGTACTGCCGCTAGGGCCGCCAGCAGGCGCGTCCCCTCGAAAATGATGGGCCCAAGACGGAAGGAGCCGACCGAAAAGTCGATATTGCGGGGCGAAGTGGTGAAAATGGCGGTGCCTATCCCGATAATGATCATGTTTACCGCGAAGGTGGCCAGAAGCGTGGGAAGGTAGCCCACATGGATAACCCGGTGCACTGCCACCGCGTATATCAGCAGCCCGAAAATCAGCGCCAGGACCATCACGCCGATCATTCCCAGGTAGGGATTGAGTCCGAGGTCGGTAAACAGGAAGTAAGTGCAAAACATCCCCAGGGCCATTGTTGCGCCGTGCCCCAGATTGATGACTCGCATTACGCCCCAGATCAGCGTCAGCCCCATGGCCGCGACTCCATAGACAAAGCCGATCAGAAGGCCATCAACGATTGACGGCAAAAATTGTCTAAACATTGCGGTGTCCTGATTTTAACGCGACAGACACAGCACGCCCTTGGCGGTGGCTGCTGCTTCGGGAAATACCGCCACCTTCTCAGGTTTTCCTCCGGTATCTTTCTGCCACTGGATAACTATCATCTGATGGCCGATTTGCAGGCCGTGGGTCTTCGGATCGGTTGAAAATTTGATGTGGCCGTAAAATGTATACATATCTTCCTGCTCTATCGCCTCGTTGACCTCATCGGTCTGAGTAGATCCCGCCTTTTCGATCGCTTTTTGAAGGATCAGGCCTGCGGCGTACCCTCCGGCGCTGTGGTAGGATGGATCTTCGTTGCCGTACCTGGCCTTGTAAGCCTTGACAAATTCGTCAACCTTCGGGCCATACCATTCCAGGCCTTCAGCCTTTGCCGCCTCAGGGCTGTACTTGGCTGTTGGCTCCCATTGAGATGCGCCGACAACACAAATGCAGGCTTCGCCAAGTTCGCCGAACTTTGGTTCGGGCGGTGCAACCAGCAAGGCGATCATCTTGGTCTTGACCTTTTTTTCATAAAGCTGGCGAGCGAAGGTGGTGGTGTTGGCAAAATGGCCACCGCCCATTATGGCGTCAACTCCTTCGGGAAGCTTGTTGATAAAGGGGGCAAAATCGGTGGTGCCGCTGTCATAGCCTTCGAACAGGACCACCTTGTAGCCTTTTTCTGCGGCGTATTTCTTGAGTCCGTTCACGGAATCGGTGGAGAACTTGTCTTTCTCATGAATTATGGCGATCTTCTTGGCATTGGGCGAGAGCTTGGCCAGCATGTCGAGGGGGCCGGCCAGGTATTTGGAAGCCGGAGTGTAAGTCATGTAGACCAGGGAATAGCCTTTGAAATGAGTTGAATCCGAGGAGGCGCCTGCAGTGACCATAATACGTTTGTACTGCTGAGCGATAACTGCTGCTGCATCCGTCAGGCCGCTGCTGTATGGGCTGATAAGGAAGTCAGCCTTGTCCTCATTGATAAGACGGGTATAGAGTTCCTGCACCCTGTCCTTGTTGCTTTCGTCATCGTAATATTTGGCTGCCACCTTAAAGACATTGCCATCCGGCAGTTTGATGCCGCCCGCCTTATTGACCTCGTCCACCCACAGGTTCAGGCCATTTATCTGGCGGATGGCTTCCACGTTTAGTTGACCGGTCTGGGAGGCGGTAAGGCCGATAACGATGGTTTTGTCCGCCGCCCCTGCCCAGGCGGGCGCCATGGCCGTAATTCCAAGAAAAACCGCTAAGACGCCGAACGCTGCCAGTAACCGTTTCATGTTTCCTCCTTGTTTTTTGTCGCCGTCCCAGTCAAGTACTAGGGGATTGTCTCAGCCTATACTGGAAGTTTGTATACTAAAGAAAAAATGGAGTAAATAGCGTTTTTCACAAAGTCCTCGATGCCCGCATTCCTGGCTTACGTAGCTGACATCCTTTGGGCCCGCCAAGGCAACACGGGTATCAAGCGCATCGTGGGCCGAGTCAAGGCGCATAAGGATTTTTCAGGAAGTAAGACTGCGGGCCTTCTCGATGATCTGTTCAAGAAAAGGAATGGATCCATCTTGGCTGTGTTGGCTTCCTTCACGCAGCTCCAGGCGCCACCCTTCCGTGCTCGGATACGCCGCCATGGGCGCATACCCGTCCTTCCCGCTGTAGATACGGGACTCACCTTCCTTCTTGGTCTTGGAGTTGTCCATAGGAAAGACATCGCAGTCCGGGAGGATATGTCCAGTATCGACAAGGGAGATGGTCGCCCGGGCTTTTTTCAAAAATCCCACCTGGCAGGCATCGGCAATAGGACGCAGGGTGGGTGCAACCTCGTCCAGGCTCTGGCGCGGGGTTTCAGCAGAGGCGACCCGCGCAATTCCCGGAGATCGACTAAGGTGGTCGTCCTTCCCGCAGTTGGTTATGGCCTCGAAATCGCTTTATCGTATTGTCAGAAGCCCTGCATAACTACGCAGGATATCGTCAAGACCAATCGCCGAGCTTTCCGGGAAAGGCATCCATTGCCTTGGCCGGCAACGAGCACGGCTTGTTCAAACATGACCCCGCGAGGGCGAGACCTGAGTGAGAGGTATAGAATTCCTTCTTGGACTGTGCGATGATGAATTGCTTCATGCTTCACCTCCCAAGTGAGAGCTTGGGAGGTGGCATAATGCCATAAATTCTAAACTATTACAAATACTTACAATAGAAAATGACTGGAAGACTGATATTTCTAAGCTCACGGATTCAGGATATAGTCATCCGGATCTCAGAGACCGATTCGCGTAAAGAACCGGGATGAGACGCCGGCCGATTTTATCGGCATACTGCCCGCTGAGCCAACCGGTCTGGCCGCTATGATTATCGAATAGGTGAAAACGATCTTGATATACTTCCACGCCTCACTTCCTTCAGGGGAGGAGAAAAGTTTGACCCGCCCATGTTTTTTTACCTCTTTGCAAAGAGACAGCGGGCGTATTTGCCCCTCCCCATTGCCGCGTCACCCCTTTCCGCATTCCCCCAGCACGCACTTCGGTCTACTGGGCGACCGGAAGGGGGTAGACGTACTTGGTGCTGGCGTACTTTTCAGGCCAGATAATCTCGTACTGACCTTTGATCACCTGCATGACCAGGGTATCCATGAAGTTTTGATTGGTATAACCTTCCTTATCCTGGAATTTTATTGGACCAAAGGCTGTCATCATGTTTGTCTCTTGCATGGCAACACGGATATCATCGGGTTTCCAACTGCCAGCCCTTTGGAGGACATCCTTGACAACAAAGAGGGCCGAATACGCCTCAGCGCCATGATAAGAAGGGTACTCTCCGAAGCGTTTCTTATACTTTTCCGCAAACTCCCTAGCCCCCGGATAGGCTATTAGCGGACTCCAAAGGGTTGTCGTGACCACATATTCGGCAGCCTCTTTGCCGCTTCGAATAAATTCCGGTACCGCAAAACCTGCTGCTCCGCCCGCGTAGAGCTTTGCTTTGATCCCGAGTTTTCTAATTTGCTCGACCAGAAGAACCGCGTCCATCTCATAAGAGACCATATAGACGACATCGGGTTTGGCTGCCTTCACTTTGGTGAGGATTGGTTTGAGGTCGGGGACGAATTTAAGATTGAACGTGACATAGTCGAGAGTCTCCCTGGCATAGGGTGCCTTCACCAAAACCTTGATGCCTGCTTTCTCCGCCTCCTTGACCATGTCCTCCGCGCCTGAGGACCCAAACTCCGAGTTTTCGTAAAGTATGGCGATTGTTTCCGGCTTAACAGCATTCTGGAGGAAAGACATCAGTCCGCTGGTGTAGTAGGCGTTCGGGGGGTTCATGCGGAATACATGCTCATAGTGCTGTTGGGTGATCTCGTCGGCTGCGCCGGTAACCACCAGGTAGGGGACCTTTTTCTGCTCCGCCAATTCAGCCAACGCCTTTGAACATACGGAGCTGTATTCGCCAAAAATAATTGGTTGTTTCTTAACGTCGATCAGTTTTTCAACGATCGATTTTGAAATATCAGGACTGTCTTTAGTGTCTTCAAATTCCAGCAGGATCTTTTTGTCTTTAACGCCGCCAGTAGCGTTGATCTCTTCCATAGCGATCTCGTAAGATCGTTTTTCTATTTCGCCAAATTGCGCTAGAGGCCCTGTAAGTGGGAGGGGAACGGTCAGCTTGATCGACTCTTGTGCGAATACGCTGACGGCGAAAAAACCTATGAGAAAAGTGAACGCCATCTGAACAATCAATTTTTTCATCTTCGATCCTCCTCTCTGCCTGTCAAGATTTGTCTCCTCTGAAGGGGCTATTGCAGGGGCGCTCCCACGACGGGTTGCCTGCAGCGGAAGTCTGTTCCCGATGCGTGTCGTCTGTCATTGCCCCTCAAATGTAACTATGTTTATTCGGGGCTAGTACATCTAAACAACCTATCAGAATATATCAGGTCCTTGCAATTCCGGGTCATTTTTTTGCGACTCACGACTTTAAAAAGCTTTTTTGTGAGGTAAGACCCTCTTAGAGATTACGCAAAAGGGTCTCCGATTATCCCGATAGGGGTGCGAGGCCCGAGGGGCCGTTGTTGCCCCGCCGACTGCGCTGCGCCGCCTGCGGATCATAGCTGAGCCTTCTTGATTGCCAAAGCCGCTTGATATACCACCCTTCGGGAAAGGTTGAAGCGGCCGGCAATAGCCGATGCGGCTTCCTTTGATGAAAGGCCCCCCAGGAGCAATGCGTTTAGCTCGTCTCTCCAGGCCGGAGGACAGGAGACGGAGGACGGATCAAGGCACGATTGGGATTCCATATCCAGTCCAGCCCCCGCACCCTCCACTACCAGTGTCAACTCCCCCCTGACCTCGCCCGAGAAATGCCTGAGGGCTTCCGAAATCGAACCCCGAAAAATTTCCTCGTGTATCTTTGTGAGCTCCCGTGCTACCGCCACCCTCCTTTCGCCCCAGCCCCCGAGCATATCTTTGAGGGTTTTCGTAAGCCTTCTGGGAGACTCATACAGTATAAGGGTCATTTCAAAACGGGCGTTTTTTTCGAAAAAGCGCCGCCTCTCGATGCCTCTGGCGGGGGGAAAACCCAGGAAAATGAAGGATTGGGTTGGCAGCCCCGAAACGACCAGGGCCGATATGAGGGCGGTCGCACCGGGAATGGCGACAGGTTCGATCCCACGCTCCAGCGCCGCTTCAATTAGAAGCTTTCCCGGGTCGGACACGCTCGGCGTTCCCGCATCCGTTACCAGCGCTACGCTTTGCCCGGAAGCGATTTTCTCGAGCAGTTCGCCTCCACGCTGCCGCGCATTATGCTCGTGATAGCTGATCAAGGGTTTATGGATCTCGTAATAGGACAGGAGTTTTCGTGTGTGGCGGGTGTCCTCCGCAGCGATCAGATTGACCGCCCGCAGGGTCTCGAGCGCTCTCAGCGAAATGTCGGCAAGGTTTCCGATAGGAGTTGAAACAACGTAGAGCGTTCCTTCCTTCGCCTCCTTTTCAGCGTCCAGGTTCGAAGGCATTGACTATCCAGTTTATTTCGGGTTTTTCGCCGTCCCACCTGATCGCGACAACATCGAATCGCGCATGTGAGTCCAGCAGCCCGCGCTGTTTCAAATACCACAGGGCTGCGCGCGTCAAACGCCTGCGTTTATATATGGTAATGGACTCCTCAGGGCTGCAGATCCCGTCCGCTTGCCGGGCCCTCACCTCCACGAATACGATTGTCTTTCCGTCTTTTGCGACCAGATCTATTTCACCCGGCGGGCACCGGAAGTTTCGCTCGAGGATTGTGATTCCGCTGCTCGACAGGTGTTCCGCCGCCGCTCTCTCGCCCTCTTTCCCTTTAGTATATCGGCTCCTCATCATCAACGCGGCACTCCGTACCGGGCAAGACACCATTAAAAGTCATCCGGTGCAGCGAACATGGCCCATGCTTGCGAATTGCCTCGCAATGGCGAGCGGTGGCATAGCCTTTGTGGGAATCAAATCCGTATTGAGGAAATGTTTCGTGAAACTCACACATCAGGCGGTCGCGATGGACCTTGGCGATTATCGAGGCGGCTGCAACGGAGATCGAAAGGCGGTCTCCCTGCACAATTCCCTTCTGCCCTATCGGAAGCGGAAGTTGGTATGGGCCGTCGATGAGGAGGAAATCGGGATTTATTGCCAACTTGCCGACAGCGCAGGTCATTGCCCGGAAGGTTGCCTGGAGGATATTTATCCGATCTATTTCGATACTGTCTATAACCCCGATTCCGATGGCCAGTGCGCGCGACCGGATTTTAACGTAAAAATGTTCCCGCCGTCCGGCGGTGAGGAGTTTAGAATCGGTGATTCCGGGGAGACGAACACTTTTTGGCAGTACCACGGCGGCAGCGACCACCGGACCTGCCAGCGGCCCTCGGCCGGCCTCGTCTATGCCGCAAATAAAACGAAAGCCCCGCCGGTAGGCATCCCTTTCATGGAGACGCATATCAACCGCCAGAGCTTCGATCAATTGCCGCTGCATGAGGCGCCTTTCGCGAGTTTTGAGTTTTTAGTGTTGAGTTTCAGGTGTCGGCTCAAAAACAACAACTAAAAACTAAAAACTGACCCTATGACTTGGCCGGCTCGCGCTTTTCGCGTATCCTGGCCGCCTTGCCGACCCTGTGGCGCAGGTAGTAGAGCCTGGACCTGCGGATGCGGCCTCGACGCAGAATTTCTATTTTTTCTATCTGCGGGGAATGAACGGGGAAAATACGTTCCACGCCAACCCCGTAGGACACCTTCCGGACCGTGAGAGTGGCGCCCATCTTGGCTCTATGTGCGCGGATCACCAACCCTTCGAATACCTGGATGCGTTCTTTATCGCCTTCACGGATTTTCACGTGCACTTTCACCGTATCTCCGATCCTGAAAGCCGGGATATCGAAGCGCATGTTATCTCTTTCGATCGTTTCGAGCAAGCTGATTGCCATTTTCATTCCTCCGCAAATAAATATAAAACAGGGCGTTGGAAAAGATCACCCCGTAAATTGATTCAAATCCCCCGGATCATTTCAGAGTAAACCGCGGACATGGCCCACCTCGCAAAGCGTGGAGACTCATCCGGTGTCTCCGGACGGACATCGGCTAACCTTGTCCGAGCAGCCGGTCCATCAGGATAGAGGCAGCCGAGCGCACCGGAAGATGATTGTAGCCGCTAACGCCCGGAATCGGTTCGAGTACCGCATCCGCAAGGTCGAAAATCTCCGGTGCAAGGCCCCATCCTGTCCCGAAGAGAAGCAGAAAGGGCCGGTGTTCCCTCTCAAGTAAATCCCGAGCCTCCCAATGGGGCAGAGCCCCCCCTCCATTTTTTGCGGTGGTGGCCCAAAGGACCGGGTTCTGTCCGCTCTTTCGAGCAATATCCTCTACGGCCGAAGAGAGGCTTCCCACAACCCTTAGGAGCCTCATGGCCTCACGCCTCTCCGGCAGGATATCGCCTCCCTTGCCCTCGATCCAGTGAGTCGTAAGCCGGTTGGCGAGCGCCTGCTGATCCCTCAGAGGCGTAACTATATAACACGCCGGCACGCCGTAAGTGCGGCACGACCGTGCCAAGTCGTGAAGATCGAGGTTCGTTATCGCCGAAGCGATTATGTCACCCCTCCTGTTCAGGACGGGATAATGGAGGAGCGCTAAAAAAAGTTGCGCCATCACCTGTTCCATAGGCCCATGCTATCGGACGCAGCCAGTCTGGTCTTTTGCTTCAATCTCCCGCCGGGCCGATTCGAGCAGGGCAATATCCTCAGCAGTGAGACTAAGGCGGGCAAAAAGGTCGGGGCGGCGCATCCTGGTCCTCAAGAGGGCCTGCCCCCGCCGCCAGCGGCGGATACTTTCATGACTACCGCAGAGCAGGACTGCCGGAACGCTCATGCCCTCGAAACCCTGAGGGCGCGTATACTGGGGATGCTCCAAAACCGGTTCGCTGAAGGAATCCGCCACAGCCGAACCCACATTGCCCAGCACGCCGGGGAGCAGCCGGGCAACGGCGTCCACCACGACCATGGCTGCAAGCTCCCCACCTGTCAAAACATAGTCGCCGATGGATATCTGGTCGTCAGTGAAATACTCGGCCACTCGCTCGTCAACCCCCTCGTACCTGCCGCAAATAAGAATGAGCCGAGGAAGCAGGCTCAATTCTCGAGCAATCTCCTGGTCGAACAGGCGCCCCTGAGGGGTCAGTAAAACGCTCCTGGCAGAAGGCCCGCAATCCTTGATTGATCGAAGGGCGCTTATTATCGGCTCGGGTTTCATGACCATGCCCTCTCCGCCTCCATAGGGCCGGTCATCGGTCATCTGATGCTTGTCGGCGGCAAAATCACGTATGTTATGCACCCGGACCTCAATCAGTCCGCGGTCGCGCGCCTTTCCCACTATGCTTTCTTCCAGGGGTGCAGAAAGCATGCCGGGGAAAATGGTCAGGATTTCAAAGATCATTTATTGGAGGCCTTCCGGCAAATCTACTATGAGCCTTCCATTCAGGAGGTCCACTTCTGCGATGACCTCCTCGATTGCAGGGATGAGCAATTCCTTCTCCCCCTTTTCCACCACGTATACGTCATTGCCTCCGGTTTCTAAAACAGCGCTCAAGGTCCCAAGCGCCTTTCCCTCTTTTGTCTGCACTGATAGCCCAATTAGTTGGAAATGATAGTACTCGCCCGAAGGCAACCTCGGCAGTCGGTCCTTATCAATGAAGAGATCCTTTCCCGTTAACGCCTGGGCCTGATCTATGCTGCCAATTTCTTCAAACTCAACGATCGAGACCCGTTTTTGTGGATTAAGGCTCACAAGGGTCAATTGCCTCTGCCCTCTGTCTTCGATTGAAAACAGCTTTTCTCCGGCTTCCATTTCCCCGAGAGTTTCGCCGTAAGCAAGGACTTTAAGCGCCCCCCGGACCCCATGAGTTCTTACTACCTTCCCAACGGCAACCAGAGAGGATTTGTCCATCGGTCTTATTCGATGATTTCCAAAACGGCCCGCTTGCGAATTTTTGTCGACGCAGCGCTCAGGATCGTTCTCATGGCGCGGGCAGTACGCCCCTGCTTGCCAATTACCTTCCCGAGGTCTTCTTTTGCTACACGAAGTTCGATAACAGAGGTCTGCTCACCCACTATCTCAGAAACTCTAACCTTCTCAGGGTTGTCAACCAGTGCACGCGCCATAAACTCAATCAGTTCCTTCAACATGGTTTCCTCCGGATTACTGCGCTGCGTCAATAATTGGGAATCTAGCTCAGCTTTGCATGCTTCTGAATGAGGTTGCGAACGGTATCGGTCGGTTTTGCGCCCTGCCCCAGCCAATACTGGAGTCTCTCACTGTCGATCTGGACCAGTGTTTCCACGGGAAGCGGATCATAGCTTCCGATTCTCTCTATGAACCTGCCGTCGCGCGGCGCCTCGGAAGAGGCGACAACGATCTTGTAAAATGGTCTTTTTTTTCTTCCTCCACGTGCCAAACGAATTTTAACCGGCATTAACTCTAGACCTCCTGTTTCATCAAACGCCCCCCAGCAGGGGGCTACCAGTGCATTCCAGGGCGCTTTTGCCCAGTGTAATTATTCTCCTTATCCGAAGGCGCAAATCTCCTTCTGATTTTGCACAGTAAAATTTCATATATAAAGCATGACCGCTAGATTAGAAAGGGAAAAATGAGCCTTTTCGCCTCAATTTTCCCTTCTTTTTCTTGCTCCCGCCAGCGGCTCCCATCATTTGGCGCATCATCCGGCGCGAATCCTCATAGCTTTTGAGAAGCCGGTTTACCTCTTGAACGCTCGTTCCGCTGCCGCCCGCAATCCTTAGCCTGCGGCTCGCATTCAGTATATCTGCGTTCCTGCGCTCCTCCCTGGTCATTGACTTGATGATGGCCTCCATGCGCACAAATTCCTTCTGATCAACCTGGACCTTCTTCAGTTCTTTAAGCATTCCCATACCCGGAAGCATGCCGAGTATCTGTTCGAAGGAACCCAGTTTCTTTACCTGCTGGAGTTGGGCGAGGAAATCTTCGAGAGTAAATGTGTCCTGCCTGAATTTGCGTGCGATCTCCTGGGCCTGTTCAGCGTCAAAAACTTCCTGAGCCTTTTCGATCATCGACAGAACATCGCCCATCCCGAGGATTCTTGAGCTCATCCTGTCGGGGTGGAAAACCTCCAGAGCATCGAGCTTTTCACCAACACCGATCAACTTTATCGGACACTGGGTAACAGATCGAATGGAAAGTGCGGCCCCACCTCGCGCGTCGCCGTCAAGCTTTGTAAGAATGACCCCGGTAAGGCCGAGTTTTTCGTTAAACGAGCCGGCAATCTGTACTGCGTCCTGGCCCGTCATTGCGTCGGCAACCAACAGAATCTCCGATGGCTCGAGGATGCCTTTGAGCCGCGATAGTTCCTCCATCAGTTCGGCGTCTATATGCAGCCGCCCTGCCGTATCCACCAGAAGAGTGTCACAGTTCTCCTGGCGGGCGTAGTTTAAAGCTTCTTTTGCGATTTGCTCCGGGGTCTGCCGGGATGTCGAAGGATAGACCGGAAGCTTCAACTGGCCGGCAAGCGTAATCAACTGTTCTATTGCAGCAGGCCTGTACACATCCGCCGGAACGAGGCACGGCCTTCTGCCGTCATTGGAGAGCTTCCTTGCGAGCTTGCCCGCCGTTGTAGTCTTGCCCGAACCCTGCAGCCCTACGAGCATCACCGGAACCGGCGTCCGTCCAGAGAGCTTGAGGGGTTCGGCGCTGCCGCCCATTAGCGCGGCAAGCTCTTCATGCACTATCTTTATTACCTGCTGGCCGGGCGTTAAGCTCTGCATCACCTCCTGCCCGACAGCCCTTTGAGCAATCCCGGCGACGAAATCCTTGGCCACCTTATAATGGACGTCCGCCTCGAGTAGCGCCATCCTGACCTCGCGAAGCGCCTCCGTTATATTGGCCTCGGTCAGCTTTCCCTGGCCCCGCAGATTTTTGAATATCTTCTGCAATTTATCGGAAAGATTATCGAACATTTTTCCCGTCCGTTTCGTCCGGTGTATCCGAATGCAAACCTATTGGATGTTGAAGACCAAGTCCCCTTCTAACGCATGTGGGCACAATCTTCAAGAGATGTTCAGATTGTGCATTTGCTCCATCTTGGGAGGATTACTCCAGCACGATTTCCGTGGAAACCTGCGGGTCCTGTATCTGCTTTATTTCGGGGTTTCCCGCCCAGACCATCGTGAACTCACGAAAATAGCTCACAAGCGCGATGTTCGCCCTGAGTCGCATTCCCGGCTTCAGCTCATCGAGTCCGAACCATTTTGCGGGGAAGAATGCCTCGACAGCCATGTGCGGCAAAGATTTTTCTATTCTCTGCACATGCCCCTCTGAGGGCAGTTTTTGATCTGGGAGGCCCTTTTCCAGCCGAAAAAGCTCAGGCTTTATCTCAAACCCGTCAGGAGAGGAAGAATTGTTTTCAGGAATGAGATAGACGGCCAGATGGTTCCGTTTGCCATCCGCCTCGACTGTAAAATGTAGCTGGAATGCCTCGGACCGGGGAAAGCTGTCCTTGTAATCCATGAAATTTGGGTCAAAGTAGGTGTGCGAAAGGCTGAAAAGGTAAAAACCCTCCGGTCTCCATGTAAGGTGGACGTCTCCAAAGGGGACATACGGGGCCGGCGCCATAAAGCCGGAAAGCAACGTTTTTCCCTTTTCCCACTCAATGAGTGACTGGTCGGAAACGTCAATTCGGTAATCGGCCCGGACTATCATGACCGGCTGAACTCCAGCGCTCTTTTGCGGACTCTTCCCCTCCTCTGCGTCACCCGCCGTACGCTGGCGGGTCTCGACGCCAGGCGCCACGCCACGATCTCCACGCTCCGCGAGGCGGCTCCTTGCGTGCAGTGACTCCAGTACGGGATTGAGATCCTTGAAGTTCAGCGTCAACGCCGGGTATGGCCTGTTAGATGTATCGATAAGGCCCATATTGTAGTCTTCACCGTCTTCGCGACCTCCGAGCGGCTCATCGCAGTACTGAAACCAGTGCGTGCCGACCACGTTCGGAAACCGGGCGAAGCTGAGCAGGGCGTTGCCTGCGCCCCATGTTCTCTCTGCTTGAGTCGGGACCGTCATGAGATGGCCTGGTTTTGCATGGACATTTCTGGCGGTTTCGTTGCGGTTGCCGCTCCTGTTTTCGGCCGCTGCGAAAAAGAACTCACTTACCAGAACAGGCTTGTGACTGAGTTTGCGTAATCCCTCGAAGAAGTAGGGAGCAACCCAGCCGTCGGCGATATCAACGTTGTAGTTGGTGGAAATCACATCCACGTTGTCGCCCATCGCAAGAATCGCGTCCTGGTGATAGTAGAGCGGAAGCCTGTCGCCAAGCACCAGCACACCCGGGTGTGCCGTGTGTATTGCCCTGTACATCAGTTCGTAATAGCGCTTAGCGCAGGCGCTCATGAATCGGTCCACAAGCCGGATTCCGTTTCCGCCCGGCCTCAGCTTTAGACTTGCTCCCGCCTTCTTCAAATCCTCAAAATCACCGGCGCCTCCCTGAGGCGACCAATCGGCGAGAAAAGCCTCCCAGTTTCCCTTATAGTTATCGTAGATCATTTCCCACAGGAAACGTTTGGTATGGTTTTCCCACGGCGCCTTCAGAAACCAGATGAAAAGGGAGGAATTCCACCAGCCGACCTCATTATCGCTGAAATATCCGATCAGTTGAGGCAGGTTCCTGTAAGGGGCCGTAAGCTCTCTGGCCTTTTCCAGGGTCTTTTGTTCCATTTGCGGATCGAAGGGATCGAACCAGTGGAAGCGTGAATGCCGGCCGAGTTCCAAATCCACCGTGAGCGGGAGCCCGAGATCGGGCGAGCCGTCGGACCATCCACCTAGAGTATTGAATCCCCAATCTCTGAGCCGGCTCTCGATTTGTTTGCGCCATTGCCCCATGGAAGTGTAGAAATTCGACCAGCAGTAAGCCTGTCCAGCCCTGCTCTTTTCGCTCTCCTTGCCGGGAGTAACTATATTGACACCTTTTGAATAGAAAGGTTTCCCCGCCGGATCAATCAGCCACTGGACACCGTCTATTTCAGCCGTGCTCCATTTTTTGTCTTTGAAGTCCCCCTTTGTTGAAGGGGCGGGGAGGGGGGTCTCAGTTTCGGAGTCCTGGGCGAAAACCAACTGGCAGAGCGAAATCACAACCAGCAGCGCAATCATATGTCGAATCATGGACGCGAAATGTCCCTCTTAGAGAATTACCTGTAATGATCTGTCTTCCGACGGGACTCAGCACATCCCCAATTTGGCTGCCCAGGCCGATGCATTAGCGGCGAGCGGTATTCGATGAGTTTACTGACCGTCCTCGACCTTCACGGCAGGTTCATCGGCCTTGGCCAGGTGCTTGTAATAGGCGGCGTACTCCAGGGGTACGGTAATCACCTGCGTCAGATCAAGGCTTCCGTACAGCTCGGAAGGCAGCAAAAAGTTGCGGAAAAACCATTGCAGCATCTGGAGCTGACAGGCATGCGAAATTAGAGCTCGCCGCTTGCCTTCAACCTCCTCCGGACTCAAAGGCAATGTCATCCACTTCGCAGAGGCAAGAGTTTCCCCCGAAACCTTGCTGAATCCGCCAACCCCCGTGCTGGAAATATCCTTGGACCACTGACTGGCGAGTGGGTAACCAGGGTAGTGCACCAGATACGTCAGCACTCTGGCAGGAAGGGTATCCTCATCGGAGTAGATGGTTCGGAGCGCGTCCAGGACGAAGACCCCGGCCGCTGCATGGTCCGGATGATAGTCACGTGGATCCGGGAGCACGACCCAGTCTGGCGAAAATTCCTTCAGCACACGCTCGATCTCATCCCTGAGACTCACGCCCTCATACTTCACCCATCGGTTCATACCTTTTCTGTGCGGCCGGTCGAACAGGGTGTGGGGAGATATAAACGGTTTCAGGCTGGACCAGTAGGATTCCCACAGGTTGTCTATGCCGTCATCGGGGAAACCCAGGAAAGTGGCGTCCTCAGGCTGAAGACCGAGTTCGCATAGAGCATGGACCGCTTCCTCCTGCCTTTTTTTTCCGTAGTCAATAAAATCTTTGGCGGAAAGGTGCGCATTGTTCACCCTGAGGCGAACGGCGAAAGTGTAACCGTCCCCGTTAGTGACAAAGACCACCCGGACCTTGCCCTGCCCTTCGAGCACTCGTTGAATCAGTCCCGAGGCCGCGATCGATTCATCGTCGGGATGGGGTGAGAAAATCATCACTCGAGTGCCGGGAGGGACCGACAGTTGGCCATGAGGTATATAAGAGAAAGGATCAAATTTGGAGGCAGCGGCCGGGACAGGACGTTGTGTCTGTTGCATCAGGTCCCTGATCGAGTTTTCGGCCACCGGAGAAAGAACCGACATACCCTGCAAGTACTGTTCGGGGGTGATTTCCTCCGATGCATAGAGGATCGGCCCGCAGAAGATAATGGCAAAAATGAGAAACAATGCGCTCGTACGCTTCACAAAAATACCTCTGGTAATTAATAACAAGAACGAGCCCGCATATCCATGCAAAAACTTTGCCTATTCGAATGCCCTTATCGGCTCATCGAGGCCGAATTGAGACCGGTAAAGCGCGGCGAATGGGCCTTGCGCTTTGATGAGCCCGTTGAAAGAACCCTGCTCGATAATCTTGCCTTTGCCAAGCACGACGATCCTGTCTGCTTTGCGCACGGTCGAAAGCCTGTGGGCAATGATAAAGGTAGTCCGGCCGGAAGTTAACTGTTCCAATCCCTCCATGATAAGCGCTTCGGTTTCGGCATCAACCGAAGAAGTCGGTTCATCGAGAATCAGAATCGGCGAGTTTCGCAAAATAGCGCGAGCAATCGTGACGCGTTGCCGCTCTCCCTCTGAAAGTGTTGCACCCTGCTCGCCCACTATGGTGTCATATTTATCCGGGAGCCTCTCTATCGATTCGTGTATCCGGGCAAGTTTCGCGGCGGAGATGACCTCTGCAATGCTGGCTTCGGGCCTGCCGTAGGCTATGTTCTCCCGCACCGAAACCGGAAAGACCAGGGGAGGTTGAAGCACCATGGAAATTTGGCTCCGAAGCGACTTCAACTGGTAGTCGCGCAGGTCGACACCGTCTATGAGGACCTTTCCTGCAGGTGGGTCATAGAAACGGGGAATCAGGCTGACAAGTGTCGACTTTCCGACACCCGTCGGACCCACAAAGGCGATCTTCTCACCTGGCTTCACACTCAGGTCGATATTCTTCAGCACCGGCTGATCAGCGACGTAATGGAAGGAGACGTTTTCCCAGACCACTTCTCCCCTGGTGCCCGATTTTGGAAACGCCCTGGTACCTTCCTTGAGATCTTTTTCGACTTCGAGTATCTCGAAAACGCGCTCAACACCGACTTTGGCGCCCTGAATCAGCCCCCAGGTCTGACAGATCGTGTTCAAGGGGCCATATAGTGAGGCCAGGTAGGTTGTAAAGATTATTATCTCTCCCACAGTGAGCTGCCCGGACATAACATGCCTGGCGCCCACCCAAACGACCAGCGCGGTCCCTACGGCCATAACGACATTGACAATGCCCGAATAAAATGTCTGGAGGGTGTATAACCTCAGGCTTGCTCCCAGGCTCAGGTTGCTTGCGCTCATGAACTTGCGGTGCTCGTCCTCTTCCTTGGTAAAGGCCTGTATGATGCGTATGGCCGACATCGCCCGCTGCACAACGGAATAGACCTCGCTCTCCTGCTGCCGCGCAAACATGGCGGCCGTTGTGATCCTGCGGCTCATCATGAGTATGGATACCAACAGCACGGGGCAGACCGTAAGAGAAAGAAGAGTAAGCTTCCAGTCGATCTTTATCATCACGGAGAACATGCCGACCAATAGAATCCAGGAGGTGAGGATCGGGAAGATCCCGTTCATTGTGAGGCTTTGGATGGCATATGTGTCTGCGGTAACACGGTAGAGGAGGTCTCCCACCTGGCGGCGGTAGTGGAAGGCGAGAGAAAGCCGCTGAAGGTGGGCATAGAGGTCCCCGCGCATGTCATTTACCATCTTCTGGCCTATTTTGATGGTTGTGTAGTTGTTCAGGAGCGTGATGCCGCCCAGAACTATATAGATGACAACCAGGCCTATCACCGCCAAAATCAGAAGCGTTGCGGGCGTATAGACGTTTTCCAATCCCCATGGGGCTGGTTTGCCGCTGATGACGTTGTCGATTACAATCTTTAGCGGCCAGGGCTTGAGCAGCTCGCAGCCGCTCATAATAAATACCTGAGCGAGCGCAATCAGAAACGGAAACCTGTAAGGCCATAAATATTTGAGAGTTTTTTTAAAAATGTCCAAACTCCAGAGCCCCTTCGGGGCAAAAAATCCAAACCACAGGCAGTAGTTTGCCGGATGAGCGAATTTAAACGGGTATTTAAACCGGCTTTTATAAAAGGGAAAGCAAAAACTCTCATCCTCGCCGGTATCTGCCCGATATTGCCGCATCGCTGCGCGATGATTGAATGGTGAATGGTGAATGGTGAATGTTACAATAAAAATCAAAGGCTCTGGATTCCGGCCCCCGGACTGGACACTTCCGGGGCAGGCCAAGCTGGAATGACGGACTTTTTCCTTCCAACTGCCCGTCTTTATTTAAGCGCTTATGAGGTTTATCCCTGCCCGGTCTTGAACGCAATTCTTCATGCCGCCTGCGTCACCCTCGGAGCATGAAAATGGCATTTTTCCAGGTAACTTGCTATCAGACTTCCGCGTGGTTGTCCGCGATGGCGTCTTGAACGCTCTTCTTCAGGACAGAAAAAAATTACGCAGGCGGTTCTCCTTGGGGCATCGAACAATTCGGGCGAAGAAACCCGGACCACCGCAAAGGCGCAGGGGGCCGGTTTCTTTCAAGTATTGCGTCCGGTAAATTCAACGATATTCCCATTGTCTCCTTGCGTCATTCCTGCGAAAACCGGAATCCAGCGCGGGATTTACGGTTCTGGGCGAAAAGACACTGGACCCCGGCCCCCGGACTAGACACTTCCGGGGCAGGCCCCGCCGGGGTGACGAATCGGTCGATCAAGCATATTCGAATTTATGGGACGCAACACTAGCCGAATCCAACAGTATTTGATTGACAATAAATGTTGGCAGCGTTGCTATAAGTTGGCGATAGAAATGTAATAAAGGAATAAGTCGCCTCTATTCTTACTGCATTTGTGATAAGCTTTGCACTATTCTCTATAATACAGGTATAGTACTACTTTACCATGCGTGGATGAACTCATAACAAAATTATTGCATTCCACACTAACATAATCTAAAAGTTTTTATTGCGTGGCACAGGTTTGTCGGAATCATAACTTTATTTTGTTGATGGCCTGCAGGAGGAGCTCATGAGTCAAGGAAAAGGTGTGTTGGAAAGATTGACGCGGAAGGGAATCTCGCGAAGAGATTTCATGAAGTATTGCACCGCACTTACCGCAACAATGGGACTGTCCTCGGCATACGTATCGAAAGTGGCCGCTGCATTGGCGAGCGCTCCCCGCCCGCCGGTTATCTGGTTAGCACTGGCCGAATGCACTGGTTGTGCTGAAAGCACTCTGCGAACGATGTATCCATGGATCGACGAGTTAGTGCTGGACATTATCTCTCTCGACTATCATGAAACGATCATGGCTCCGTCCGGGGAAGCTGCGGAAAAATCGCTGCATGACTCCGTCACCAAGAATGCCGGGAAGTTCATCCTGATTGTGGACGGTGCGGTTCCGACCGGCGATGACGGCAATTTCGGTAGAATGGGCGGCAAAACCATGCTGGAGACAATAAAGGAGATCGGCCCCAAGGCGATGGCTACCATCTGTATAGGCACCTGCGCCTCGTACGGCGGACTTCCCGCTGCCGCTCCGAACCCCACCCAGGCCAAGAGCGTGAGCGAAGTTACCGGACTCACGACCGTTAATATCCCGGGTTGTCCTCCAAACCCGATAAACCTTGTGGGAACGGTGGTAAATTTCCTGCTTTTCGGCAAGCTGCCCACCCTCGACGACAAGGGCAGGCCCCTTTTCGCTTACGGTCAGCTCATTCATGACCAGTGCCCAAGAAGGTCTCATTTCGAAGCAGGCGAATTCGTGACCAATTTCAACTCGGAGGAAGCCAGAAAAGGTTTTTGCTTATACCAGATGGGGTGCAAAGGTCCCGAAACCTACAACAACTGCCCCATAGTCAAGTGGAACGACGGAACGAGTTGGCCCGTACAGGCCGGACATCCCTGCATCGGGTGCAGCGAGCCAAATTTCTGGGACAAATTCACTCCTTTCTTTAAATCATCCTGATCGATTGGGACACTTTGGCGACAAGAAAATAATGATTCGTTTTTCAAATAAGGAGAAACCATTATGGCACGAGTGGTAATAGACCCGATCACCAGGATTGAGGGTCACCTCAAAATAGAAGTGGAAGTGCAAAATGGGAAAGTGACAAACGCGTGGAGCAGTTCGACCCTTTTCCGAGGACTCGAAATAATGCTCCAGGGCAGGGACCCAAGGGACGCATACCTGTTTACGCAGCGTGCCTGCGGCGTTTGCACCTACGTTCACGGCCTGGCCTCGATCCGCTCGGTGGACAACGCTCTTGGGGCAAACGTGGCCGATAACGGGCGGTTGATCCGTAACCTGCTCCACGGCTCCCAGTACTTGCACGACCACGTGGTGCATTTCTATCACCTGCATGCGCTCGACTGGGTAGACATTGTGAGCGCGCTAAAAGCCGACCCGAAGAAGACGGCGGAGCTGGCAACCAAGGTATCCCCCAACTGCCCGGGCAGCGGGGTAAACGATTTCAAGGCTGTGCAGGACCGTGTCAAGAAGTTTGTCGACAGCGGTCAACTCGGGATTTTCGCCAACGGCTATTGGGGCCACCCGGCATACAAGCTGCCGCCCGAAGCCAACCTGATGGCGGTTGCCCACTATCTGGCGGCTTTGCGGCAACAAGCCCGCACCGCCAAGCTTATGGCCATATTCGGGGGCAAGAACCCGCATACCCAGACCATGACAGTGGGCGGTGTAACTTGCGCCATGGACCTTACTGCGGACAGGATTGCCGAGTTCAAGTACCTGTGGAAAGAAACAATGGATTTCGTCAACAATGTCTATATCCCCGACGTCCTTGCGGTTGCATCCTTCTACAAGGATTGGGGCAAGATCGGCGGAACAAAGAACTTTCTGGCCTACGGTGATTTCCCGATGGGTCCGAAGGAACCCGACAGCTTCCTGTTGCCGCGTGGAGCGATTTTCAACCGCAATTTGGCCAAGGTCGAGCCGGTCGATATCAGCCAGATCACAGAACAGATCAAACATAGCTGGTACGAAGGCGATCCCAAGGGACTAAACCCGGCCAGCGGCGAAACCAAGCCCAAATTCGACAAGTATGACACCGAAGCCCGGTATAGCTGGATGAAGGCGCCGCGCTACAAAAACGAGCCGATGGAAGTTGGGCCGCTCGCGCGCGTGCTGGTTGCATACGGCAAGGGCGTTCCGGCGGTGAAGGAAAACGTTGATGCGGTGCTGAAGAAACTTGCCATCCCTCCAGACGCGCTTTTCTCCACTTTGGGCAGAACTGCGGCCAGGGCGATTGAGGTCAAGGTTATAGGCGAAGCGACTGGGACCATGCTCGGCCAGTTGGTCGACAACATCAAGAAGGGCGACCTGGCCATCTGCGACGGGCGGACATGGGATCAGATGCCCGCCGAAGGCATGGGCGCGGGTCTCAACGATGTTCCACGCGGCGCGCTGGGGCACTGGATCAGCGTCAAAGACAAGAAGATCGCCAATTACCAATTGGTCGTTCCGTCCACCTGGAACATCGGCCCGCGCGGCGCGGGTGATAAGAGAGGTCCTCTCGAAGAGGCGCTCATGGGTACCCCGGTTGCCGATCCCAAAAGGCCCGTGGAGATCCTTCGCACGGTCCACTCTTTCGACCCCTGTATCGCCTGCGGCGTGCATGTGATCGATACCAACAGCAACGAAGTCTATAAGTTTGAAGTTGTCTAAACCAGGATTTTTGGTTACTTTCGGGGAATCCGGCCGCGCGCTGCGCGCGGAAGGGTTCCCTTTTTTTTGCCGGGCGGTTTAACAGGGCGATGAAAAAGGGTTTTCCGGTGGGAGAGTCGCCTGAAAGTTGCTAATGATTTCGTCATTGTAAAGCAAAGACCGCTGGACCCCGGCCCCCGGACTAAACACTTCCGGGGCAGGCTTCGCCGGGGTGACGTCTACAGGGTTTTTTGCCCTGATGTGGGAATTCAAATCGTTTTGAGTCATCCTGTTAAGGCAGACGCTTTATGTTCGATAAACACATTCTGGTGCTTGGGGTTGGAAATATTCTGCTGGGCGACGAAGGGACCGGGGTTCGGCTAATTCAGAAGCTCGAAGATGAATACGTTTTTTCGGAAAACGTAGAACTCTACGACGGAGGAACCCTGGGGCTCAAACTCCTCGAACCCATCTGCCGGTCCGACTTTGCCATAGTGGTGGATATAGTCCGCGCCGGCGGCCCCCCGGGCGCCATATACCGCATCGACGAAAAGGATTTGTCCAAGAAAATCCCTTACAAGAGCTCACTCCACGAACTAAATATCGTGGAAACCCTTATCTATGCCGAAGAGCTTGGAAACAAGCCCGACACGGTTGTGATCGGAATCGAGCCCGGAGAATGGACGTCATGGAGCACCGAACTTACCGAGCCTGTCCGAAACAGGATGGAGGATTTTGTCGCGGCGGTCCTGAGGGAGATTGAAAAAGCGGGCGGCTCCTGGAAAAAAGCCGAACAACCACGTGGAATCGTGCGAGTGGTGTGAGCATCGCTCCGCGATGAGTGAATAGTGAATAGTGAATAGTGAGCAGAAAAAGCTTGCAAACGAAAAACCCTCACTAGGAAAGAGGGGAAAGCCGGAGAACATTATATTTGCGACGCAGCCGCCGAAGGCGGGGACAAGGCTTTTCCCCAGCTTATTGCTTTTAAAGCAAAAGGCGCTGGACCCCGGCCTTCGCCGGGGTGACGGCCTTACTTGACTCCGGCCCCCGGACTGGTCACTTCCGGGTCAGGCTCCGCCGGAATGACGGACTTTTTCCCTATGGCTGCTCGTCTTTATTTGAGCGCTTATGGGGACAAACCCCGCCCCTACTTCCGGGGCAGGCGCCGCCGGGGTGAGGTATATAGAGTTTTTCGCTCTGATGTTGGAATTCAAATCCATTTTCACCATCCTGCTAGAGAAAGGGAAATGCAAATGTGCCTGGCTATTCCGGGTGAAATTGTACAGATAGACGATGGAGTTGCAACCGTGCGGATTGCAGGCTCGCTCAGAAAGGCGTCCCTTCTGCTTCTGCCCGAAGAACCCGTACCTGGAGATTATGTCATAGTCCACGCGGGGTTTGCGCTTAATGTGCTGGACCCCGCTGAAGCCATGGAATCACTTCGTCTCATTCGCGAACTGGCTTCCTTCGCGGACGAAGAACCTGCATGAAAAAAGTAATCATTTCCGTGCTCGGCCACGACAGGCCCGGCATTATAGCCGCTGTTTCAGACGTGCTTTTCCGCAACGGATGCAATTTGGAAGACGTTAGCCAGAGTATTCTCCAGACCGAGTTCTCCGGCGTATTCATCGCGTCCCGTCCGAACACGCTGAAGGCGGGCGAACTCAGTGGCCGCCTTCGTGAAAAGCTCGATCCCATGAGGCTTTCGTTCCTCCTTCGCGAAGTGGATGCCACTGGAGTTTGGGAGGCCCCGCCCAGTGAGCCTTTCGTCATAACCACGATGGGACCCGACCGCCCCGGCCTCGTTGCAGGGATAACCGAACTGCTGGTACGGTTTAGTATTAATATCTCAAATCTAAAAGCGGTTTTCAGGGGGGGAGACAATCCGCTCGAAAACACTATGATATATGAGGTGGACATTCCCCTCGCAGTGGACCAGAATCTTTTCCGCGAAGCGCTCTATGAACGTGGGAGGGAACTGAACCTCGATGTAAGTCTTCAGCACAGGGAAATTTTCGAAGCCATCCACAGAGTCTGATCAGCGGACAATCCCATGCTTACTCATTTAGAAGTGCTTTCCACACTCGAAATGCTCAAAAACGAGCATCTCGACGTCCGAACCGTTACTCTGGGTATTAGCCTGTTAGACTGCGCGAGCGACGAGCCGGCAAGATTCATCGAAAGGATGACCTATAAAATCGGTGCCGTGGCCCGAAACCTGGTAAAGGTTTGCGACAAGGTGGCGGTTCGCTACGGTATCCCGATTGTGAACAAGCGGATTGCGGTAAGTCCCATTGCGGTAGCCGCATGCTCATGCGCGCCGGACCGGATGGTCGAGGTTGCCAGGGCGATGGACCGCGCTGCAAAGCAAGTCGGGGTGGATTTCATCGGCGGGTTCAGCGCCCTCGTCGAAAAAGGTTTCACGAGGGGGGACCACGCTCTCATCGAGGCCATTCCGGAGGCGCTTGCGGCAACCGAGCGTGTCTGCTCCTCGGTAAATGTGGCATCCACCCGTGCGGGCATCAATATGGATGCAGTATACCTCATGGGAAAAACGATAAAGAGGGCCGCCGAGCTTACCAGGGAGCGAAACGGAATCGGGTGCGCAAAGTTGTGCGTGTTCGCAAACATCCCCGAAGACGTTCCTTTTATGGCCGGCGCCTTTCTCGGTGTGGGCGAGCCGGACTCGGTCATAAACGTAGGCGTGAGCGGTCCCGGCGTGGTCAAGAAAGCCTTAGACCGGGCGCGTCAGGCAAATCCCCGGCTTGACCTTGGACAAATCTCGGAAATCATTAAACATACTGCCTTCAAGGTGACAAAAGTCGGTGAACTGATCGGAAGGCGTGTTGCCGATGATCTTGGGGTCCCATTCGGAGTGGTTGACCTCTCACTTGCTCCGACGCCCAACGTAGGAGACAGTGTCGGGGAGATCTTTCAGAGCCTGGGGCTGGGCAGCATCGGCGTTCCGGGCACAACTGCCGCCCTGGCGCTCATAAACGACGCAGTAAAAAAAGGAGGGGCTTTCGCAAGCTCTTACGTTGGCGGTTTGAGCGGCGCCTTTATTCCGGTGAGCGAAGACCTCAATATCGCTGAATCGGCCCGGAAGGGATTTCTCTCCATCGAAAAGCTCGAGGCCATGACAAGCGTGTGCTCGGTTGGACTGGATATGATCGCCCTGGCGGGAGATACTTCAGCCGAAACCCTTGCCGCGATAATAGCCGATGAGATGGCAATAGGAGTGATAAACAGGAAAACCACCGCCGCCAGGCTTATTCCGGTTCCGGGTAAAAAAGTGGGCGACAAAGCCCATTTCGGCGGTCTGCTCGGAGAGGCACCAATTATAGCGGTACCGGGAACGGACAGCTCCGGGGAGTTCATCTCCCTTGGGGGGCGCATTCCTGCGCCGACGCAGAGCCTTACCAACTGAGTTTCCGTCCGGAAAGGGTCCTTTTCCGGGCGGCCGGGCCGCCAGCCGACTTGGCCACTGCCTGCGGCGGTGGCCGCAGAGACTTCGGTGGGCTCGATCACCAATCTCGACGCTCCGCGGGGCGGTACATAGGTACGCCTCCGCGCAACCCCTCGAGTTCCTTGCACCTTTCGGTGCGGCGCTGGGCAATCCGGAAATGGCGGGACGCCAAACTGTACGCGCCAAGACGAAAAATGCCTCCTTTCCGAATCGAAAACTGACCGTGTCAGGAAAAATTCCCCTCACCCCCGCACGATTTCGGCAGTGCGCTGACGCGCACGGCCGAGCGCTAGGCGCTGCGGGTGGCTGGCTGGAGGCCGCCACCGCAGCGCCACAGTGAGCCACGCAGTGGCGAAGGGGGTGTGGGGGGCACGGCTCCCCACGCTTTTCCGGATTATTTTATTTGCAGAACTCACATCGGCTTTGGTTCCCCGCATCAGCTTTTTTCAGGAAGATGCCGCTCTGCGAGCCATCCGGCCGCGAAGGCGAAAAGAACCATAATCCCCAGCAGTACCGCTGCGTTTTGCAGCATATCCACGGATAACCAGTTGAAAGGCTTTTCAGGGAAACCGGCTGCTATGTGGATCTCTCCCGACGATCCGTATGTCACGCTGGTAAAGGCAAAGTCCCGCACGACTCCATCCAGGCCCTTTTCTCCCACGGACCCTTCCTTTTGGGTTAACATCGCCTTGATTAAGGGCGCATCGGGCATCGAGCGCCCAATCCACTCATCGACGCCCGGGTAGCCGGCCAGAATGGTCCCTTTCGAGTCAACAATCAAAACCTCGCCGTTTTCAGGCATCGACTTTTCAGGAATCTCAACCAGCGTCTTCAGGTCCAGAGCGGCAAAAATTACTCCCTGCGGTTGACCGGTTTCACTGAACCACGGGTAAACGAGAACGATTGAATGCTTGCCGCTGGTCCGGGAGACCACATGATCGCTGAAACCGAACCTGCCGGTTCCAACGGCCTGCCGAAAATACTCCCTGTCTGCGATGTTGAGCCCGGCCGAACCTGCCGCATGGCAAAAAACGTTCCCGTTAAGGTCAACCGCCCCGATGTTGTTGAAAAATGGCTGATCCTTCAGGAGACCCGAAAACAGGCTGCGGCAAGATTCCGAATCTTCCCGAACTACCGGGGTGGATTTCGATAGAGCTGCCAAAAGAAGCCGTGTCTGCTCCATCAGTTGCCTGTTGGATGAGGCCTCGTATTGAACCAACCTGCGGGCCGTATTCTGTCTTTCGGCCTTTTCGGTCTTCCATTGCTGGTATGCCGGATGAATGATTACATCAGTGGCTGGTAATAAGAAAAGCGGAACAAAAAATAAAATTTGAAGCCGCAGCATTTTTGCGTGGGACATTGAAAAATCTCCGATTTAGGAATTCAGGAATTCAGGGATGAACCCTCGCTTCGTTCGGGTTCGCGGGTAACATCGAGGAAGCGCGTTAAACGCTTCAAGTTCGCGGCCGATCTTTTGTGAGGCCGCAGGAATTGTAAAACGAGAATTGCCCTGCTCCCTGCTGCTACTTATCACAAAAAAAGGAAGCGTGAAGCAGGAACCGTGAAGCAAGAAGAAGTTTTTACTCCGTGCTTCCTGTTCTTATTCCTGCTCCTTGCTCCTTGCTCCCTGTTGCTATATTATTTTATCTTGAGCCGATTCACGCCTCTTTGGAGGTTTCCGGATGGACACTAACTAGCAGTGTCCATCCGGAA
>JBKQTS010000056.1:0-5096 GCA_052143075.1 Syntrophobacteraceae bacterium | reverse complement strand
GCGCAAGCGCGTGAGGCCGAGCGCTAGGCGCTCGCGGTGGTAGGCCGGAGGCCGCCACCGCAGCGTCACAGTGAGCCACGTAGTGGCGAAGGGGGTGTGGGGGGCACTGCTCCCCACGCTTCTCCTGCTCCTCGCTCCCTGCTCCTCGCTCCCTGCTCCTCGCTCCCTGCTTCTCGCTCCCTGCTTCTCGCTCCCTGCTCCCTGCTTCTTGCTTCTTGCTCCCTGCTCCCTGCTTCTTGCTCCCTGCTCCCTGCTTCTTGCTTCTTGCTCCCTGCTTCTTGCTTCTTGCTTCTTGCTTCTTGCTTCTTGCTCCCTGCTCCTTAGTTTCCGGCAAAGCTGTACTAAAAGACTTATTTCCGCTAATTGTCAATGGTTTCAGCGCAAGGAGGTCAACTTCTCATCTGGTTACCGGCCTGCTTAAGTCTTAGATTCTTAATCACCGGCCCGGCTTTTGTCTAATTCGTGTTTGTCTGAATTAACTTCGGAGGCGCAAATGTTCAAAAACATTTTAATACCCTCGGACCTCACCGAAAGAAACCACAAAGCGATGGATATCGCCGTCAAGTTGGCGCTGGAAGACAGCGCCGTCGTTACTTTGCTCCATGTAATCGAAACTGTCGAGCAAGTCGATTCCGAGGACTTTGACAAATTTTACAGGCAACTTGGCGCCCGCGCCGGCAGGAAAATCGATAAACTCATTGCCAAATACGGCCGGGAAGGCATTACAATGGAAAAGCAAATACTTTACGGAAGACGAGTTTACGAAATACTCAATTTTGCGGTCGCGCACGGTGTCGATTTGATTATAATGAGCTCGCACAAACTCGATCCCGAAAACGCCGCCGAAGGCTGGGGGACAATCAGCTTCAAGATCGGGGTCCTTTCCCACTGTCCGGTTATGCTCGTAAAGTGAAGAATCCGGTGACAAGAAGAATAATGCACCTGGACATGGACGCCTTCTACGCCGCCGTTGAACAATCGGACAACCCCGAGTTGAACGGAAAGCCGGTGCTGGTGGGCGGCTCAATGCGCGGAGTGGTTTGCGCAGCTTCCTACGAGGCCAGGCGCTACGGCGTTCATTCCGCAATGCCTGTTTTCCAGGCCAGAAAGCTTTGCCCGCACGGGGTTTTCCTTCCCGTCCGAATGAACCGTTATAAAGAGGTCTCCCGCGTTGTCATGGAAATCCTGAGAGGGATATCGCCTCTTGTCGAGCAGGTATCGATCGATGAGGCTTTTGCGGACATTACCGGGACAGAAAGGCTCCACGGTCCTTCATACGCTCTGGCCCATCATACGAAAGCGGCCATCCTCGAGGCCACTTCCCTTACATGTTCAATCGGAATAGCGCCAAATAAATTTCTCGCCAAAATCGCCTCCGATTTCAAGAAACCCGACGGCCTGACGATACTTGAAGAAGACCAGATCGAAGAATTTCTAAAACATCTGCCGGTCGGTAAAATCCCCGGGGTGGGCAAGAAAAGCGGGGAGGAACTCCGCAAGCTGGGCATTGTTTTCGCCTCGGACATTCTTAAGTTTCCCGAGCAGTTGTGGGAAAATAAATTCGGCAGATGGGGCGCCGCCCTATACGCAAAGGCACAGGGAATAGATAATTCTGCGGTCGAACCTTACAGCGACCCGAAATCTGTCAGCGCCGAAGAGACCTTTCCCAAGGATACCGGCAACATCGCCGAGCTTGAAAAGATGCTTCTTTCTCAGGCCGAGGAAGTAGGCCGCGAAATTCGCAAACTTGGGTTCAAGGCAAGGACGGTAATTCTGAAAATAAAGCTCTCCGATTTCAAAATGATCACCAGAAGCCGCACTCTGCCCGAGCCTTTCGACACCACGGACGTTCTGTTTAACACCGGACATAAACTCCTATTGGATCTGAAGCTGACGCGAACGGTGCGCCTGATAGGAATAGGCGTATCCAACTTCTCTTCGGGCCCCAGTCAAATGACTATTAGTTCATCAAGGGAGGAAACCGACAGGCAGGGACGGCTCGACCGTGCGCTCGACCAAATCCACAGCCGCTTTTGCGGCAATATGGTCGTGCGCGGCCGAATGATGGACGACGTTTGAGTTTTTAGTGGAGATCGGAGAGGACGACCGTGTTCAAAAGAGCGGGGGAAAGCTTCCCCCGCACCCCCGCAGGAGCCGCGCAGTGGCGAAGGGGGTGCGGGGGGCGTAGCTCCCCGCGCTTTTCTGGATTTATTTATTTGAAGGAGGACTAACTTGCCAGACGAAAAATATAGATATCTTCGCGAGGATTTCGGCGAACTTCCCATTCAGTTGGAACATCTTGACATATATCTCAACTTCCTGGACGACAGAGTCGAAGCTGCAAACTGCCTCCGGATGACTGCCAGGCAGGAACTCGACAGTATAGCGCTCGATGCTCGCGACCTTGAAATAGTGAGCGTCGAATGGTGCTCCGGCCCTGATTCAGCCGGGAACTCTCTTCGGTATGAATATCTTGCCGAGCAAAACAGGCTCATCGTCCGGCTGCCGCGCAAAGTGCAGAGGGGAGAAACATTTTCCGTGCGCACATCGAGCGTGTGCCACCCTTCGGATTACGTCCTGGAAGGCATTTACAAGGACGTCACTCCATCCGGAGCGCCCCAGCAGTATATGTCCCAGTGCCAGCAATGGGGCTTTCAGCGGATAATGCCCATCTTCGACGACTGCCGCGCCAAGTGTACAATGACAACGACCCTGGAAGCCGGCATCGCCTATACCCATCTCATAAGCAACGGAGATATAGACTCTGCGCCCAACCCGGATGGTGTTCCCGTTCGCAAGCCGGGTCAGCCGGACAGGCAGATCATCACTTTCAACAACCCCATTCCGATGCCCCCTTACCTCTTTATCGCCTGCGTGGGGACATGGGACGTTCTCAGGGACCGTGCAGTCTACGATAACGGCCGTTCCATATATCTTGAATACCTTGTTCCTCCGGGCGAAAGCAGGGGGGCGCAAATCCCGATGATAATCCTCAAAAGGTCGGTCCTGTGGGTCAAAGCGACTCAGGACTACGAATATACGGGAGATACCTATCGGACCATCTGCATGGGCAGATCCAATTTCGGAGGCATGGAAAACGCCGGAAACACCACAATCGTCACTGATGCGGCCCTGGTCGGCGAGCACACGCTGGACCAGTTTCTCCTTTACGCCCATGCGGTGATAGTACACGAGTTCGAACATAACCAATGCGGCAGTGAAACGACCATGGAGACCCCCTTCGACGTCTGGCTCAATGAGGCCTTCACTGTGGACGTGGAGAGGCAGTTCATGGCGGACGTTTTCGATCCGGCGGTGGTCAGGCTGAACCAGGTTGAAAGCATTCGAAGCCCGCTTCTCGGCCCATTGGCCATAGAGGACTCCGGACATGCCGGCCGCATCGTGCGCGAGGGCTTCAATGACCCTGACGAACTGATAGACGGGGTCACCTATGTAAAGGCGGCAGAAGTTGTGCGCATGCTACGCCTGCTGCTCGGTGAGGAAAAGTTCAAAGCCGGCAAGGCCCTTTACTTCACGCGTTATCGTTTGAAGAACGCAAATACCGATCAGTTTTTCGAATGCTTTGAGGAGGTGTCCGGCAGGCGGCTCGATGAGTTCAAAAAACAATGGCTTTACAGGATCGGCTACCCCAGGGTGAGCGCCAAAACTTTCCGGGACCCTGAAAAGAAGACCTTTCGCATAAGTTTGCTCCAGGAAAACGATGATGCAAAGCCCCCTTTTGTCGTTCCAATCCGGCTCGCGCTGGTCGATCGACACGGCAGGGACATTCCCGGAACCGATCGGATGTTCGAGTTGAACCAACCGGAAGCAGAACTCACTTTCGAAAATCTGCAGGAACCGCCCGCTTTCGCATCGATTAACCGGGATTACTCCTTCTACGGGACTTTTGTAGACCGGAGCGCAAACGTCGAGACGCTCATCATGCAGGCAAGGATCGACCCGAACTATTACTGCCGCGTTGACGCAATGCGCATGCTGACCGATATAGAACGCAAGAAGCTGCTCAATCCCGGTGCGGCCAAAGAAATAGATCCCCTATGGCTGGGGCTCTATGGAGAAATCCTTTCGGACAGCTCCATTCCTCCCGCGCTCAAGGCTTTCTTCCTCAGAATCGACGAGCAGCCGATGGACCGGACATACAGCGCATGGTTCCCCGAACTTGTCGATGCCCGGGAAAAACTCATGCTCTCTATCCATAATCTCTACCGGCAAGAGTTACGGGAACAGTTCGACCGTCTTGACACCTACGCGCTCTGGTCCGCCGAAACATTGCTGGACGGCCTCGAAGACAGGCTGCTCAAAAACGTGCTGCTGGAGTTGATAACTGTAAAGGACACCACTGAGAGCCACATGACCATACTGGATCATTTCCGCCGCGCCACAGCCGCAAATGACAAGGTTTCCGCCCTCTCCGCCCTCAATCGCAGTTCAGCCCCCGAAAGGCTCGATGTTCTGGAGGAAGTCTACGGCCAGTGGCATACTAATATAACGGGATATGCCAATTACCTTCGTGTTATCGGCAGCGGAACGTGCAAAGACGTGTTCGAACAAATCGAAAGGGAGCGCAGCAGGCCAACCTTCCAGATAACTCAGCCGACTTGGTGCCGCGCGCTTTTCCTGACCATGGCCAACAATAACAAGATGATCTGGAACGAACGGGGAATAAGCTGGATTGCCGACAGAATCATCGAGCTTGCGCCGATCAACTACACGAACGCCTCGCGCATGTTGAACACATTTCAGCACGTGCGCAAGATGAAGCCGGATCTCCAGCGTCTGGTGATCGCCGCCCTGGAGCGGATCGCCGGCAATGTTTCCGACCGAACCAGCCCCGCCGTCCACCGTCAGGCGAAGGGATACCTGAAGGTGTGAGGAGCGGCAACCAAAAGACGAAGAACAGTTCACCGCAGAGCAGCCTGGGGCCGCAAACCAAAAGACTAGAAGTGATTCACCGCAGCATTTCATGTCCCTGAGGGACACCCCAAACCATGAAAAGGGTTTATAGATATGCTATCCTGTTTGCTCGCTAAATGGTGGAAATGGACCGTTTCTCTGTGAGGCCACGAGCTCGAACC
>JBKQTS010000055.1:0-3653 GCA_052143075.1 Syntrophobacteraceae bacterium | reverse complement strand
TCTGACCGGCCGCGATGATGTCGTAGTCGCTCTGATATAGGTCGAGAATCCAGGCGAGTGCCTGCTGCGGCGGAGTGATGTTGTCACCCTTGGAACAGAAACAGACGATTGGCGAACGGATCTTTCTGAAATCCAGCCTAACTCCGTCTGTAGTCACTATCTGAGCGGTGCTGAGCTTATTGCCGATAAAGAGATTGTCGACGATATACTGCATTTCCTCGCCATTCAATAGCACGTATCCACCCCAGTAGCGTTCGAAGTCCAGATAGCGAGATGCCTCCGTATCGACATTGGCGTAAACATTATACTGCTTTGTCCAGAGCGTATTTGCCGGGTTGAGGCTTTCGAAGTTCTGCACCAGCGAGGCGCCGTCGAACTTCCCATGCCCAAGATCGCTCGCCAGCGCCGTTAACCAGCTCCCACCAAGCAGGCCACCGGAATAGCGCATGGGATTGACACCTCGCACGCCAGCCCAGTAAGACATCGGTGAGCCGGCCACAATGATCGGGCCGCAGAGATCCGGATACTTCGCCGCCATCATCATCAAAGCCCACCCTGCCTGACAGTTCCCTATTACAACCGGTTTTCCGTCCGCTTTGGAGTGCAGTTCGGCCACCCGTCTGAGAAAGACGGCCAATGCCTCGATGACTGCTTCGATAGTCTGCTCGGGTTCGGGCGCTGGTGCAAATCCAATAAAGTAGCAGGGGTGCCCCGCTCTCATTGCGTCACCGATCTCACTATCGGCTTTAAAGCCGCCGATGCCTGGTCCATGGCCGGCACGAGGATCGATAATGACAAAGGGGCGCTTGCGAGCATCGATAGTTGTCCCCTTGGGTGGGCGTATTTTGACAATCCCATAGTTTACGGGCTTAGGCAGCTTCCTTCCGTCCAGGAGCAACTCATGCTCGAATTGGAGTACGTGGGGGACCGTTTTCGCCATGTGCTCCAGGTACTGATTTCCCCTCTGGCGCATCACATCCCAGAACAACACCGTTCGTTGACTCGCGTCAGTCATGTATTCGGCCATCTCTTTGTAAATCGAAATTGGATTGAGACTTTGAGTATCCATCATTTGAGTTTCCTCTTCTTTGTTTTCACGCAATGATGTTGATGCTGATGCGATATGCATTGTCTGTGAGGCGACGCCCATACAAGGATCCCGATAAACCTACATCCCAGATGTCCACCGGTTCGCCGGCCGCTCGGGTGATTACCCACTCCTGCTTTCAAAGTAGCGCACCGGCCCCATTTTGAATGTTCTCATGATGGGGCTGGGAGGGCTGGGAGGAGGGAACATACACGCAGTCTCCGGCAGAAGAAAAAGCCATTGTCGCGCCATTTGACTTGCGCTTGATTTTGCAGGTACTTGGGAAACCGGCATTTGCAGGTACTTGGGAAACCAGCATATAATAATTCGCAAAAATTTAATCATCTTTCGTGAAGTGTCAACTATTGTGTATCGTTACCGTATGGGAACAGTTGTCTCCCAGCCTGATGGAGGCATACCCGAAATTAGACAAGTGGATTTCATGCCGGAAACCTCCCCGATGGTTTCAATCGTGGAAGAGTCATCAGAGAGCACCTGATTTCTGTAATGTGGAAATACCTCCTGATCCCTCCTTGGTGGTTGCAACCGTGGAATATCCCTCAGGGAGTAACCTGAATTCTGTAGTGTGGAAATCCCGCCTAACCCCTCCGTGGTTTCAATCACTGAGGATCACTTGGGCAAGTACAAAATCAATACATCTCCTATCCTTGAAAAAAACGAACCTCTGAAATCCACATATTCTTCAGATCATATGTGGAGTTTACCACGATCCGGAAGATGACGTGCTGGGCAAAGCCGAGCAGTGAGTGGAATCAGTTAGCGATGTTTCCGGTCCTTGAAGCAAAACGCGCGGATATAGTACCTATGTACTGGATATTATTGATAAATAATCCATTGTATTCTAGCAAGTTTATTGGACACTACACAAGGTATTTAAGTGGTCCCTATGCGCTTGATATTTTTATGAAAGCCCTTAAGCGGGGTGTTCGACTGCTTGGTAAACAGGGCGATTCCGAAGAGGTATTTTGCATCCTATCGTGACGCGACCGGTTCCGGGTCTTTCAACCATCCACGTCCAAAATCAACTATGATCCACAGATAGAAAGGGCTTGATGGCCCATCGCAGAACGCCATAGAGGAGATGTGAGGTTTTCCTGTGGAAAAAATGGACGATCCACTCTCATTCTCAACGCCCGTATGTCCCCGCAATTCGATTGAGTTCCGCTATGGCAAGATCGTAGCCCAAGCGCGAGATCGGAAGGTGGATGGTTGGTACAACGCGGAACGGCCTCATTCGGCGCTGGGGTACCAAAGCCCCCGGCAATACAGGCAGCAAGTCTCACGCGTGGCTTGATTTCAGGGTAGCACTACACGTCAGTTATAGTAAACTGACAGTCAGATGTCATTAACGCAAGTCGACTTGTGTTTACAAAGGAGACATACATGAGAGCTAAAAGGCTATGGTTATTCGGCGCGGGAGCCGCGACACTCTGCCTTATCGTCCTTTTCATCTTCATTGGTCGTCCCTCTGATGTTGGTCAAAGCCACTTTTTTAAAGACCAGACCTACCACTTTCAAACCCTACGAGCACTGAGCGAAGAACCATATGGCGGTTCCGATACGGCAGAGGTTCTCGAGACCGTTAAGCACATCAGATCCGGGGATACCCAGGGCTGGTACAAAGCCTGGTCTACTACTGCCGAACGGACCCAGGACGCTCAAAGCAGAGGCGGAGCTTTCCTGCGGGCCCATACCTACTTTCGAACCGCCGAATTCCTACTCCCTCCGTCGGACCCCAAACGGAGCATCGCGACCGAGAAGAACTTATCGGCTTTCTACAATGGCCTTGCTGCCTTGGGCGTTAAATACGAACGCATGGAAGCTCCCTATGACAACGGTTACCGCTTGCCCATGAATTATTATCCCGCCGAGGCACAAAACCGCAAAAACACCTTGCTGGTATTTCATGGCGGCTATGATTCGACTCTTGAGGAACTATACTTCGACCTCGTCAAGGACGCGCACGACCATGGGTACGACGTACTCACTTTCAACGGTCCAGGGCAAGGGTTAGTGCTCACAGAGCAGAAGCTCCCTTTCACGTATGAATGGGAGAAGCCCACAGCAGCCGTAATGGATACGTTCCTGGCTCATCATGAACGCCCAAAGAATATGGTGTTAATCGGCCAGAGCATGGGAGGGTACCTAGCCCCAAGGGCCGCGGCGTTCGACAACCGTTTTGATGGAGTAGTCGCCTACGATGTCTTTTCCGACATGGGAGCGGCGGCAAAGCGCTTGGTCCCCAAGGTGGTATTCTGGATGCGCGATCACGGCATGACGGGGCTGGTCGACAAGTTGATCAACTGGAAGGCATCTCAGTCTCCCGGCATGCGCTGGGCTATCGACAACGGGATGTGGACTCTCGGGAAAGAGCATCCTCTCGATGTCATAGACGAGTTCCAGAAATATTCACTCGCCGGGGTTGCGCAACGCATTAAGTGCGACGTCTTGCTCCTGGCCGGGACAGAAGACCACTTCGTTCCCATCGAGCAAGTCAAGTTGATGCAAGAGGCGTTAACGTCAGCTCGCTCGGTTACCACGAAAA
>JBKQTS010000054.1:0-45749 GCA_052143075.1 Syntrophobacteraceae bacterium | reverse complement strand
AGCGGCACCATTCGTCGTCGATAAGGATGCCGTTGGTTTGGAAGGTGTTTTCGATGCGGGCGCCGGGTTTCCGGTGCTTTTTCTGCAACTCCAGGGAGTGTCTGAAAAAATCGAGTCCCATAAGCGTGGGCTCGCCCCCCTGCCAGGCAACGGTGACCAGGGGAGCCCGGTGAAATTCCAGGAGTTGGCGGATATAAGCCTCGTGGACCTGCGACGACATCCGGAAATCGCTTCCGGGATAGAGCCTTTCCTTCTTCAGGAAGAAACAGTAGCCGCAATGGAGATTGCAGGCCGAACCCGTTGGCTTGGCCATGATATGAAAGGCCTTGGGAATATTACTCGTTGTCATGTCTCAAATTAACTCGGTTTTAAGGCGTTTCATCCGTGGACATGCCGGATTCTCCGGCCGATCTTCTCCGGAATAACAGTTTGACCAGTTTGCCTTCACCCAGCGCACGATCTAATTCATCGAAAGCAAAAAAAGGTATGAAAGCAACGAATGTGACCATGCACCTGGCGAGCAATTCGAGCACGCCTGCACTCATAAACTCATCGAGGCCGCCCGCTATGCCTTGCCCGTGCAGCAATCCGCCTATGGTGGATTCGATAACACCGAAGATCCCCACAAAAATGGTGAACACAACAGACTTGTATAGGGTTGGCAAGATCAGCGGAGAGTTTTTAAACAACCGCCCGCCCAGGTGCAAAGCACGCCCCACCATTATGACTTTGGCTAAGACCAGCGCCTTGATGATGCTGGCCCCATAATGAAAGTAGCTGATTTGATATTCGGCCAGTATCAATCTGCGATACCAGGTAAATAAGCCGAAAAAAATGGCCAGATACATGGCGATGATATAAAACTCGGTCATTTCGTGGATCGCTTTGGACTTCCAGCCGGCACTCTTCGCGTTCGCGTCGTTCATTGTCTATCCGAACCCTTTCCGCTTTTAGTCGCGTCTCATTCGTCTAAATTTGTTCGGCGCTCCAGCATTTCCAGTTCTTCTGGCAGGATCGGCACGCCTAGACTACATGCGCAAACGCCCTGAGCTAGGCAAACTTCAAGTACCTCGAATACGCTCGGAGCAGACCCTAATAATTTGGATTGGCAACTACGCAGTAGCTGACATCAGCCCCCTGGTAGCAGGGTTGATAGTAAGTACCGCCTGCGAAGTAATAGTTTTGATTGTTCACCACTACGGGTTGAGCAGCAGCCGGCAGTGAGGCCGCTACTGCGGCCCCGGCGGCTGCAGCGCCCCAACCAGATCCGATATAGGCGCCCCAACCCTGACTCACATTTACATTTTGAGTGACGTTGGTGCTTCCGTGGTAATAACTGCTGCCACCATATGCCCCTTGAGCATAAGTCCCACCGGGTCCCTTCGCCGCCTCGCCTCCGTGGGGACCTTCAGCATACGCACCGCCGTGGTAGCCTTCAGCAGACGCACTGCCGTGGTAACCTCCTGCCGCTGCGCCGCCGTGGTAGCCTTCAGCAGACGCACCGCCGTGGTAACCTCCTGCCGCTGCGCCGCCGTGGTAGCCTTCAGCAGACGCACCGCCGTGCATACCTTCAGCACCACCACCATGCATGCCTCCAGCACCTCGAAAGCTGCCGCCGCTAAAACCACCTCCGCCATGGAAGCCTCCGCCACCGCCGCCATGGAAGCCTCCGCCACCGCCGCGCCCGCCGCCGCCAAAACCCCTGGCGTCAGCCTGCTCGATGAGGAACGGGGACCCCACCAAAGCTGCGGTCAAAATGGCCGTTATAAGGAACTTGAAACTGCACTGTTTCATTACTTATCTCCTTTCTCTTCCCCGAGAGCAGGCGGTTGTTTAGCCGGGACGAACTTGATCTTCTGGACCCCCCGGGGCGGAGTAAATTTGAACAGAGCATCCGCCAGACGCGGAGATGTTTTCCAATCATACAAATACGCGGTCCACTGGGGGGAGCCTTCCAATGTCTTGTGAAGGAAGACTGCTTTTCGCGGCAGTGGATTCTTCCCGGCGTCGATCCAGACCTGGAGATGCACATCGCCAGCGTCAAACGCCAGATGATGGCAAGGGACCCCGCGCACATTGTGCAAACCTACATAAAGCGAGTGTTCTATTTTCCTGGAAACGAGATCCCAAAGCTGCGGGCTGGCCAGGTCGGTCAGGGCCACCCGAAGACCGAAGTCATTGTGCGCTTTATCCAGGGCCTCTTCTATGCTTGGGGGTACATCGATGACGCCGTAGACGTTTTCATCCTTGTCATACAGGGTGATGGTTTTGCCGTCGAAAAAGAACTCCTTGTTCACCAGGTCCCCCTCGGCGTTGACACGAAGCCTGTCGGGCCGCTTTACGTAAGTTTCCATATCGATACCGTACTGGAGTTTTTTCCCGCCGAGGTAGACCTGGTCGTCGATGACCTCGCTGCGAAAAGAAAACTGTTGGAGCGATTTCAGGTAGTCACACATTTGCAGCAGGATAAAGAACGGGTCCGGCTCCTTCGCCGTAGCCTCCTGTTGCGCTCCTATGCACGGCGCCGCACAACTCAACAGGAAAAGGCCCAGAACAGCAACCATCCGGATTCTGTATGCTCGCATTGAGATACTCCTAAGGTAAAGTTATAAAGTTTCTAACTAAATGATAAGAACTTTCTGGGCAGCTTGTCATCAACCGGTCTTGAAAACCCGTCCGAGCCTCAACCCACTCTCGTGCTCCGGCCCAATGAGACAGAGAGAAGATATTACCTGCTCATCAGCAGATCCAGAATGCCCGCTTTGCACTCGGGCGTAAGTTCCTGCTTGTGCGCTTTCAAACACCCAATGATACGGCCCTTGCCAGGCTTTACGCCCTGGCAGAACACATAGATATCCGCCTCGCAATCCTGGTGCGCTTCCTTGACGGCTCTCAGCACCTGCACTATGTGCATCTTGCATTTTCGTGAGAGCTGTTCCTTGTGCTCTTTCAAACACTCCATTTCCTGCTTCGGGCCCTGAACACCACGGCAGTACCTTGCAATGTCTCCCTGGCAGGCTCCGGCTGCGAATGCGAAACTTTGGGACAGCAGGCCCAGGGACATTGACATTGCAGCCACAATGATCGGTTGAACCATCAGTCTGTCAGGCTTCATGTTGTTTTCTCCTTGTAAGAGTTTTTCCATTACCGGTCGCTCAAGCCTGAATGAACTTGCCGATACTCTCACCGGACCATCTTTTGCCTGTGGGCAGCATCCCCAGCGTACCTGATTCCTGATTCTCCCGAACTTCCTTTCTCACGAGCCGTCTCGTTTTTTTTCGGAAATGGAGGCGGCGTCAGCATCGCGAAGCAGGCGGACTTCGCGCTGAGGAAAGGGGAACTGAAGACCTGCCTCGATCACAGCATCGTAGACGGCTGAGGCTAAGTCACTGCTGATCAGTTGCCACTCATCGAAATGATCGGTCCAGGCCCGAAGTTGGAAATTCATCGAGCTGTCGCCGTAACCGATGAGGAGGCATCGAGGAGCCGGTTTCTGCAACACGTTCGGCTGCCGGCGCGCAACCTCCTCGAGCAGTTGGATGGCCTTCCGGGGATCGGCGCCATAGTTGAGGCCTACGGGTAAATCGATCCGCCGCAACCGGTCACTAAGGGTCCAGTTTGTCACTCGTTCCGTGATCAGTTGGGCGTTGGGGACGATGATATCGGCGCCTTGCCTGGTACGCACGGTGCTGGCGCGGGTGCCGATCCGGCGGACCTCAGCCAAAAGATCGCCTATTTGTATGGTGTCGCCGACGTGGATCGGACGTTCGAAAAGCAGGATCAGGCCGGACACAAAATTGTTCACCACGCTCTGGAGCCCGAACCCGATGCCAACGCCCAACGCTCCTGCCATAATGCTCACCTGGGTGAGGTTTACCCCGAGCGCCGCCACGCCCAGGACAAACCCAAGGGCCACAATCGTGTAGTGCAGCAGGCTCGAGATGGCGTAGGACAAGCCGCGATCGACCCCAATCCGTGGGTAAATCTCCTCTTGGAGCACGAAGCGAATGAAGGTGGAGAGCAGGTAGGCAACCACCACTGTAAAGATGAAGGCGAGGACGTTTGCGACGGAGATGCCGATCGACCCGACTTGGAGGCTTGCCCCGAATACGGCTCTTCCAAGGGCAAACACAGGTTCACGGAGGCCGACGAAGTCCAGCGAACGATTGACCCATGCGGCAATAGCCAGCCATACAAACACGCGATGCGTGCGGCGTTCGAAGATCTTGTAGAAGCGGCGGACGATCAGGAGTGATCCCAGCGGCCAACTGTTGAGGGCCAGCGCTACTACCCCATCAAGGATCCGGACAAACGCATAGAGTCCAAAGGCATAAACGCAGCCTGCTAGAATGCCTGAAGTCAAAAGCCACGCCAGATGGGCGTAACCAATGAGCCCGGTCAGCAATGCGACGGCAAGGCCAACCCGGTAAAGCGTAACAATAGCATGGAGTGCGCGGAAGTGGAGAGCAACGGTCTCCTTCGAGCGATAGTGGAGCTGACCCCACACAACATCGAGCTTCCGCAGCGCAACCGATGCCCCGATAATCTCCAACAGAAGGATTACATGGTTGACTGATCTCGCGACACCGAAAAGCTGTAAGACGGTATCGAGAGCAATAAGGCCCCCCAGCAGCCAAAACACGCGCCACACCCTCGAATCAATCGACGGCTGCATGAGCCGGAGCATGGGCACGAGCGCCAGGACCGGATACAGCGCCCGAACAGTTGGAGGCGCCGGTGAAAAAACTGCGGCGCCAAGTCCCATGGGGATAAGCAGCGCACATGCGTAGGGCCGGTCGAACACATTTGCGGCAGATGGCAGGACCCTGCCCTCTGATGACCAACGGCGGACTTGGTGTCTGGCGGCCCTGAACAGAGCAACCAATACCACGAACAGGCCGGCGTGGAATGGCATCCCTTTTGTGGGGTCGCGGGCATACTCTGATATATCGGCCCAGCGCTCATTGGCAATTTCACCAGCACGCGCAAGCAGCTTAGCGCGGTCGTACGCCCACAGATCGGGGCTCCAGATTGGCAGGCCCCTGGTCATAATCCCGCTCAACGCTTGGCGTTGGGCTTCGGTGATCTCCGCAAGCGTGTTGTCACAGCGAACTTTTTGCGCGGAAATGCGGCTCTCGAGGTCGAGAATCGCATCGTGTTGCGGATGCAGAACATGCCGTGTAGCCTCTATGGCAGTGAGGGTGGACTCGATCTGCTGAACAACCGGACCGGATGCATTCGAGACCCGGACGGAGACAAGGGTCTGGGTCCAGACCTCCCGGAGGTCCCCGACGCGGAGGAGTGCATCCTGAAGCTGCTTTGCCCGTTCCGTGGTCACTTTCAGCCAACCGGCCATCTTCAACTGCAACTGTCGCCAGCGTTCCTGCCTGGCCTGCAGCGCAAAAAGCGTAGGCTGGTTCTGAAGCATCGTCCTCGTCCACGCGAGTTCCTGTCCAATCTGCGCAATTGCTTCCGGAAGGGCGCTCTTTATCGCCTCGATTTCGGGGTTGGGGAGCTCGTACATTTTCAGGGAGTAGAGGAAATCCAATGCTTCAGTCGCATGCATTGGCACTTCCCCCAGCGGGATTCCTTCTGACGGCGGACCCGAAACAGTCTTCTGCGGCTCGACCGTTTTCTGGTCCAATGCCTCGCCTTGAACGGGCCATATCCAGAAGAAAGCGGCGATTAGGCCTATGGCGAGCTTGCGGTGTATAGGAGACAGTTTCATGGTAATTCCCAGTTCATCGCTTCCTGGTTCCTTTCCCCTGGATCGATAAATCCGCATATAAACTTGGCGTCGCTCTGGTTGGCTGTTCTTTGCCCAAGTTGTGATTCAAATTACAACTGCGATTCAGAAACTAAAGGCAACTTTGAACTATGCGCAGTCGCCGTTAAGGCGTTTGTCGGGAGCGATTTTGGGAAGCCTGTGATGCCTTCTGTCAAATGTACGAACTCTAAGCACACTTTCTTGCTGGTGCACGTGAAAAAAATGTAATGTCTCGGAACTATTGCCTCATCGGGCGGATTATTTCAGCTCATCTTTGAGCTGCTTTTCGGGAAGAGTGATAATGAACGTTGCCCCATCGCCTGGACTGCTAATGGCTGTGATGCACCCTTTGTGGCGTTCGACGATTCTCCGGCAGACCGCAAGTCCCATCCCGGTCCCCTCATAGGCGCTCCTGCCGTGAAGACGCTGGAATAAGGTAAAAATACGATCGAGATACTGCTCATCGAAACCAATGCCGTTATCCTCGACAAAAACCTGGTATGTCTTCCCTTCAGGATGATCGTCGCCTTCTCGACACGCACTGCCGGGTTTGGCATAGATCTTTATGACAGGATTTTCTTCGCCGCGAAATTTCAATGAATTAGTAATGATATTCTGAAAGAGCTGCCGCATGTGGGCGGGGTCAGCTTCGATGGTCGGCAAGTCTCCCACCTCAATGCGCGCGCCCGACTGCCCAAGGAGCACATCGACGTCGCTCGCAACCTCCCTGACCAGGAGAGTCAAATCAGTAGTGGTAAAGGGGTTGGAACTCCTTCCCGCTCGATAAAATTCCAGGAGTCCCTTGACCATCTCCGACATGCGCTTTGCAGCTTTGGCAATGCGCTCGAATAAATCACGGCCGGTACTGTCAAGCGTCCCCGCGTGTTTCTCTTCGATCATGTGGGTGAAGGTTTGGATTTTTCGAAGGGGCTCCTGCATATCATGGGAAGCAATGAATGCAAAGTCCTCGAGGTCCCGGTTACTGATCTCAAGCTTTTCAGCATAAACTTTGAGTTCTCTTTCTCCACGCTCGCGCTCGGCTATCTCGAGCTTCAGAAGCTCATTGGCCTTTGTAAGTTCGAAGGTGCGTTCTTCCACGACGCGCTCCAGTTCATCGTGGGCGTTTTGCAAGACCTGTTCCGCCTTTTTGCGCAGAGTGACGTCACTCATATTTGTCCAGCACAGCCCGGCGCCATCTTCCCCCTCCATGTATATGCTCTCGATCCGTGCATGGAATTGTTCGCCGCCTTTCGGAGACAATCTCACTTCAGCAATCTGCCTTTCACGCTTATCAAAAATCGCGTTGAGGTGAGAGAGAAACTCCTTTTTATCCGGCTGGAAAACAGAATATTGAAAATGCTTGTTAATCAAACGCCCTCTCTCAATACCGAGCTGTCGGGCTGCGGTCAGGTTTAGATCAATGATTTGGCCTTGTTTATTCAGGCTAAGGTAGCCTACAGGAGCAAAATCGTAGAGGTCGGCATATCGTGAGCGTGAAATTTCGAGGTCGTTTTGCACCCGCCGGAGTTCTTCGTTTTGCATTTCGAGTTCGATCTGATACACCCGCAGTTCATGAATAAGGGAGGTTGCCTCCTCAAGGCGCATATCACTCGGTCTGTACTTCTCCAATTTCAGGCTTTCCTCGGCTCGCGTTCGGAGATCTTCGGGACCTTTCGGGCCTCTTTTGCTTTTCATAACCAGAACCTCCAGATAAGAGGAGTATGCCCGTTTGACCCCATTACGCCGCTATTCATATTCAGTGGCTCGGATTTTTCAGCTTCCTCAGCTCTTTTTCCATCTCCTGATATTATGAGTTTCCCGCCGCCTGCGGTCTTTGCAATTCATGCATATGCACGAAATACAAACCATTTTCCAAGGACTACCTTTCTGCTTCCGAAACAAAGGAGTCCACCTTCCATTGTGCTCGTTTTTTTCTCAATATAGTCTCTGCGGCCTTCCTCAACGTGACCAGCAATCGATTTGTCTATGATAACAGTAATCATTCCTGTTGGAGATGCTATGCTATATTAATGTCTGCACCAGTCAGCTTGAACCTGTAATATCTTCAATGGAGAGGACAATCATGCCTGCACGGCCACCCTCATCCTGAATCAAGTGGGCATTGAGGAACATCTTCTTAAAGCCGATTTCCGGAAATTCGTGCTCGACCTCAAAGTCATCAACAGAGTTGTTATTGGGTACGATTTGCTCCAGCAGTTCCCGAAGTCTCGGGATATTCCATTGGCCGTTTCCAAGATCATAGATGCGCTTGTTCTCCGTTTCACCGTACGTCGTCCTGAACTTGCGGCAGAATTGGGCGTTTGCGGAGATTACCTTAAGGTCCGGATCGAGAACCAGCAGAGGCAAGCGCACGGTCTCCACGATTCTTTCGGCAAAGTTTTTGGCCGCACGCATCTGCTCTACCGCCCGCTTTCGATCCGTTACGTCAATGAAGGTTATCACCACTCCATCTATTACATTTTCTTTAGTCCTGTAGGGCAGGATACGCATTAAAAACCATCTGCCGTGTTCAGCCATCACCTCGGTTTCCTTTGCCTGGAGGGTATCGATGACCGTCTGCGCATCTTTATACAGATCCGGGTACGATATTTTGGTGGTCAAATCCGAGATGGGCCTTCCAATATCTGTTGGGATGAGGCTGAATAGTTTCGTCATCGAGGGAGTGAAACGCTTGATCTCAAGATGGGCATTGAGAAAGATGGTCCCGATTTCAGTGCTCGCCAGAAGATTATTGATATCGTTATTGAGATCGGACATCTCCTCTATTTTGGCTTGAAGCTCGGAGTTTACCGTGACCAGCTCCTCGTTTGTGGACTGGAGTTCCTCCTTGGCGGTCTCCATCTCTTCGTTCATGCTCTGGAGTTCTTCGTTGGCCGACTGCATCTCCTCATTTGCCGACTTGAGTTCCTCATTGGCTGCTTCCTGTCCTTCGATTGTGGCCTGGAGGTTGTCGCGGGTAACCTGAAGCTCCTGTTCGATCTCCGCGATACACGAATCGGTCTCCTCGCCGGACTTTTTCGTATTGCGTTTATCGGAGTATGGTCTGTCAATAAATACCAGCAGAACGAGCTTCTGGGTATCTGACGGCGTCTGCACGGGGCGAATGGTGACATCGACCGCTCTCGCTCGTCCCTCCAGCTTCAGCCGCAATCCATGAAGAACGGAAGTTTCCCCATCGAGGATCGCCCTGTTGATAGCGGTTGGCAGCCGGTGGCGCAACGGGGCGGCGACAATCTTGAAAATGTTGAAACTCGGCTCACCGCTGGGATAGAGCAGGTATCTGTCAGTCGGTCCCTGGGAATAGATCACGTCAAATTTCTCGTCAATCAGAACGCTGGCCGGTGCATACTGATCCAGTACGATTCTTTCCACAAATTCTTTGACGCCTGCCACTTTGAGACCATGCCTTTCCCGATTTGCCCGGCCCGTGCGAATAAACTCACCCGAGGACAAAGCAGGGGCGGCTTGCCGGGTGAGAAGTTTCTTTGACCTGAAGATTTTTGCCTTTACATCCACTGGCGAGAAAAGGTCGGAGAACTCCCCAATCGATTCCGATGTCCCTAGGAAGAGATACCCGTTTTCATTCAGCGTGAAATGAAAGAGGCTCAATATCTTCTTTTGTAGAGGCGGGTCCATGTAGATGAGTACGTTTCTGCAACTGATCAAGTCCAGCCTGGGGAAAGGAGGATCGGCCACAAGATCCTGGACGGCAAATACAATCGAATTGCGAATGGCTTTCTTTAGTCCGTAGACCCCGTTCTTCTTGATGAAAAAACGCTCCAGGCGCTCCGGCGAAACCTCCGAGGCGATTGTTTCGGGATATTCGGTAGCCCGTGCGCGTTGGATAGCCTCGGGGTCCACGTCGGTTGCAAACACCTGAAGATGCGCCTGCCTGTTAAGCTTATCCATCGCTTCGATAAAGAGCATCGAAATCGAGATGGCTTCCTCTCCCGTGGCGCACCCGGGCACCCAGACACGCACCTGTGATCCATCCCGATGGTTGGCAAGGACCTGAGGAATCACTTTGGCAGCCAGAACTTCAAACACGGGCGGGTCTCTGAAGAAGCTCGTCACCAGGATCAGTAACTCTTTAAAGAGTCTATATATTTCGGCATGGTTCTCCTGGAGATAACGGTGGTAGTCCGCCACGTGTTCGATCTTGTGAACGGCCATGCGGCGCCTGATTCTGCGATGGATGGTGCTCTTTTTGTATCCGGTGAAATCCCTTCCGGTAACGGAGCGAATAAGCATCAGGACCTTCTGCACGTAACCGGAGAATTGCTTCTCCTCGGTCTGGAGTTTTCCGGGAGGTTTGAGGTAGGGTTGCTGTACATAGCTCAGCAATTCCTGAGGAATCTTTCCAACGGGCAGAATGTGGTCCGCAAGACCGGCATCTATGGCGCTCCGTGGCATTCCGTCGTATTTCGCACTCTCCGGGTTCTGCACAATGGTCATCCCCCCGGACTCCTTAATTGCCTTGAGTCCCAGGGTGCCGTCACTACCGGTTCCTGAAAGAATGACGCAAAGGGATCTCTCCCCCTGGTCCCGGGCAAGCGAGCGCAGGAAGTGATCGATGGGAAGGCTGATCCCTCGTATTTTAACCGGGTCTGTCAGTTGAAAGACTCCGTTGAAAATACCGACGTCCTTTCCGGCAGGATTGAGATAAACCCGGTTTGGTTCGACCCTCATCTCGTCTTCCGCCTCCAGAAGCTCCATTTGAGTGTGCTTTTGCAGGATAGCCCCCAGCATGCTCTTGCCTTTAGGGTTCAAGTGCTGGAGGACCATGAATGCCATGCCTGAGTCGGGCGGCATCTGGTCGAAAAAATCCTGAAGCGCTTCGAGCCCGCCTGCGGAAGCCCCAAGAGCAACGATAGGGAAGGATTTTTCCTCAGTCTCGCTTGCGGGTAGTGCTTGAGTATTCAACTTTTTCACTTTCGTCATGGTTCCCTCATCATCATCCACAATAAATTAAGGAAGCTCCGGTAAACGGCCTCGCTTCCAGATTATAAAACATAATTGGCGGTTTACATCCGGCAACCCTGATAAGCGCCAAAAAAGGACCATCCAAAACGCACGGATTTCCTGCGGCGATCCGGTTAAATCTCTATCCGGTTAATCTCTATTGCGATCCTTATCAGGCCCCAGTCTCATATCAACATTTCTCCATCCCAATGGCCCTGTGTTAACGGCAATTCAAGATTTAAGGCGCACTGCACCTCCCGCCATTATCCGACGGGGACGCCATGAAACCCGATAGCCGCTACTCTCTGGCCGAGCATAAAGTCGACTCGATACTGGAAATGCTTCGAGGCCGTTCGCAGGGGGTATCGCTCCCCGAAAACGATCGGTTGCTAAAAGGTGTATTGGATGATCTGGCAAATGCGATGGAAGAGCTCCGGGCCGCTCATGAAGAGGTCGATGCGCAACGGGAAGAGCTGGATAGATCGTATCAGGACGTGCAGCGGGAACATCAGAGGTATGTCGAGCTTTTTGAGGATGCTCCCGACGGATATATCGTAACCAATCTTAATGGGGTTATAGAACAGGCTAACCTCGCCGTAGCGAAACTCTTTGATTCCGCTCGTGACTTCATCGTTGGAAAGCCATTGGCTCTTTTCGTGAACAAAGAGGATAAAACTGCCTATTTCCAGCGGTTAAACGAGATGGATGCTCTCGAAGCCGTAAGAGATTGGGAGCTTCGTTTCCAACCCTGGAAAGGAGAGCCTTTCTGGGCATCGATAAACATCGCCAAAGTCCGGATCTCGGAAAACGAAGATATCAGTTTGCGGTGGCTCATCCGCGACATCTCGAACCACAAGAAGTCGGAGGAGCTTCTTCGGCGCTATGCGTTATCGGCCCGCCATGGCCGCGACATCCTTTTATTCATGCGGCGTGACGATGGCCGTATCCTCGAAGCAAACACCGCCGCCGTCAAAGCTTATGGATACGGCTATGAAAACTTGCTGGCGCTGACGATCCACGACCTGCGCGCGCCCGATACCCGGATCGTGACTCTCGAACAAATGGCGGAAGCGGAAAGCGGGGGCATCCTCTTCGAGACTGTTCACCGGCGCAAGGACGGCAGCATATTCCCGGTGGAGGTCAGTTCGCGGGGCGAGACAATCGAAGGCGCACGCACCCTGATAAGCGTGATCCGCGACATCACCGAGCGCAAGCGAACTGAGAACCTTATCAATGTGCGTCTCAGCCTGCTTGAGTTCGCAACATCTCATTCTATCGAGGAGCTGCTTCAGAAAATACTCGATGAAATTTGCGCGCTGCTCGACAGCCCTATAGGGTTCTTCCATTTTGTGGAAAACGATCAGAAGACACTTTTACTCCAGGCGTGGTCAACTAGAACGATCGAGGAATTCTGCACAGCGGAGGGGAAAGGCGCACATTATCCGATAGAGAAGGCTGGTGTGTGGGTGGACTGTTTTCATGAAAAGCGCCCGGTAATACACAACGACTACACTGCGTTGCCTCATCGAAAAGGCCTGCCCGACGGACATCCCCCTGTCATCAGGGAACTCTCCGTACCCATCATCAGGTCCGGCCGGGTTGTAGCCATACTCGGTATCGGGAACAAACTCGAGAATTACACACAGGAAGATGTCGAGGTGGCATCCTACCTGGCCGACGTGGCCTGGGAGATTACCCGGCGCAAGCGGGTTGAGGAAGAACTGCGCGAGAATCAGGCCCGGCTCGATCTTGCACTGCGGTCTTCGCATATGGGGGCGTGGCACTGGGACATAGTCGAGAACAGACGCCGGTTTGACGATCAGGTCTGTCATCTTCTTGGTGTCAACCCGGCAGAATTGGCCGGAACCGCAGATGACTTCTTCAATGCGGTGCATCCTGACGACCGCCATGCTGTAAGTGAGGCCATGGCCCGAGCTGTTGAACAGGGTGGGCTGTACGAATCAGAGTATCGTGTGGTTCACCTGGATAGAAGCATCCATCACATAGCCTCGCGCGGGAGGGTGGTCCATGATGATAATGGCCGGCCGATCGGGATTAACGGCATCATCTGGGACATTACCTCGCGCAAGCTGGCGGAAGAGAAATTAAAAGAAGCGTATCAACAACTCAACGCGACCCTTGAGAGCATTACGGACGGCTTTATTTCGTTTGACAGGGAGTGGCGTGTCACCTATCTCAACAAGTCCGGGGCCGAACTGCTGGGCATGGAACGGGAAGACCTGGTAGGCGGAGTTCTTTGGGAACTCTTCCCGGATACGGTCAACCTGGAGTTTTATTCCCGTTATCATTACGCGGTTGAATCCAATTCAGCCGTTCACTTCGAAGAATACTACCCTAGCCCTCTCAATAAATGGTGGGAATGCCATGCATACCCATCCTCCGAGGGATTATCCGTCTACTTCAGGGATATCACCGAACACAAGCTGATTGAAGACACTCAAGTGTTCCTGGCGCAGTGTGGCCGGATAGCCTCCGGCGAGGACTTCTTCCAATCGCTGGCGCGATACCTCGGCCAGAGCCTTGGAATGGACTTTGTCTGCATCGACCGGCTGGAGGGTAACCTCCTGTGCGCCCGGACTTTGGCTGTCTACTTCGATGGCAAATTTGAGGATAACGTCACCTATGCTCTGCAAGATACCCCCTGCGGCGTGGTGGTGGAAAAAAAGATTTGTTGCTTTCCAAAGGGCGTACGCCATTTGTTTCCCGGGGATGTGGTGCTGCAGGAGATGAAGGCCGAGAGTTATGTCGGAACCATCCTTTGGGGTTCGAAAGGACAACCGATTGGACTCATAGCGGTCATTGGGCGGCAACCCCTGGCGAACCGCCGCCTGGCCGAATCGGTGCTCCAACTCGTGGCGGTTCGCGCCGCCGGCGAACTCGAACGCAAGTGTGTAGAGGAGGCGCTGCGCAATTCAGAGGAGCAGTACCGGCTCTTGTTTGAGACAATGCCCAATGGTGTCGTTTTTCAGGATGCCGACGGGAAGATCATTTCCATGAATTCAGCCGCCGAGAGCATCCTTGGCAAGACCCCGGCGGAGTTCGCCGGGCACACCTCCGCATCTGCAGAGCACCATACCATCAGGGAGGACGGCGCACCTTTTCCCGGTTTTGTGCATCCTTCTATTGAGGCGCTCAGGAAGGGAGTTGAAATCAGAGATACTGTGATGGGGGTTTACAACCCGCGCGAACAGGGTTACCGATGGGTAGACATAAACTCCGTACCTTTGTTCCGGTCGGGTGAGCCCAGGCCTTACCAGGTGTATACAACCTTTGAGGACATCACCGAGCGCAAACACATGCAGGAGGAACTTAGAAAGTCACATGACAATCTTGAGTCGCGGGTTAAGGAAAGAACGGCGGAATTGGACCAGGCCGGTATGCGGCTCAGATCGCTCACCTCTGAACTGCTCAATTCAGGAGAAAATGAGAGGAAGCTCATAGCTCAGGAAATTCACGATGGTTTATCTTCCCAGCTTGCGGCAATCAAGTTCTGTCTGGAGCGGGAATTGCTCGTTGACCGGGATACAGATCAGAGCGGCGAAAGCTTAAGGCAGGCTTGTACTATGGCCCAGGATGCCATCGAGGAAACCCGGCGCATCATGGCTAATCTGCGCCCCTCGATTCTGGATGATCTGGGAATTCTTCCAACCATAACATGGCTCTGCCGTGAGTTTAAAAAAATGAATCCGTCAATTGATCCCGTTATCAAATTTGAAATATCTGAGGAGGACATCCCGGCCGAAATCAAGACGGTTATTTTTCGCCTGCTGCAGGAGACTCTTAACAATATACGGAAGTACAGCCAGGCCGACCGGGTGGATATTTCCTTGAGAAGGATCGGCTCCTTGATCGTTTTGAGTGCCAGTGACAACGGTGAGGGCTTCAATACCAAAAAGGTGCTGTCCAAAAAGAAAATAGGGCGTGGTTTCGGCCTGAGAGGGATGCTGGAGCGGGTCGAGCTATCGGGTGGTAAATTTGTCATTAAGTCCGCACCCGGCAAGGGTGTTGCAATCTGGGCCGAGTGGAGCATATAGTCCTGATGTCCTCGGGAAGACGGTCTTGTCCCGTGCCCCTTCCTGACCTGTCTGTAACCGGTCACCGTCTCTGCGTGTCGGTCTTTTCCCCGCATCTCCCTTTTTTTCAGCACAGCCCTTCAAGTTGCAAACAATCCCGAAAAGGATTATAACGCCCTCCATGCTATCTCAAGCCGCACAGAAATCGAGGTATCGCCGTGAACGCTAACATGTCTGAAGCCCCTTCAGCGGAAGAATGCGCAAGTAAAATCTTCGAGATGTCCGGCGTAAAGTTCGAACCCGAAATCGCTGCCGACCTGTGGGCGAAAATTGATCAGCATAAATGGCTTTTGTCCGAAAAGCTCTGCAGAGACGTGGGCCTTCGCACCGCATGCATCGATTTTTTGGAAAACATGGAGCAGGCGGTCAACGAGTATCTGTCCTACAAGAGGAGAGACATCCTCAATGAGATGGGGGCACAGACCTTCGGATTAGAAATCTGGGACACTATCTCCGATTCCCAGCCGCCCAAACAACTGGTCCAGCGCAGAATCATTCTTCCGCTGACAATGGAAGACCTTTCGCGCAAACACGGCGTGAGTACCCCCAAGACTATCATTTTTTTCGGCCCTCCGGGGACGGGTAAGACTCACTTTGTCAAGGCCATAGCAGGAGTTTTGTCCTGGTGGTACATCGAGATCGCTCCGAGCATGCTCATGGAGCAGGGCTCCGAAAAAGTCGGCGCCAATCTGCGCAGGACCATGGAGAAGGTCAGGCAACTGCAGGACGCCGTCATATTCATAGATGAATTTGAAGAGTTGGCGCCGAGCCGCGACAACGCAGATCGTCTGGACAAGTCCATAACCAACGAGTTCCTCAAGCAGGTCCCCTTATTCAAGAATGAATCCAGCCGGCTGTTGCTCGTATGCGCTACTAATTACATCCGGCACCTGGACGCTGCATTGCTCCGCCCGGGAAGGTTCGATTGCATAATACCGGTTGGCGGCCTGAATGCCGATGAGCGAAAGACTATTCTGGCAAACTGCCTCTCGCGGCTGAATGTAGGCCAAATCGAATTGGACCGGCTCGTGGATGAGACGTCGAGATTCACCCCGGCTGACATCGAATATCTTTTCGAGCAAGTCGCTCAGTTTGCCTTTGAACGCGAAGTCGCCGCAAACAAAGACTACAAGGTCACTACCGAAGACTTTCTGCAGATCATGGCGAACATGCGGCCGTCTTTAACCGATGAGATTGTCGAAGAGTTCCGAAAAGATAGTCTTACCTATTCCAGGGTATAGCGTTGGATTTCGGTCCATTTATCCTCCTTCCAGACATATCTACTTGATATCATTATTAAATATAAGATTTATCCCTACGGAAATAAAGCTTCACCCTAATCAGTTATTCCGACCGGTCGGAGGCTCCAACTGCACTGATCGGGCAAAATCCTGCTTGCCGCCCGTTGATATCGAGAAACGTTTTGTGCCCCGGGGACACCGTGCAGGCGGTACCCCCTTGACGGCGTAAATGGCCCGCTTATCGTATAACCCGCCGTAAGGGTCGTTCGATTTTCTGACACCGGACAAAAGCACAAGGAGAAAACAGAATGCACTATTTTCCCCTTACCATAGCCTTCGCTCTGCTTCTCCTGTTTCTGTTCATCTTTCTCATCATCGCCATAGAGGTGGGCATCCTCAGCTATGCATACCGGAGAATGGGGGTTGACAGGCGATATGTGTTCTCCCTGCTCATTCTTTCTCTCCTTGGGAGCTACATTAACATACCGCTCTTCCAGCTACCTCCCGAGCAGATCGTTTCCAACTCTTACGTCGATTTCTTTGGGATACGGCATATCATTCCCCTTGTAAGAGAATGGCCGGCTACAATTATTGCCGTGAACGTCGGCGGAGCTGTGATTCCCGCCTTCCTCTCCCTGTATCTTACGTTGAAGAACAAGCTATACCGCCAGTCTCTTGTGAGCATAGCCATCGTGACAATCCTGGTTTACTTCATGGCCCACCCCGTGAGGGGAGTGGGAATAGTAGTGCCGGAATTCGTTCCCCCCATCGCCGCCACGGCAGTCGCTTTCATCTTCTCATCGAAGTATGCTCCGGCTTTGGCCTACATCTGCGGGACCATGGGGACACTGCTCGGCGCAGATATCCTCCACTTTGGAGACATTCATGGACTCGGAGCCCCTGTGGCTTCGATCGGAGGCGCGGGCACATTTGATGGGATCTTCGTCACCGGCATCCTTGCGGTGCTGCTGGCAAGCGTGATGACGGGAAACGGGGAAAAGGCATCCTCTTAGCAGCAAACAACCGGATTGGAACAACGGATAAGCACCTGATCATTGAAATGGATTCATGTGAGAATACAAACCGAATTTCTGAAGCAGTTCGCAAGCCTTGCTTCTCCGTACTGGAAGTCCGAAGATAAATGGAAAGCCACCGCTCTGCTGGCGGTCATCGTGGCCATGAACCTGGGGATGGTTTATGTCCAGGTGTTGGTGAATCTATGGATAAAAGATTTCTATAACCTCCTCCAGTCTCTCGACAAGACCAGGTTCATGGCCGAGTTGCTTCGCTTCTGTATCCTGGCCGCAGCCTATATTTCGCAATCCGTCTACATGCTCTACCTCAGCCAGATGCTTCAAATCCGATGGCGGCGATGGCTCACCGAAGAATACCTCAAAGACTGGCTTTCCCGTCAGGCCTACTACCGCATGCAGTTTGCCCAACCCCAGACCGACAACCCGGACCAGCGCATCAGCGAGGACATCAATTCTTTTATCGAGGTAACGCTGAATCTTGGCACCACCCTGTTGAGTTCTGTTGCAACGCTGGTCTCTTTCCTGGCTATTCTATGGCAGCTCTCGGGAACGCTCAGCATTCCGCTGGGCAGCCTCGGGACCCTCTATCTTCCCGGCTATATGGTCTGGGCCGCCCTCATATACTCCATTCTGGGTACCTGGCTCACCATGCGCATCGGGAATCCATTGATCCTGCTCAATTTTAACCAGCAGCGCTTTGAGGCCGATTTTCGCTTCAGTATGATGCGGATACGTGAAAACAGCGAGTCAGTCGCACTTTATCGAGGCGAAAGACAGGAGAGGGTCCACCTTCGAGACCGCTTCCGTTTTGTTCTCGAGAATTTCTGGGGCATTATGAGGCGGCAGAAACGGTTGTCCTGGCTGACCAACACATATAACCAGGCTGCAGTCGTCTTTCCCGTGCTCATGGCGGCGCCCCGTTTCTTCGCCGGGCAAATGCACCTGGGGGGCCTCATGCAGACGGTCGGCGCCTTCGCAGCCGTTCAAGGCGCTCTTTCTTATCTGATCAACAGCTACACCACTATCGCGCGATGGCACGCGATAATAGACCGCCTCGTCGGGTTTTCCCGTTCACTCGAAGAACTAAAGACTTCAAAACTGCTGGAAGGCGTCAACCGCATTCACATTCCGGACAACGCCATCAGAACCGAGTCCCTGAGCGTTTTCCTACCCAATGGCAAGGCGCTGGTCGACAACCTCGAGCTTGACATCGAACCGGGAGCACGCCTTATTGTCACCGGGCCGTCGGGTTGCGGAAAGAGCACCCTCATGCGGGCCTTGGCTGGCATATGGCCCTTCTGCAAGGGTACGATATTCTTGCCTGAACGATCTTCCATCATGTTCCTGCCCCAAAAACCCTACATTCCTCTCGGCACCCTTCGCGAGGGACTATGCTATCCCTACCCGGAAGGCTATGGGGAGGAGGACTTGAAGGAGGCCCTCTTTCTTTGCGGACTCCAAGGCTTGATCGACGCAGTGGACAAAACCGAAGACTGGTCGCATGCCCTTTCCCTGGGTGAGCAACAACGTCTTGCCTTCTCCAGGCTTATACTTCACAAGCCCGATTACATATTTCTTGACGAGGCCACGGCATCGCTCGATGAAGATTCGGAAGCAGCTCTGTACGGACTTCTGCGCCGCAAGCTGCCGCACTCTGCCGTGACAAGCGTAGGGCACCGCAGCACCCTGCTCGCCTGGCACACCATGAAGCTGAATTGGGAAACGAAAGGAACCTGGGTGCAATCCATCCTGAAAGGTAACGGTCCGGGCAACAATGGCTTAAGAGTGGACAAGGAACCCTGAATACGCAGAACCGTTTGGAGGGCCAGCTTTTATTATACAGGCATTCGATATTCCATCCGGATCGCATGTCTTAGCTAATTCTTGAATCGGGAGCAGAATATGACATACGTACGACTTTTCAAGACTATGAGTGTGGCGGCCTTTGCTGTTCTGTTGACAGCGCTGGCAGGGGGGAGCATTCCGAATCGCGCAGCTTACGCAGGACTTGATAAGCCGGCAGCCCAAGAGCCTGATTTCAAGCTTATCGATGAGGCATGGAACATCATTTCCAAAGAGTATGTCGAGCATAACACTGTGCAGCGTGAGAAACTCACTTACGGGGCCATAACCGGCATGGTGAATGCCTTGGGCGACACTGGACACAGCACCTTTTTGACCCCTGCCATGGTACCTCTTGCGAAAAATTTCATAGAAGGAAGTTTCACTGGGGTCGGGATAGAAGTGCGGATGAAGGAAGGCCGGGTCGTAATAGTGGCCCCGCTTGAAGACTCTCCGGCTAAAAGGGCCGGTCTCCAGTCCGGTGATGTGATCGTTAAGGTCGATGAAAAAGATGTGCTCGGGCTCCCGCTGGATGAGGTTATAAAAAGAATTATGGGCAGTCCCGGCACTGTGGTTTCCTTGACCATTTTGAGCCCAAAGACGGGACAGACCCGGACGGTCTCCCTGGTGCGCGCTGCGATAACAATTCACAACGTCACATGGTCACGCCTCCCCCACTCCCAATTGGCGGATTTGCACATCGCAGGATTCAGCGCGGGGGTAACTGAGGAACTCAGGAAAGCCTTGAAAGAAATAAAGAAACAGAGACTCAACGGGGCCATTCTCGACTTGCGTGATAACCCGGGTGGAGTATTCGAAGCCTCTGTCAGCTCAACGAGTCAGTTTCTTAACGGCGGGACCGTCGTCCTGGTCAAAAACAACAGCGGCGTTATTAATCGTGTGCCGGTGCAACCCGGAGGACTGACCCCCGACATCAAACTGGTCGTCTTGATCAACGGGGGAACGGCGAGCGCTGCGGAAATCATGGCAGGAGCGCTCCAAGACGCTCACCGCGCCGCTCTGGTGGGGGAAAAAACCTTTGGTACTGGTACTGTACTGGAACAATTCAAGCTCTCGAATGGTTCAGCACTGCTTTTGGCTATAGCTGAATGGCTTACCCCCGATGGGCGGGTGATCTGGCACAAAGGCATTATGCCGGACGTGGAAGTCCCACTGCCTGCCGATGTGGAACCTCTCTTCCCGGAGAGAATAAAGGACTTAACCATGGCTCAAATACAGGCGAGCGGAGACAGCCAGTTACTGCGGGCGCTGGCCTTGATCGCTGAGCAAGGCAAGGGAGAGCGGCAGTAAAATCATCACATTGAGGGGCTGTTTTCAGGACTCTCAGAATTCCCGCGACGACCGGGACAAGTTCCCTTAGGACAGCCTTGCCCCGTTTGTCCTCTACCAGGGTTGCGAGGATGTATTGAACGGTTGAGGGCAAGAGGCAATAAAGTGCAGGGTGATCCTTCACTAAGCGGCACTCCTTTCCGGCCCCTTCTCTCTCGGCCAGGGCATAGGCGACCGTCAATGATCACCCCGGAGCCAAATCCTCAGCTTTGGGCAACTTTCTCCCGTAACTGCCTTAAAAGGTCGTCAAATGAGCTTCTCGATAATATTTCGTCGAACTGGCCGCGGTAGTTGGTCACCAGACCCACCCCTTCTATCATGACATCATATACTCTCCAGTTCCCGCATTTCCCAAGACCCTTTTTAGCATCTTTTTCCTCCTGTTGCTGTATTTATAAGATTTGACTCTGCTCGCGAGGCGCGGCCGCATGGCGAATTCTAAAGTGAACCCAGGCAATTATAAGTACTCATCCCAAAGATGCATCGCTTCCTTTTCGGCATTGCGATGTCCGCTCCGCTTCGCGGATTTTTCGACAGACCCTTTGCCCAGCTTCAGGATTGCTGGATATCGTATCTCGTATGATCTTTACTTTTCAGCATCAGGCATTAAAAAGGAGAGCCGGAGCATGCAGTTCCGGATGAACATATAAGGCGGGGAGCAGAGGTTTTTTGAAATCCGGATCGGATAGCATTCGATATTGAAGATACCTTGACCACCCCGCACCGTTTGGCTGGCTTGAACAACGAGATATTTACCATGGACATCGCTCTATTTTCTTTTCTGACTTTCCTTGGTTCCTTGGCCGCAGGCTTCCTGGGGGCGCTAACCGGGCTTGGGGGCGGGGTTATCATTGTCCCGCTGCTTGCCCTGGTTTTTGGCGTGGATATCCGTTATGCAATCGGGGCTTCGCTCGTTTCGGTCATAGCGACATCATGCGGCGCGGCAGCCGCCTATGTCAAAGAAGGCTTCTCCAACATCCGCCTCGGAATGTTTCTGGAGATGGCCACCACTTTCGGAGCGCTCCTTGGTGCAGCGCTTGCCGGCATGATATCCACCCAAATAATAGCGGTGATATTCGGAATTGTTCTTTTGTATTCTGCCTTCCTGTCCGCTCGCGGCCACCATCCCACTACTACTGAGGATACCCCCGACTTTCTCGCAAGTTCCCTGCACCTTGACAGCTCTTATCCGAGCCTGCGTGGAGTCGTCCCTTATCACGTGCATGCCATCCCGACCGGATTCAGTCTTATGTTTTTGGCCGGGACCCTTTCCGGACTGCTCGGAATTGGATCCGGCGCCGTGAAGGTATTAGCTATGGATCAGGCTATGCACGTTCCCTTCAAGGTTTCCACTACTACCAGCAACTTCATGATCGGTGTAACTGCCGCTGCAAGCGCCGGTGTTTACCTTAATCGAGGCTATATAGATCCGGGACTGGCCATGCCGGTTATGCTGGGAGTCGTTTTGGGGTCGTTTTTCGGCTCGAAGGTCCTTATCTCTTCCAGGACGATGCTGCTCCGGATAATTTTTGCCGCAATCATTGTGATCCTGGGTTTCGAAATGATTTATAACGGCATAACAGGGATGCTTTAGCCATGAACAATAAAAAATCCGTAATTCCGGATGCCTGGATTGACGAACTAATAGGCAACCTGCTTAGAGTTGGCGTGGTGCTTTCATCTTTGATTGTCTTGATTGGCGGCGGTCTCTATTTAACAAGACACGGAACTCAATTGCCCAATTATCAGTTGTTCTGGGGCGAACCCTCAGATCTGCGCAGCGTTTTGGGAATCGTCAGGGACGCTTGGTCATTTTCCGGCCGGGGTATAATCCAATTTGGCCTGCTTCTACTGGTAGCAACTCCCGTCATGAGGGTTGCGTTTACTGTTGTTTTCTTCATGATCCGGAGAGACCGGATTTATGTTGGCGTGACACTTATCGTTCTGTCAGTCCTCCTCTTTAGCCTGGCAGGCGGAGCCCACTGAGGCGGCTTTGTGAAGCATCGGCCCCAAGTATTTCCATCCAGGTTTAACACATTGGGACTCAACGTCAGGGAGTGAAAATGTTTAATAAGAAAGAGGTCAAAAAAACTTTTGAGACCATCGTCATTGCAATCCTGCTCGCCCTTTTTATCCGGACTTTTATTGTGCAGGCATTCGATATTCCATCAGGATCGATGAAACCCACTTTACTCCCTGGAGATTATATTCTGGTTAACAAATTTATTTATGGAATAAGAATACCTTTCGTGGGCATCAGGATGTTTTCCTTTAAAGAACCGAAACGAGGAGATGTAATCGTATTTATTTACCCCAAAGATCCATCGAAAGACTTCATTAAAAGAGTCATTGGAGTGCAGGGAGAAACTGTTGAAATTATTAAAGGCAAAATATATATCAATAATATGCCGATTCCCGATCCGTGGGGTTACTTCGATAAAAAAGAGCCGCCGGGTTTCATAGAGTCAGTGGAGAATTTCGGCCCTGTCGTAGTACCTGACCGTTCCCTGTTCGTTATGGGCGACAACCGCAACAACAGCGAGGACAGCCGCTTCTGGGGGGTCTTGCCGCTCGATAACGTATTGGGAGAGGCTTTCCTCATTTACTTTTCATGGAACAGCAAGGTTGAAAATCTAACGGACAAGGTCAGATGGTCAAGGATCGGCGAACTGATCCATTAGCTGGAATTTGCTCCGCAGAGCGGAGAGATTTTGACAGGATTTACAGGATTAACAGGGAACGTAGGAGAATTTCACCTTATTAGCAGGAAAACAACAGGTACTGCTGAAGAATTCTTCCTTTGTAACGAATTGAGGAATTCAGGAATTCAGGAACTTGGTGCAGGAACCAACAAACAAAAACTTCTCGCTTCTCGCTTCCCGCTTCTCGCTTCCCGCTTCTCGCTTCCCGCTTCTCGCTTCCCGCTTCCCGCTTCCCGCTTCTCGCTTCTCGCTTCCCGCTTCCAATCCTGTCTTCGCCCTCAACCGAACTTGTGGCGAACCCCGTAACCGCCTTTGGGAAAGCGCCACTCGATGTTGAAATGAGGGCAGCCGACCCGGCAGGAGCCGCATTCCAGGCAGCCTTCGTAGTTAACGCTTATGCGGTCTTTTTCCAGTTTGTAAACATTGGCCGGGCAGATATACAGACAGGGCTGGTTCTCGCACCTGTCGAAACACACCTGCCCATCGCGCAGGCGCAGGTGGGATTCTTCGTCCACATTGAATCGATCCAAAAACAGTTTGTCTTCGACCTTGACGCTCATCGAACGCTCCTCCATGCGTCCCAGGCAAGGCGCAATAACCGGAGTGGGGGGACCTGCCCGCGAATTGCCTTCCAGGCCTCGCGTTGCCTGGCTTTTTTAGGGACTCCGTCTACCGTCAGAATTTCCCGGGCAGCGGCGCATGTTGCACGGGGAAGAGAGGTGAACAGTTCTTTGTGGGTTTCGAGAAATGATGGAAACTTTCGATATTTTTTTAAATCCTTTAGTACATAAGCATTCTGCATCCGTTTAACATAGCCTTGCAGGCCGTTGGAGCTGAAATCGTTTCTTTCTGCTGCCTCCAGTATGGTTTCAGCCGCAAGTCTGCCGGAAGTCATCGCAAGGTTGGAACCTTCCCGGTGCAGCGCATTGAACATCATGGCGGAATCCCCGGCAATCAGGAACCCGTCCCCGCACAGCCGGGGCACAGTATCATAGCCGCCTTCGGGAAGCCAGTGCGCCAGGTACTCCTTAGGTTTGCCGTCCTTTATGAGAGGCGCAATCATGGGGTGTGTTTTAAGGCTTTCCAGCATCTCGTAGGGACGCGCCTTTTGAATCGCGAAGTCGGCAAGATTGGCCCCTATGCCTATCGATACGGAACTTCTGTTCGTATAAAGAAATGCGACACCGTTCATTCCCCACGTGACATTTCCCAGGATTTCGCAGGTAACGCCGTTTCCAGGCGATACGCCAAAACGCTCGTCGATGACTTCTTCGGGAAGTGCGATCTGCTCCTTGACCGCGAGCGCCACATTCTCGGGCCTTACCTCGGGGCGAAATCCTGTCTTGGCCGCCAGCGGCGAATTGACGCCATCGGCCAGAAGAACGACTTTGGCGCGCAGGTCGCCCTCGGCCCGGTCCGTCTTCACGCCGGTGACTCTGCCGGCAGCGTCTGTGAGCAAATCGGTCACAACGGTTGCACACACTATCACGGCCCCTTTAGCTCTGGCCTGATCGGCAAACCAACGATCGAATTTAGCCCTGCCGACCGTAAAGGCGTTGTTGCGGTGTTCCTCGAAGAAGGCCGTGTCCCGATAACCGAAGCTGAGTCCCCCTTCCTCGCTGAGATACCAGAGTCTAGATTCCACTATGTTGCGTTCAATCGGACAATTTCTCTCAACGAAGTCGGGAATTATCTGCCGGAGGTGGTGTCCGTAGAGGACGCCGCCGAACATATTCTTGGCGCCGGGGTACTCGCCTCTTTCCAGGACGACCACCTTTACACCCCTGTCCGCCAGAACACAGGCTGCCGAAATGCCCGCAGGCCCGGCGCCGACGATTGCCGCATCGAACGTTTCATCCATAAAGTTTACAACCCGCTCTTCCCGTTGGATTTTTTCTTTTTTAGCTGAGCGATCAGCTCAGGAAGGATCTCCTGGTAATTGCCCACAATCCCTGCATCAGCGACTCTGAAAATAGGTGCGTTGGGGTCGGAGTTGATGGCTACTATTTTCTCGGCCCCCTGGATGGCCACCAGGTGTTGAACCGCCCCCGACACGCCGATGCCGATGTAGAGTTTGGGGGCGACGGTTTTACCTGTCTGGCCCACCTGTCTTTCATAGGGCATAAGACCCGATTGCACCACTGGTCTTGAACAGGCGATGACTCCACCGACCAGTTCCGCCAATTCCTCGAGAAGAGGAAGCGAAGACGGGTCACATGCGCCGCGTCCGGCCACTACAAGCGCAGGATAGCGGACGATATCCGTACCCGCAATATCGCCCGAAGGGATGAACGAAACGATTGCGGGCAGCTCAACGGCCGGCGCCTCCAGCTCGTGACGGTTGACAACACCCTTTCTGCCCGCTTCTTTATCAGGCATCCTGAACACCTTTGGCCGCACCGAACTCATCTGCGGACGGTGGTGCTGGCAAAAGATCGTAGCCATTATATTACCGCCAAAAGTGGGACGCGTCATCAGAAGCAGGCCTGTTTCCTTCTCGATGTAGAGTCCCGTGCAGTCGGCGGTCAAACCCGTTTCAAGCCGGGTTGCCACAACTCCTGCGAGGTCTCTGCCCAAAGGAGTTGCTCCTATGAGGAGTATTGCCGGGCGGAGTTTGTCGCAAAGATCGGAGAGGGCCTTGCCGTATGTTGCCGGCAGATAGTGTGACAGCAACGGATCGTCTATCACGTGCACCTCGTCGCAACCGTATTCGATTGCTTCATCGGCTGCCTGCCCGATATTGTTCCCGAGCAGAAAACCCAGAACTTTTGCGCCAAGTTGCCCCGCCAGCTCCCTGGCTTTGCCGGCCAACTCCCACGACACCGGGGCGCCCCGTCCGTCAACCGTCTCGATGTAGACCCCCACACCCTGGTAGCCCGGAAGCCCTACCTCCGGCACTTTCCGTTCTTCTCCAGGAATCTTTGCGCGTTTTTTCCTCTGATATTTGACCGCGTTTACCGGGCAACTCTCAAAACATTTGCCGCACCCCACGCACACTTCGGGGTCTATGAGCGCAACGCCCTCGGGACTCAGCTCGATTGCGCCGACCGGACATTCTCCTATGCATATCTGGCAGGCGATGCATTTATCCGAAATGATCTCGGCAACTTCAATTCCCCGTGTGTTCTTGGCCATTATCTCTCAGGCCTCCCATCCCTTTCGGAATTTCTCCTCAAAATCCTCATCGGCAAACAACGCATCGAGCGCTCCGGATACGGCCTCGGAGACTCCTTGTGCCGCGTCCCACTTAGGTCCGGCCCTGTGGATCTGCGGTGAAGCGATGGCCTTTACCCAGGTCGGGGAACCCTTGATGCCGACCAGTTCGAGAGAGGCCCCGATGGCTTTTGCGTCCCAAACCTTAATGGGTGCGCGCAGAGAATCGATGAGCATCGGCAATGTGGCCCTCCTCGGCACTGCAAGTTCCAATTCCACTGACAGCAGGGCCGGAAGGGGGCCGTTAATGACCTCGAACCCCCCTTCGATTTTACGCCTGACTTGCACCCGGTTTTTTTCAGGATCGATCCATTCCACTTCGACCACATAAGTGAACTGGGTGAAACCCAGCCTGGTGGCGATGCCAGGTCCGGTTTGAGCCGTATCGCCGTCAATTGCCTGTTTGCCGCACAGGACCAGACCGACTGGGTCTTCCTCTCCCAGGGTTGTTACGGCCCTGGAAAGAGTGTAGCTGGTGGCCAGGGTGTCGGCGCCGGCGAAAGCGCGGTCCGAAAGCAGAACGACGTCGTCTGCGCCCAGTGAAAGCGCCTGTCGCAGCGCCGATTCCGCCTGAGGAAGGCCCATCGAAACAGCCGTAACATGTCCCCCGTATCTTTCCTTGAGGCGCACGGCTTCTTCGAGGGCCGCCAAATCGTATGGATTGGCAATGGATTCCACACCAGATCGAACCAGCGTATTGGTTTCAGGATCGATTTTTACTTCGGCAGTGTCTGGCACCTGCTTGATACAGACAACGAAGTGCATTTATGGCTTCCCTTTCCTGAACTCTCATAAACTCGAACAAAAATGGGTTATCCGGCAAATGAGTACCTGTGGTCAGGATTGTCTGCCTGAACAGACGGGCTGCATATCACAGCCCAGGATCAGTCCCGCGCCGAGCTCGCCCTGAGCCTGCTGAACAGGCGCGATGCCACCCTGGGATCAGGCTATGAAAAGAACCCCGGGCTACGCGAGAGCCTGCCGGAGATTTTAAATCTCCGCTCCACCAGGCGATTCGGTGTTAAGCATTAGCTTTCAAGTTGGCAAGATTCACTCGGGATCGGCTCAGGTTCATGCCGAGGGTTGCACATCACGGGTTGCGCCGCTTGGGCGGCAGGATGAGTGAAAAAATCGGGGAGCAAAAAAGAGAATGCAACTCTTCTCTGTGCCCTTCGAAGCTGCTCCAAATGGGCCAGACCGCCATGATCAAGCTTAGTCTCCATCCGGAAACCCCGGATAAACGTAGGAGAATTTCACCTTATCAGAAACAGGCAGTTTCCGATTTGGAAAGGAGGCATTTTTCGCCCTAGCGTACAGTTTGGCGCCCCGCCATTTCCGGACGGAAACTAGACTATGACGACGGCCTTAATCGTATTCATCCCGAGCCTCTTGCAGGCCCTAAAACGTTTTTCTCCGTCAAGAATTCGGAATGAATCGTGTTTGAAGCAAATGTGGATCGGTTCATGGTGTCCCCGGCTCTTTATTGCATGCTCAATCTCTTCGATGCATTCGGCCGCGCAGACGATTCGAAGGTTTGGACTGATTTTTCTTATCTCAATCTCGCGAATGTCCTCTCCCATCGATTTCCCCTTGTGGTTTGGTTAAAACATGCAAGGCTATGGTGCAACTCTAATGTAAATAATGGTAAGAATCAAGAATTAGATGCTGCATGCCAGATGTTTGTAAGTATTTCATTACAATATTGGAACCGGGGAGAATATCCGGAGCTTAGTGGACTTTACGGGAAGAATGTGCGAGAATTTTTTGTTGAATTCTATTGAGTTTTGTCGAATTTTTCCTTGACATAGCTTTGAAATAGACTTACATAAAGAAGTTGAAGAGTGACCGATTATATTCGATCCTCGGTAGGTGAGGCTCCCGTGAGCACACAGGCCACTGCCCACAAGCATCCAAAGATGCGGAATGAAGGGTAGAACAGGCACTCCCGGATTAAGGGTTTACCTAAGGTGGCTGAGGCAAGAACGCCTCTTACGGCTCACGGTGCTAAAACTTGGACGAGTGGGGAATGTTGGATTAAGCGATAGACCACCGAACACAGTGGTGGCTTGAGCCTCTTCCCCGCTTATGGCTGAGGGAAAGAGGTTTTTTTTGTTTCTCACGGCCTATGCGGAAACCTTTGAATGGAATTGGAGCATATGGACGAAAACGACGGCCGCCCCCCGAGTTACAGCGGCCCCAAAAACAGTGTGGAAGTTGTGTCAGTGATGCGTAAGTTTTAGTTTCTCCTCCCCGTCGCCTCACCTGACCGCTTCTTCCACAACAGGCAAAAGCGGAAGGTGACAGGCGTTCTACCCCGAAAAGTTGCAGTAGGAGCGGGCCATGCCCGCGATGAACTTTTCGCTTCAGACCCTTTCTCCTCCAAGGCAGTTTAATCCTAAAGCGTAGCGAACCCATGGCTGCGGTTCGTTTCTGCCAGCGGTTTACCACGCTGCGGAAAAGAAGACGGCGAAGTCCGCCCGTAGAGACAGGGCGCGATTTCGGATTATACGAAGGAAGGAGGAATCGCCATGATCTCGACAAATTATTTTCATGCAATCGATGGCCGGATGAGACTCGGCATCCCAGGGGTAAAAGGCTCCTGGGCAAAAGCGCAGGAGCTCAAGGACAGGATTATCAATTATCAGGGGATTAACGACGTAAGGCCAAATCCCACTACGGGTAATGTGCTGATCACCTATGACCCGCAGCGGATATCTCAATACGATATCCTCAAGAGTTTGTATGAGTTGGGGTATCTGCAGGACTGCAGGTCCATTGCTGCAGGTTTGCAGGCAATATCTGCAGGCGGCTCGGATTGGGGCAGTGCGCTTGTGCGAGTTGCCCTCGAAACCCTGTTGACGGCTCTCATGCTATGAGTCACGTTGGATGAGGGTCCATTAGAGAATGGCATCCACTATGTTCTCCGGGAAGTCATCCTTTTATGGACCCCCCTCATTGTAATCGAAGACATACTCAGTTTGGGGTGATATGAGTAACATTTCGGGCCTCGTATTAGGGAGTTGAATCTGCGGAGACCATCATGAAAGATACTAACAGGCTATGTTCATTGATTTTCCTGCTGACATCGTTATATGCGCTCGTTGGGCCTGTCTGGGGGGAGGATTCCGCCGAACCTGGGCGTCCTGCCGCTGATTCCTGCAAGGACTACTCCGAGGAAAAGCCGCAAAACTTTCCCGATTGGTTTCCCAAGCTTCTGGGAGCTCAATACGACAACATATATCAGAACATGCCTTCATTTCACAACCCATACCAGGGAGCTAACAGCCTGAGTTATAGAAACGGCCTGGGCGAGCAGGTCACCCAGACGTTTGGACTGTATTTGGGTTCGCAATTGGCTCCGGGTCTGCAGTTATATGCTGACGGCGAGTATTTTCAGGGAAAAGGAATCAGCAACGGAATCGGGCTTGCGGGGTTCGTCAATGGGGATGTCATAAGAGCGGGGTCGTCGAACCTGCCGAAAATCCCCTACCTGGCCCGGCTGTATTTCCGATACTATTATCCTCTCTCCGGTGAAACCGAGAAACTGGAACGGTGCATGGACCAACTCCCGGAGGAGCAGCCTGTCAGCAGGTGGGAGTTTAAAATCGGAAAGTTGGCTCCCACGGACGATTTCGACCTGAATCGCTATGCCGACAATAACCGCATCCAGTTTTTCAACTACGATTTCCTCTACAATACTGCATGGGACTATGCCGCAGACACCAGGGGCTACAGCTACGGAATTCTGACGGCACTTTATCAGCCGCGATGGAGAGTGGCATTTGGCGTCTATATGATGCCTACTACCGCAAACGGCGCCGATTTCCACGCTGATGACACAAGAGCGCTGGGATATAACCTGGAATTTACCTTGAAGCCAAACGGCGCGGGTACGGTGATCCGTCTTCTCACCTACTTCAATGAGGCGCGGATGGGCAATTACGATGATGCGCTTGCTCTTGCCCGCCAAACTGGAACTGTACCCAGCCTCCTCGATGTTGAGAAGCCCGGAGGCGTCAAATACGGCCTTGGGTTGAATTTTGAACAACCATTGGCCGACGGTGGAGAAACAGGCCTGTTCGGACGCCTGGGCTGGAACGACGGCCACGACGAGACCTATGTCTATACGGAATGCGACCGGCATGCGAGCCTCGGTGCACAGTTGAGCGGAATCCATTGGGGAAGAGATGAAGACCGGGTAGGTATTGCATACGCAGTGGACGGCCTGTCAACCCCGCATAAGGACTACCTTGCGGCCGGGGGGCTTGGCATTCTCCTCGGAGACGGAGCGCTTAACTATGGTCTGGAGCAGACCATGGAGATATATTACCGCATTCAGGTTTGCAGTTTCATTCAAGTCAGTCCCGACTTTCAGTTCATACAGAACCCCGGATACAACAGGGATAGGGGGCCCGTCGAAGTATACGGCCTGCGTTTACGGCTAAGTTTTTAGTGAACATTCACCGCAACATCTTGCGGAACGTGGAAAATTTTTTACTGGAAGGCTGGAACATTTCACCGCAGTCCGTCATGTCCCTTAGGGACATGAAATGCTGCGGTGAGAAGTTGCGCATCGCGTGCAACAGGCTCCTGACTCATTTGCCTTGACAGCAAAGCGCTGTACATGGACAATGTCAGACCATTTCGAAGGGTGATCAGACAAGGACGGCTGGAATTGAAAAAGTGCAGATTCATCTCAATTTGGGTCCTTCTCATTACGGCGGCCTTATTCCCTTCTACTGCTGCGGCAAGCCTCGTAAGCGGTCCAGGCTGGAACATCGCGGGGGCCGGGGATTTCAATGGGGACGGATACCGGGATATTCTGTGGAGAAATCAGACAACCGGGGATATGGCGGTCTGGTACATGCACGGGAATACCCTGGCTGCCGAACAGAAGTTTGAGTCATCGCCAGATTCCGCATGGGATGTCGTCGGGGTGGGTGATTTCAATGGAGACGGAAGCCCCGACATTGTTCTGAGGAATAAGTCAACCGGTGACGTACGGCTATGGTATATGAACGGACCGGCCGTCATAGGTCAGGACACAGTCGCCGGGTTGGGCAACCCGTGGGACATTGCGGGAGTGGGAGATTTCAACGGGGATGGAAGCCCGGACATTCTCTGGAGAAATCCGGAGACCGGAGAGACCATCGTCTGGTATATGAAGGGGAGGCTCCGTCTAGGTGCGGAGACTCTGGAAACTCTCCCCCCTCCCTGGAATATCATTGAAATTGGCGATTTCGACGGAGACGGGTCTCCCGACATCCTTTGGAAAAATTCCGCAACCGGAGACGTTGTAGTCTGGTACATGCGCGGCCTGGTCCATCTGGACCCGGGCGCCATTGCAGTCCGCGCGCCTCCCCTGGACATAGTTGGAGTCTGTAGTCTTGACGCCGATGTGAATCCCGATATCATCCGGAGGCATATCGCAACCCTGTCAGACTTCCGCGCACTTCTCACAGTGGGCCTTCCCGGCAGTATCGTTATTGCCGGCCCATGCATTCGCGCCCCGCCGATCCTTGCGCTTTGCTCCTGATTTATTCTGTTGCATAAATCCTGTAAGACTTATCCTCTCCCGCCCTGAGTCCCGTATCGGGAGGCTGATTCCAAATCGAGGCTTACCATGCGATTCAACAAGAAAACTATCCTGGCAGGAGCGGCCCTTGCCGCTGCGGCGCTCATCATCTGGGCCGGCGTATACTTCGCCGGGAATTTAGGCAATCGGCCCGCATCAGAGCAAAAAACAGGGGAACCAAATGCCGTGCAGGGCGATGCGCTCCCGCCAAAAAGCGTGGAATTGAGTGAAACACAGGTTAAGTCGGTCAAGGTCGAGCCTGCGGGCGAGCGCACCTTCGTTATACAGAGGGAAGCGGTCGGAAGTATCGACTTCAACCAGGATATGACGGTCCAGGTCTTTTCGCCCTACCAGGGGAAAATAGTCGGCCTGTTTGCAAAGCTCGGCGATGAAGTCGTCAAAGGCCAAAAGCTCTATACGATTGACAGCCCCGACCTCAACCAGGCCGAATCGGCCCTGATCGCTGCAGCGGGAGTGCTCGAGCTTACCACTAAAACCCTGGCCCGCGCCAAAAAACTCTATGAGACCCAGGGGATCTCCCAGAAAGACCTGGAGCAGGCGGTCTCCGATCAGCAAAGCGCGGAGGGTGCGCTCAAGGCTGCCCGCAATGCCGTCCGCCTGTTCGGCAAAACTGAAGCGGAGATCGATCAAATGGTGGCAAAGCGCAAAGTAGACTCCATTATGGTCGTACCCAGCCCGATAACCGGCCGCATAACGGCCCGCAATGCAGCGCTCGGACTTCTTGTGCAGCCGGGAGTGGTGCCCGCTCCCTACTCGGTTGCCGACATCTCGACCATGTGGATGCTCGCATACGTTGTTGAGAGCGACAGTCCGCTCTTCCACGTGGGACAGGAGGTCAAGGTCAAGGTAATGGCCTGGCCGGACAAGATGTTCGAAGGAAAGGTCTCCACCGTCGGGGCAGCAGTCGACCCAACTACTCACAGGCTTCTGGTGCGCTCGGAAATCCGTGATCCGAAGCACGAGCTGAGGCCGGGCATGTTCGCTACCTTTGTAATTCGCACCGGCGACTCCATAAGCGCAACCGCTGTCCCACTCGATGGCGTAGTCCGGGAGGGCGACGGCACTATGACGGTCTGGGTCACCACGGACCGCAAGACCTTCACCCAGCGCATCGTGAAGCTTGGTTTGCAGCAGGACGGATACCACCAGATCATTGACGGCCTGCACCCTGGAGAGCTGGTAGCCACCGAAGGGACGCTCTACCTGAGCAACGCCTTGGTGAACGCGTCAAAGTAAAGAATTAGTGGTCGGTGGTCAGTGGTCAGAAAAAGCCTTTTTCCCGGCCACTGTAATCTGGCCACTGGTGACTGCCTTTAGGTCAGTCGTCAGTGGTCAGAGAGAACCCCTTTACCGGCCACTGTAATCTGGCCACTGTAGTCTGACCACTGGCCACTGACCACTGGAGACTGCCTTTCTATGCTTAAGTCGCTGCTTGCTTTCGTACTGACGCGCCGTCCGATTATCCTCATGTCGCTGCTCGTCTTTATCGGCGCAGGCTTCTTTGCGTATTCTAAGCTCAACATCGAGGCCTACCCGAACCCGGCGCCCGTGATCCTCGAGATCACCGCTCAGGCAGCCGGCCAGTCCGCCGAAGAGATGGAGCGCTACTACACGACCCCGATGGAGGTCGGGCTTGCTGCTACACCCGGAGTCGATAATATCCGCTCCACCTCTTTTTATGGGCTTTCCTTCGTTCGTGTGACCTTCAAATACAGCGTCGATTACTACTTCGCCTACACGCAGGCCGCCCTCAGCCTGCAGCAAAGAGTCAATCTTCCCAATAATGTGAGCCCCACCATCCAGGGATCGAGTCTTGTAGGCGAAATCTTTCGATACCAGGTGGTTGGACCGCCAGGCTTCGGGCTCACAAATCTTCGCACGGTCCAGGACTGGATCCTGCAGCGGCGATTGCTGTCGGTCCCGGGAGTTGTGCAGGTCAATACCTGGGGCGGTACGACCAAGGAATTCGAAGTTGAAGCAGATATCGACAAACTTGAGGCCTATGGCATTACCGTGCCCCAGTTGGTCAGTGCCGTCGGCAACGCCAATATTAACGTGGGCGGGCGCACGATCAATATCGGCCAGCAGTCGGTGAACATCCGCGGCGTCGGCCTGGTCGACAGTGGAGGATCGACCGACTTGACTCAAGGCTGGAAGGTCGATGAAATTCAGAATATCACCCTTACTCAATCAAACGGCATTCCAGTCCTGGTAAAAGACGTTGCGAAGGTCTATGTGGGTTGTGTTCCAAGGCTCGGCAAGTGCGGCCGCGATGGAGACGATGACGTGGTGGAGGCCATCGTGGTAATGAATCGGACCATGCACACAAGGGGCGTTTTGGCCCGGGTCAAGGCTGAGGTCGCAAAGATCAACAGCCACGGCACACTGCCGCCGGGGGTCAAGGCAGTCCCCTTTTATGACCGAGGCTGGCTGGTCTCGATAACCACCAGTACCGTCCTGCACAATCTCATCTTCGGTTTCCTGCTGGTTTTCTTTGTCCAGTGGATTTTTCTGGGAAACCTGCGCAGCGCCCTCATCGTCGGCGCAAATATCCCCGTGGCTCTGTTCTTTGCCGTAATAATAATGGTGCTGCAGGGGGAGGACGCGAACCTTTTGTCTGTTGGCGCCGTGGACTTCGGCATTATCGTGGATTCTGCGGTGATAATGGTTGAGAACATATTCAGGAATTCTCAGGCTAAAACGGAGGAAAGAACGTATCTGCTGGAAGATCTTGCCGAGGGAGTGTTCGGGAGGGACACTACTAAAGACGGCCGAGCATGGACAGATCGAATGCGGATGATCTACATCAGCGTCCTTCAAGTAGATAAAGCGGTATATTTCTCCACTATGATTACGGTTGCGGCGTTCATTCCGCTCTTCACCATGCGGGGCGTCGAAGGCCAGATTTTTGGACCGATGGCAAGGACCTACGGTTATGCGCTGGCGGGAGCTCTCATTGCAACTTTTACGATCACTCCCGTGCTCGCCTCTTTCCTGCTCCCCGAGTACGTTGCGGAAACCGAGACAATTGTAGTAAAGGCGCTTCGCTCAGCCTATACCCCGGTCCTTCGCTGGGGGCTTTCCAACCGGAAAATCGTCGTCGCGATCGGAATCGCATTTCTCGGGGTCGTCGGTCTTCTGGTCCCCCGGCTCGGCACCGAGTTTCTGCCGGCCCTCGAGGAAGGCAATCTCTGGATCAGGGCATCCATGCCCCCTACCATATCGCTCGAAGCCGCCATGCCGGCTGTAACCAGGATGAGGCAGATCCTTCTGAGCTACCCGGAAGTAATCACTGTGGTCTCCCAGCATGGTCGGCCGGACGACGGCAGTGACGCTGCCGGGTTCTACAATGCCGAGTTTTTTGCTCCGCTCAAGCCTTTCGGGCAGTGGCCCCCGGGCCTTACCAAGGAAAAACTGGTCGAAAAACTGCAGTCTGAGTTCTCCAGGGAATTTGTCGGTGTTGACTTCAATTTCTCCCAGTACATACAGGACAATATTGAAGAGGGCCTTTCCGGCGTCAAGGGCGCCAACTCCGTCAAGATTGAGGGCCCCGACCTGGCGGTCCTCGAGCAGATCGCGGTCCAGGTCCAGCACGAAATGGCCCAGATCAAGGGGGTTGAAGACCTCGGGATCTTCCGCGTCCTTGGCCAGCCGAATTTTAACATTAGAGTGAATCGTGAAAAGACGGCCCGCTACGGACTCAATGCAGGTGATGTTAACTCCGTAATACAAACAGCATTAAACGGAACTGTGGCGACAACCGTCCTGGAGAGCGACCGCCAGTTCAACCTTACCGTTCGCGCTGCGCCCGAATATCGCAACAGCATCGAGGCGCTGCGCAATATCAAGGTCGGCTACCAGGCAGGAACGGGGGTTGCCTATATTCCACTGACTGAACTCGCCGACATATCTCTGGATACGGGGGCATCCTATATCTATCATGAACGCAATAAGCGCTACATACCGATCAAGTTCAGCGTCCGCGGCCGCGACCTCGGGAGTACCGTCGCCGAGGCGCAGTGGCGCATAGCGCAAAACGTGAAGCTGCCGAGCGGATATCGGATCGAGTGGGCCGGTGAGTTTGGAGAACTTCAGGAAGCAACCGGACGCCTCGCGTTCATTGTGCCGGTCACCCTCTTTCTAATCATGGTGATTCTTTACAGCCTGTTCAACTCGCTGCTGGACAGCCTTCTGGTGCTGGCGGGAATACCTTTTGCCATCGCAGGCGGCGTGCTGTCGCTCTTTGTGAGCGGCCTCGATTTCAGCATCTCCGCTGCAATCGGTTTCGTATCGCTGTTCGGGGTCTCAATCATGAACAACATCCTGATACTCACATATTACAATCAGATCAGGTTGACCCGCACAGGCTTTAGCCGCACTGAGGCCATGTTCCATGCGGCGGAACAGAGGATGCGGCCGATGCTCATGACAGCCTTGTCCGCTTGTATAGGATTGCTGCCCGCCGCGCTTTCCACCGGCATCGGCAGCCAGGTGCAGCGCCCGTTGGCGGCCGTAATCGTGGGAGGCATGCTGATCGGTCCAGTTATGTTGCTGGTAGTCGTGCCGCCGCTCCGGATGCTTTTCACTAGAAAACGGCAAGAGCGCGCCGATAGAACAATAGGGTAAAAGGCAGTCTCCAGTGGCCGGAAAAAGGGGCACTCTCTGACGACTGACCACTGGCCACTGACCACTGATTCTACGAGGTAGTCCATGCTGAAACCGTTGCTCGCCTTCGTACTGACGCGCCGGCCGATTATCCTCATGTCGCTGCTCGTCTTTATCGGCGCAGGGTTCTTTGCTTATTCGAAGCTCAATATCGAGGCTTACCCGAACCCGGCGCCCGTCATCCTTGAGATCACCGCCCAGGCCCCCGGTCAGACAGCCGAGGAGATGGAGCGCTACTACACGATCCCGATGGAGGTTGGGCTTGCCGCTACGCCCGGAGTAGACAACATTCGTTCAACCTCGTTCTATGGCCTTTCCTTTGTCCGAGTTACATTCAAATACGGAGTCGATTACTACTTCGCGTATACACAGGCGGCGCTCAGCATGCAGCAAAGGGTCAGTCTTCCCAACAATGTGAGCCCCACCATCCAGGGATCGAGTCTTGTAGGCGAGATCTTTCGATACCAGGTGACCGGGCCGCCCAACTTCGGTCTTTCCAATCTTCGCACAGTCCAGGACTGGATCCTGCAGCGCCGCTTGCTAACTGTTCCAGGCGTGGTCCAAGTGAACGCGTGGGGGGGTATGACTAAGGAATTCGAAGTCGAGGCCGATCTCAACAAACTTGAGGCCTACGGCATTACCGTGCCCCAGTTGGTCGGCGCCATCGGCAACGCCAATATCAACGTAGGTGGGCGCACGATCAATATTGGCCAACAGTCCGTGAACATCCGCGGCGTCGGCCTTATCGACACTGGCGGTTCCACCGATTTGACTCAAGGCTGGAAGGTTGATGACATTCAGAATATCTGCCTCACTCAATCGCACGGCACTCCGGTCCTGGTAAAAGACGTTGCCAGGGTCTTTGTAGGCCATGTACCGAGGCTTGGCATGTGCGGCCGCGATAGAGACGATGACGTGGTGACGGCCATTGTGGTAATGAATCGGACACAACAGACAAAGAACGTATTGGCACGGGTTAAGGCGGAAGTCCAAAAGATCAACAGCGACGGGACGTTGCCTCCGGGAGTCAAAGTAGTTCCCTTCTATGACCGCGGCTGGCTGGTCTCGATAACCACCCACACGGTCCTGCACAATCTTGCCTTCGGCTGCCTCCTCATTTTCTTTATCCAGTGGATTTTTCTGGGCGATCTGCGCAGTGCCGTAATCGTCTGCGCAAACATTCCCTTCGCTATGTTCTTCAGCGTTATAATCATGGTGCTGCAGGGGGAGGGCGCTAACCTGCTGTCTGCCGGTGCAATCGACTTCGGCATTATCGTGGATTCTGCAGTCATACTGGTCGAGAACATATTCCGGAATTCTCAGGCTAAAACTGAAGAAAAAAAGCGGCTTCTCGAAGATCTTGCCGAGGGGCGATATGGGCCCAATCCTACCAGCCTGAGCAGGGCCTGGACCGACCGCCTGCGCATGGTCTATATCAGCACTGTGCAAGTGGATAAAGCGGTGTATTTCTCCACCATGATTACCGTTGCGGCTTTCATTCCGCTTTTCACCATGCAGGGCGTCGAAGGACAGATTTTCGGTCCCATGGCAAGAACTTACGCATATGCACTTGCCGGGGCGCTGATTGCAACTTTTACGATCACTCCCGCGCTCGCTTCCCTGCTGTTCCCGGAACATATTGAGGAAACCGAGACGATTGTGGTCAGAGCGCTTCGTTCGGCCTACACACCTGTCCTTCGCTGGGCGCTTGCAAACCGGAGAACCGTTGTAGCTTTAGGAATCGCATTTCTGGCTGCAGTCGGGTTTCTGGTCCCCAGACTCGGCACTGAATTTCTGCCGGCCCTGGAGGAACACAATCTCGATATCCATGCAGTGATGCCGCCCACAATATCGCTTGAAGCGGCAATGCCGACGGTGACAAAGATGCGTGAGATCATCCTGAGCCACCCGGAGGTCAACACCGTGATCTCTCAGCATGGCAGGCCGGACAACGGCAGCGACGCTGGCGGGTTCAGCGATGCCGAGGTATTCGTCTTTCTTAAGCCGCTGGACCAATGGCCCTCCGGCATGACCAAAGAAGAATTGATCCGGGAATTGCAAACGGAATTCTCCAGGGAGTTCATCGGCATTACCTTCGACTTCTCGCAATACATACAGACCAATGTTGAAGAGGGTATGTCGGGTGTCAAGGGCGCCAATTCCGTCAAGATTATCGGTCCGGACCTGGCGACCCTCGAGCAGGTCGCGCTCAAGATTCAGCACGAAATGGCCCAGATCAAGGGGGTTGAAGACCTCGGCATCTTCCGCGTCCTTGGGCAGCCGAATTTGAATATCAGGGTGGACCGGGAAAGAGCGGCCCGCTACGGGCTCAATGCCGGCGATGTTAACACTGTAATACAAACAACCCTGGACGGCAACCTGGCGACGACCGTCCTTGAGGGCGACCGCCAGTTCAATCTTACCGTTCGCTTGGCGCCCGAGTATCGCAACAGCATCGAAGCGGTGCGAAATATCAAGGTAGGCTACCAGACAGGAACCGGAGTTGCCTATATTCCGCTGGCCGAACTTGCAGACATATCTCTTGATACGGGTGCCTCCTATATTTATCACGAGCGCAATCAGCGCTATATCCCCATCAAGTTCAGCGTTCGCGGCCGCGACCTCGGGAGCACCGTTGCAGAGGCGCAGAGACGTATTGCTCAAAATGTCAAGGTGCCGAACGGATATCGGATCGAGTGGGCCGGCGAGTTTGGAGAACTTCAGGAAGCAGCCGAACGCCTCGAAGCAATCGTACCGGTCACTCTGTTTCTGATCGTAGTGATGCTTTACAGTTTGTTCAATTCCATGCGGGACAGCCTGCTGGTGCTGGCTGGGATACCTTTTGCCATCGCAGGCGGCGTGCTGTCGCTCTTTGTAAGCGGCCTCGACTTCAGCGTCTCCGCTGCTATCGGCTTCGTATCACTGTTCGGGGTCTCTGTCATGAACAACATCCTTCTGCTTACCTATTACAACCAGATCCGGTTGACCCGCATCGGCATGGACAGATTTGAAGCGATGTCCCATGCGGCGCGGGAGCGTATGCGGCCGATGCTCATGACGGCGCTGTGTCCTTGCCTCGCCTTGCTTCCGGCTGCGCTGTCCACCGGCATCGGCAGCCAGGTGCAGCGTCCCCTTGCGACCGTGATTGTGGGAGGGATGCTAATCGGCCCTGTCATCTTGCTATTGGTCATACCGCCGCTTCGGATGCTTTTCGGGACCAGGGAGAAAGACACATTGACGGAACAATAGGTCCCGTTTGTCTTATAGGTCCTGTTTTCTCTTTAGCCCCCTTTTTCGGGGGGCAGGGGGTTGAAAATGTCCGCAAAATGCTTTTGCTGCGTCGCAGCATTTTCACTTTTGGCCCTGGTCTCAGGCTGCGCCGTCGGCCCTGACTTTCATCGTCCCGAAGCACCGGCGGCTGCCGGCTACACTGCGCAGCCGTTCGCTCCCACGGCCTCATCGCCTGATGTGGCAGGAGGCGAACAACAGCGGTTCGTCAAGGATATGGACATTCCGCAACAGTGGTGGACACTGTTTGAGTCGGCGCCCCTGAACGCACTGATCGAAAAGTCGATCAGTGCCAACCCGACAATTGATGCGGCAAAGGCGGCGCTGCGTCAGGCCCGTGAGAATGTCGCCGCTCAAAAGGGCTTCTTTTATCCCACGGTCCAGGCCAACGGTTCGGCCAGCGCCCAGAAGGACCCTATACAAACGCTGGCGCCCGCGCTGACCTCGAACGCTGCGTACTTCACGCTCTATACCGCTCAGTTAACCGTGAGCTATGTCCCTGACGTGTTCGGCCTCAACCGGCGGCAGGTGGAATCGCTTACGGCCCAGGCCGAGTTCCAGTGCTTCCAGCTCGAGGCTGCTTACCTCACGCTGACCTCCAACGTTGTGGCCGCTGCCGTCCAGGAAGCCTCGCTGCGCGCTCAGATAGCGGCAACACACAGTATCATCGAAATTGCAGCCAAACTGCTCGATATACAGCGCCGGCACCTGGCGCTCGGCTACATAACCGGACTCGACGTGGCTGCGCAGGAAGCGGCGCTGGCCCAGGTTCAGGCAACCTTGCCGCCGCTCGAAAAGCAACTGGCGCAAACGCGCGACCTGCTGGCGGCCCTTGCCGGCCGTTTTCCAAGCGAGGAGATGGAGGAAAAGTTCGACCTGGATGCCATGCACCTTCCTCGGGAACTGCCCGTCAGCCTGCCCTCCAAGCTTGTGGAGCAGCGCCCTGACATGCGCGCCGCCGAGGCGCAGTGGCATTCGGCAAGCGCCCAGGTCGGCGTCGCTGTGGCCAACATGCTGCCGCAGATCAACATCACCGGCGCAATGGGCGGCACTTCGACCCAGCTCGGTCAATTGTTCGTTCCCGGCAACACATTCTATAATCTCACGGGGGGCGTGACGCAGACTATTTTCGACGCAGGCACCCTGCTGCACAGAAAACGCGCTGCAGAAGCCGGCCTGGAACAAGCGGCGGCGCAGTATCGAAGTACCGTATTAAACGCCTTCCAGAACGTAGCGGATACGCTGCACGCGCTCGAGTCCGATGCGGATGCTCTGACGGCGGCAGTAGCGGCGGAACGCGCCGCCAGGCGAACCCTCGACCTTACACGCAGACAGTTGGAACTCGGGGCTGTTAACTACCTGGCACTGTTGTCAGCCGAACAAACCTGGCAGCAGGCCCTGATAAACCTTGCGCAGGCCCGGGCAAACCGTTTTGCCGACAGCGCAGCTCTATTTATGGCGCTCGGCGGCGGCTGGTGGAACCGTACAGGCGCGGCCACCGCTCAGGCGGCCGCTCGAACCGCACCCTGAAAGTCAGTAAACGTTAACCGCTGAGACGCACGGCCAAAAAATTCTCACCACAGAGACGGGACATGGTCCGGACAAGAAGAGGGCACAGAGATAGAACATCGCACTGCAAAATCTTCATTCTTTAAGAGTCGGGACTTGTATGGCATTTCTTCTCTGTACTAACGTGCAGTTTCTTGAAATTTTGTCAGGATTTTCAGTCTAAGCTGCTGTTTTTCTCCGCGTCTCCGCGTCTCCGCGTCTCCGCGTGATATGGTTTTTGCCCTTTGGTTGTAGCCCGAGGCTCTGTGTTCTCTGCTTGACCGGACCATGTCCCGTCTCTGTGGTGAATCCTTTTCTTTCAGGGTCTCAGGGCTGAACGGGGACTAAGAATCATTGCCCTGCCGCTTTCAGCCAGCCGTCGTGTCGGCTGGATTCAGAAGCTTTTGGACGCATTCTTTAAGGTCTTTTATCTTCACCGGTTTGGCGAAAAAACCGTCCACCTTGCTCTTCATGGCTTCAACCGCCGAATCCAGGCTCGCAAAGGCTGTTATCATTACCACCTTGACCTCGGGGTAGGCAGTCTTGATTGTCCGCAGCACATCCATCCCGTCGATGCCTTTCATCTTGAGGTCAGTGATCACTACGTCGAATTTTTCTTCTCTGAGCCGTGCAAATGCGGGTTCAGCATTCAGAAAGGTTTCCACTTTATAGCCGTCCGGCTCCATGGCAGCTTTGATCATCTGTCCAACAATCCTCTCGTCGTCAATCACTATTACCCTGAAACCAGACATTGTTCGCTCCTCTCGGTCTGTCTGTAAACGGGGAGTTCTATTGTAAAGCAGGTCCCTGCCCCCGGCTCGCTTCTCACCCTCATGTCTCCATGATGATTTTTAATGATTCCGTAGCTGACAAATAAACCCAATCCGGTCCCGCTCGCCCCTTTGGTGGTAAAGAAAGGGTCGAAGATGTGGGGCAGCATCTCGGGGGCTATTCCTTTCCCGGCATCCTCCACCTCCACTTCCACTCGGCTGGTGTCGGGGTTAAAACGGGTTGAAAGACGCAGCCAGTCTCCCGGCGATGAAGCGTGAAGCGCATTGCTGAGCAGGTTGATCAGCACCCCCTGGATCTGGTGTTCGTCTATATAGACTGAAGGTATATCATCCCTTAGATCAAGCTCCGCCTCGATGTTGCATATACAAATCATGTTATGGACAAGCCGCATGCTTTTATGCACTACATTGTTGATGAAACTTTCCTTGAGGTCGGGTTTCTTGGGTCTGGCAAAATCGAGCAGATCTTTTACTATGCGCTGAATGCGCTCGGTTTCCTCTTCGACTGTTTTCATGTATTCGATATGCTCGTCCCGGCCTATGCTGTCATAGAGGTCGATAAAGTTTTGCGCCAGCATCGAGATATTATTGAGCGGATTTCCGACCTCGTGGGCCACTCCTGCTATAAGTATCCCGATTGAAGCAAGTTTCCTTGCCTCCAGGACCTGCTCTTCCCGGTTCCGCAGTTCTTGACCCATTGAGACGAGCGCGGAAATAGCGAGGCCGCATTCATCCCGGGATGTGTTCGGTTCGATTTTGCTGAAATCGCCTTCGGATATGAAATGTGTGGCCTTCTCTATGTGTTTGAGAGAACTGAGGACCCTGAAAGACATAAGGCTTGTGATGCCGACGGCGGAAAGCAGGATGAACGCCAGAGATAAAATGAGTCTTTGCTTTGAGCTTGAGATGATTTGGTTCACCTCTTCTCTCTCGGTGACCGTGAGATAATGGGAAAATTCTCCCAGCTTTTGGCCGGCCTCCCGAACGGTGGTCCGCGCGGCCATATCGCCGACTTCGGCCTCCTTCAGGGTCTGCCGGTAATGGGCAAGGCTTGACTCCAACTGGTCTGCTTTGCCTTCGCCGATTGCTCGAACGATATTGGGCCTGGAATCTTCGATGACGAAAAAGACGGTGCTTATTTTCTCCTCGATTTCCGGCAGGGCCGATCTGTCTCCAAAGAGGAAATAATTCTTTTCTGCGAGCCTCATCTCGAGAAAAGATGAATTGAGGTCGTCGGCAATTTCCATGAACCTCAATTTTGTCAGCACCTGCTCCTGGGCGCGGTAGGCAAAGAAGCCGGTCAGGGCTATCAGCAAAATGTTTACGAAATTGGCGATCATTATTTTGTGGACTATCTTCATAAATCTTCCACCCTTCGGATTTGCGCAGCTAGAAGGACACCGCGCATTTCGAGGCCTCGTAGTTTTCTTTTCTCACCGGCCAGGACCATACTATACCGTCAAGGACCAGAAGCAGGCCGGCCAGAATTATAAATCCATCGACTATGTTTAGCATGCTCAGACCGAAATAGGTAATCAGGCCAACCCCGACACTTGCAAAGGAGACCCCGGTGCGAATAAAAGAAAGACCGGTCCTGGCACGCGAATAAATGGCGCGGTAACATGCCGCTATGGTGCGCTGCGCGGCGAAGAGGTTCCTCTCGTGGGCTAGCTCCGAGCGCGGCTTGTTGTCGCGTGAGGGCTCAATAATTACCACGGTGCAATGCGCCATATCCGAAAGCCGGGCCAGCATCGTCTTTCCGTCTTTGCCGCCGGGGTTTCCCCTTTCGGCAAACTGGTAGTTTTCCAAAAAGTACAGGCTTGCCGCCGTTACTTCTACGAGCGTCTGATGCCTTGGGGGGCGGAAAATGGACTTTTTGACCCTGTGATAACTTAGCAGTCCGAGAAAAATAAGCAGCAGGCCAACGGCGATCATCGTCCAGTAGACTGGCGCCAAATGGACTGCTTTGCCGCTGCGCAGGAGCGCTCTTCCGATTACCATCATCGTAAGGCCTCCCCGCAAGAGGCTCAAATGGGTCCTTACCATGGCGAAATCCGTCCGATAGCTCGCCAGCTTCGTTCTCCATCGGGCCATTGTATTGCGCCAAAGCGCAAGAGCCGTTCTTTCGTTTCCGATAAGATGAGCGGGATCGGAGTTCAGAAAATCCTCTATGAAATAGGAAATATCTTCAGCAAGGGCCACGTGGAACCGAAATTTCGCGGCTTTAAGGCAGTCCGTGACCTCCTCGATCATCAGGGGGTCGCAGGGATTGCGGGCCGCTATGACCACGGTGTCATCGTCCAATGCGACGGGAAACCACAGGTTTGAACAGGGCCTCTCCGGGTCCAGCCCGGTAAGAAGCTCAGGGGGCACCGGCAGTCTTTCGTCGTATTCCACCCACTCGCAGCCGTAGTGCCGGACAAGGGCTTCGAGCAGTTTGCGGCGTGAAATGCCAAGATCGTAGCGGAGAATCTCCTCTACTTCCACGTCCCTTGCCTGCGCCGCTTCCCCCGAAGCGCGCAGTTGACCCTGGGTAATGGTTCCCCAATCCACCAGGGCCTGAAAACTCTCCATGGATTCAGCTACACTCATTATCATCATAGCTGAATATCCCCTTTTTCCAGAACATGGTCGGCTTGCCGAAATCAGGCATAAGGATCTCCAGGTCTTCGAAGCAATAGGGTAGTTGTCTTTTCTTCCGCTCGGCGGCTAAGTGCCAGTGGAGGCCGTCGGCAATCAAAAGCAGGCCGGCAAGCATCAACAGGAAATCAAAAAGCGTCCACACAATATTGCCCCAGCCAAAATAGACCAGCAGACCCAAACCGACGGAAAAGATGCTTGTTCCCGTCCTGATGAATGACAGGCCCGTCCTCGACCTTGCCATCGTGGTTCGAAGCCTTGACTTGACGTTGCGCCTTTCAGCCAGGAGAGTGCGTTCCAGTGCAAGGCCGGTTGTCCCCCAGATGCCAGGGGCATGCGTCCCCTTGACCATCAGTTTGGGCGGCATGTCATCGAGCCGGCTGAAAGCGCGGAACATGAAATCCCATATGGAAGTGCCCTCTTCGATTTGGCCTATGGTCTTGGAGCTTTCAAGCCCTGCGCGCCGTCCGGGGAAGTACCATCGGGCGCCTTCCAGAAACATGACCAGGCCCGTTAAAATCAGGCCGGCATAAAAAGTCGTCCACAGACCGGGAGGAAATTGCCTGATAAGCACGATGCCCAACCCGGCAAAGGAGATTCCGGTCCGGGTGAAGGCCAGTCCGGTGCGGGCCCTTGCCATCCTTACCCTGTAGGCCGCAAGGAAAGTCCTCTCTTCAGCCAGGTCGGTCCTGTCGATTGCGAAGAATCGGCGCCTCATAACTGGAGAGAGCCTGTTCCACTTGGTCCGAAGCTGTTCTGCGCCCTTGATCGGTTCAGACCTCGTCAGCACATGGCCTTCATCGGTCGATTTCAGCTCGACAATAGTGGTCCCGAAGGTAGAGCGTGTAGGCACGGTACCTATTTCACCCGGTTCCAGCTTCCTTGTGGGCAGATACCACATCAGGCCGTCCGCAGCCATGATGATACCCACCAACAGCAGAGGCGCCTGGATGATGCTTAGATAGCCGATTCCGAAAATTCTAGCAGAGTAAGAC
>JBKQTS010000053.1:0-10301 GCA_052143075.1 Syntrophobacteraceae bacterium | reverse complement strand
CCGCCTCGGCATTCTGCCCGAAAGCATCCAGGTCCAGGGGTGCTAATGACTGCCGAACGATCCAGAACGCCATCGGATTGATGTCGGCGCCAACGATGCTGAAACCCAGGCGGTTGGCTTCAAGAATCGGGGTTCCGCCTCCCATGAAGGGATCTGCTATAACCCCATTGAACTGGTGGGCTCTCCAGTAATCTTCTTGCAAAGAATTCTCACCGTTAAATTCCGCCAATAGAAGATTGCGGAATACTGTACCGGGACGGCGCGCAAACCATTTATGAATTCCGATGATTGGCCGGTAGTTCTGCTGGATCTGTTTCTCTTTTTGCGCCAGGGAGGCGGTAAATTCTCTGTCGAAGCGAGACTCGAGAGAGCCCTGGGCCGGCCCTCGTTCAGGTTCGGAATCATTTTGCTGCTTTGGGTAAACGATAACAGCCTGCCGCATCTTTGCCCCTGCGAGTTATCTCAAAAACGGCCGCCGAATGACTTTCCGAGACCTTCGGTCGGACAGAGCAGACATCAAAATACCATAGAATCCGTGGAAAAGTGAGTCAAACGGATATTTTCTGCTGTACTCTCGTAATCGGGTGACGACGGAAGACGGAAGGCGGAGCACGGAAGGAGGAGGACAGGGGACGGAAAGGCGCAAAGCCTGGTTTCACGCGAAGACGCGTAGGCTGAGGGGCCGCCTGCTGAAGTAAACATCCGGGCTTCTATTTGGGCAACGACTAGTCCAGATCCAATTTCGCTTTACACTGATTGCATTTTACAACGCCCCGGAAAACTTTATTGCCGCATTCAGGACAAATATAGCGGACTTCTTCATCTTGAATCCATTTCTCAGTACCAACCTCTCGCCAATACGGAACCGCCCGTAAAATAACTTTTTTGCCAACAGCCATGGGAAAATTATGAATATACTGACAAGGAAACTCATCGCATTGATGACATCCTGTGTAACCTTTCTCTCTTGTGCAGACCCTGATCTCACACTGCCGGCAATGCATAAAGGGTTTATCAGATAAGCAGCCATGGCATTGAATATCTTCTATCGAAAGGCCTTCACTATTAGGAAGAGTACCTTTGCCGGGAATTTCTCCCTTGTAAAGATTCACTAACCGTTCCTTGAATTTGTGATTATTATCCCGATGGGCGATATAAATGGCACAAACTCCGCAAAAAAGACCACAAGGAGAAATAAAATCCGGATTTATCGTCATAATTCTAACCTACTCACGAAATCTTCCCGCCAGGCGATACATTCTCCTCGGGAACGACAAGTTTGAGATCCAGCCCGTCGCGCACGGCGAGGATCATTCCGTGCGATTCGATTCCCATCAGCTTTGCAGGCTTAAGGTTTGCCACCAGGACCACCTGCTTTCCGACAAGGTCTGCGGGTGAATGCGTTTTGGCGATTCCAGCAACGATCTGCCGCTCTTCCCCGATATCTACCATCAGCTTTACCAGTTTGTCGGACTTCGGGACTTTTTCCGCCTGCCTGATAAGGCCGACTCGCAGATCGACCTGCCGAAAAAGATCTATATCGATCGGCTGGCCGGCATCCGTTACGCCGGTTGCGGCTTTTTCTTTATCTTTTGGTTTTTGGCTTACATCGGCCTTCCCGTCGCCTTGTTTACCGGGTTTTTCCAGCTTTTTACCCGCCGTTTCGACCCGAGGGAAAAGCGATTCACCTTTGAGGACCTTTGCGCCTTCTTGCAGGGTACCCCAGGACGCATCCTCGGCAAGCCTCAGGTCCGCCGTTTTTTTCACGATTCCAAGCCGCTCAAGCATCTTCCCGGAGGTCGAAGGCATAAAAGGAGAAATCAGGACGGCAACGGCTTTATTTACCTCCAGAAGAGTTCTCATTACAGTCTGAAGCCGGGGCAGGAGGCTGGCATCTTTTGCAAGGTTCCAGGGGGCGACGTAGTCGATGTATTTGTTGGCCGCGCCGATGCATTCCCAAATGGCCACAAGCGCTTTGTGGAAGCCGAGTCTTGGGATTTCCTCCCGGAATTGCCCGATCGCGTACTCAACCTTATCGTGCAGTTCACGGTCCATCCTGTCGGGTTCCGACCCGAAAGGCGGAGCTTTTTCGTCAAAATAGCGAGCAGTCATTGCAAGCGTGCGGCTGAAAAGGTTTCCAAGGTCGTTTGCCAGGTCGGCGTTTATGCGCTGAACCAGCGCCTCCTCGCTGAAGTTCGCATCGAGCCCGAAAACCATCTCCCGCAGAAGAAAGTACCGGAAGGCATCGAGTCCATAAACGGGCGCAAGGTCAAGCGGTCGGACAACGGTGCCGTGGCTCTTGCTCATCTTGCCTTCGTCCGTTTTCCAGTACCCGTGGACGTTGAGGCGGCGGAACATGGGAATGCCGGCGGCTTTTAGCATCGTGGGCCAGTAGATTCCGTGCGGCTTGAGGATATCCTTTGCTATAAGGTGCTGCGCAACGGGCCAGAACTCCGTGTAAAGCTCTCCGTTTGGATATCCGATTGCGGAAATATAGTTGATGAGAGCGTCAAACCAGACATAAGTCACATAGTTTTCGTCGAACGGAAGCGGTATGCCCCAGTTGAGGCGCTCAACCGGCCGGGAGATGCACAGGTCTTCCAGGGGCTCCCTCAGAAACGCCAACACTTCGTTTCGGTACCTTTCGGGACGGATGCAGCCGGGATTGGATTCTACGTGCGAGATAAGCCAATCCTGATATTTGCTCATCCGGAAAAAATAATTCGCCTCCTCCCGCTCTACGGGAAGCGTATCGTGGTCCGGGCACTTTCCGTCAACCAGTTCGCGTTCGGTGTAGAATCTCTCGCATCCGACGCAGTAAAGGCCCTTATAAGTGTCAAAGTAGATTTCACCAGCGTCGAAGACCTTCTGCAATACGTATTGGACGGTCTTTACATGTTCGAGGTCGGTGGTCCGGATGAACTTGTCATTTTCGATATCGAGTTTGGGCCAGGTTTGCCGGAAAAGCGCGCTTATCCTGTCGGCGTAAGCCTTGGGCTCAACTCCGGCAGCCTGGGCAGCCTGGGCGATTTTATCCCCGTGCTCGTCGGTCCCGGTGAGAAAAAAGGTCTCGAATCCCATCAGTTCGTAGAAGCGGTTCATTACGTCTGCGACGATTGTCGTGTAGGCATGGCCTATGTGAGGTTCTGCATTAACGTAATAAATCGGAGTGGTTATATAGAATCGATTCATTTGTCCCCTTTTTCCCGGCTCTCAGGCGGTGTCTCATCCGGTGATTCCTCACGCGCGCATCCGCATTCGCCCCGGCAACGGCAGCCCTTATCCAGATCGATGTCTATTTCCTTCCCATCTTCAAGCTGAACCGTAAAGGACCTGGCCATAACGTTCTGCCGCACGACTTTTCCCTTGCCTTCGGGCAGTTCGACCTTCTTGCCCATTTTGGGCATATCTTTCTTGAGTTCCTTGTAGGTTTCATGCTCGAACTGGAGGCAGCACATTAGCCTGCCGCAGGCCCCGGATATCTTTGCGGGGTTGAGGCTCAGGTTTTGTTCCTTAGCCATCTTAATGGATACGGCGTGGAAATTTTTCAAAAACGTCGCGCAGCACAAAGGCCTCCCGCAACCCCCAAGGCCGCCCACCATCTTTGCCTGGTTGCGGATTCCGATCTGCCGCAGTTCGACACGGGTCCGCAGCCGTCTGACCAGGTCTTTGAGAAGTTCTCTAAAATCCACCCGGCCGTCTGCAGTAAAGTAGAATATGATCTTGCTGCCGTCGAAGAAGTATTCCACGTCCACCAGGTTCATCGGAAGTTCGTGGGCGGCGATTTTCTCCAGGCAAAAACTCTTCGCGTCCGCCTCGATTTCCATGTTGTTTTGAAGCTGGCGGATTTCATCTTCCGTTGCCGTCCGTTCGATCTTCTTTATATCCCGGGGATGGATTCGCGGGTTCTTCGGGCCGGGCGGCTCGACTACCTGCCCGAGCCCTATCCCCTGTTCGGTATTTACAATTACATATTCGTCCTTCCTGAGGGAGTATTCGCCGGGATCAAAATGGTAAATCTTGCCTCCTTTTCGGAAACGAATTCCAACCACCTTTTCCATAGAGCGAATCCTTTATGGCCAGGCAAACGCCTTCAAGCGTCATTTGCAGATTTGCGTTCACTTTAAGACCTTGCATCGCCTGTTCAACATTGTGATATAAAAAGAATAGACGTTCGGGTGGGACCGACCCTGCCGCCTCCTTCGTCCTGCCGTTCAATTCGAAAGTAAGTGGGGCTGCAGGGCAGCCGTCCGAGTTCGGCGCTGCCTTTGGCGGCGCCTGACCTTGCGGGAAATTTTGCGCCCCCGCGACCCGAAACAGGACAAGGTCCCGGACCCATAACTTTATGAACTCAAGGTCCTGCTCGGCAGTTTCGCGGTTTTTCGCCCAATCGGAAACCATCGGGAAAAAATCGAGGATAGAAAGTCCGTCCAGATTTTCTAATCTCTCGACAACTTTTTTCCAACCCGCCACCCTCTCCTCTTCGGAAAACCATCGAGCTTTCTCGATGCTTCCAGCAGCCAGACGGGCAATCCGGGCCGCATGGTCCTGCGAAAGCCCGCCTTCGCGCTCCAACCATTCGGCCACGATCTCGTCCTCAAGCGGCTGAAAACGCACCTGGCAGCACCTGGATACTATCGTAGGCAAGAGCATCTGCGATTCGGCCGCAAGCAGGATGAAGATGTTTGCCTTCGGCGGTTCCTCCAGAATCTTGAGCATAGCGTTTGCCGCCGGCTCCATTAACCTTTGCGCGTCTTGAATTATAACAACGCGGAATTTTCCTTCAAACGGCCGGAAGCGAAAACGCTTCATCAGATCGCGAATCTGTTCCAGTTTGATGAAAACACCGTCGCTGCCTATGCGGATCAGATCGGGATGCAGTCCCTCTTCCAGCTTATGGCACGATCCGCAGCCGCCGCATGCATCATAATCCTGCGGGTGGAGGCAGTTAAGAGCCTTGGCAAATTCCTTCGCTGCAGCAAACTTGCCGACCCCCGTCATTCCGGAAAAAAGAAAGGCGTGCGGAACGGCTTCTTTTTTGACAATCTGCTTCAAAAATCGAATGGCCCTTTGCTGGCCGTGAATATCGCCTAATGCCATTTTGATTTCCTGCAACCGTTCACCGTAGCAACTTATGCCCCCGCGAGACATCCCCAACCATGAAAAGATCCGTAGATCCGTAGCCTTTTCGTAAGAGAGACGCAGCGGTCTTGATCGTCTGCTTTTGATTTTTTTGCTTGTTCAATTGGTTCTCTCTCCATGACCTGTCTATCACCAGGTGAATCTATTTAGTATCCAAACCCTCATCCCCGGCGGCGTCATAGTTTTGTTTGGGAAAACCCCTGAAAAAATGCCTGCCAAAAATAGTCTCGAATCCGGTCCACGTACCGTCGTCTTCGCCTGAATTCGCAAGGATCCGGTCGATGGCGTTCATCTTTGCATCGAGATCGTCGGCAAGATGAAGGGCAAAGGCTTCCTTGCTTGCAGGCAGCCTGACCGCCCCGAACTGGGCCTCCCCGTGATGGCTCAGGATGAGGTGCTTCAGGAGAAGCGATGTCTCTGACGGAAAGCCTTCAATTTGTCGAATATTGTCCTCGACGATCTGGGTCCCCAGGACCATATGCCCTACTAGGCGTCCCGCGTCCGAATAGTCGATATGTGTATCATATACGAATTCGCTGATTTTCCCAATGTCGTGCAAAAAAGCGCCCGCTATTAGCAGATCGCGATCGAGGTCCGGGTATTGGTTGCAGATTCTGTATACGAGTGTAATAACGGAAACGGTGTGTTCCAGAAGCCCGCCGATATAGGCGTGGTGCATTGACTTCGCCGCAGGAGCGAGTTTAAAGCGGGTCACGATTTCAGGGTCGGCCAGAATTGCTTCACACAGGCGGCGAGCGAAACAGTCGGTCATTCCGGACACAAGCTTGCCTAATCGTTCGAAAAGCGCGTCCCGGTCGTAAGGGCAGACCGGGAGAAAATCGGCCGGATCGTACCCCCCGGCGGGAACCGGCATGATTTCTGAAATGCTGAGCTGCATCCTGTTCTTGTAAAGCTCCGTTGTCGCCCGCAGGTAGACGATATCCCCCGACTGAAAACCCGCCGCGGCCTCAGCGGCTTTTTCCCACATCTTGCCGCTGATCTCACCCGTTTTATCCAACAGCTTCAGATCGAGGTAAACCGTTCCGTTGCGGGCAGTTTTCAACTGCTTTTCCGAGGCGACAAACAGGGAAGCGATTTCCAGGTTCGGTTTCAGTTCTGAAACGAATAGCTTGGGCACTGGCCACCTGCCTTGTGTTTCACCAAAATGGAAGAGAGCCGGTATTGCGATTTAAAAACTAACATCGTAGTATATCCCGGCCTGACAGTCAAACGGCAGAGAATGAAGGGTGAAGAGCCAAGAGTGAAGAAAATAAATAACTCCTTTTGGTTCCATCGCTTCACGACGACTTGCGCTTTTGCGTGAGACCCTGTTTCTGAATTGCTCAATTCGGTTTATACTTATTTCTGACTTGCGGCGCCAGGCACTAAAGTTTATAAATTCCCGCTGAATGAAAAAACTTGAGATCGGCAGCCGGCTGTCAGGCTGAAAACAGCTCAAGCCGGCATCGAGGATGGCATGGAGTTGTAAGATGGCTTTTAATCCGTTGAATTTATTGATACTTATGGGTATAGTACTGATTCCCATGATCCCGACGTTCTGGGCTATTGTGGATTTGCCAAAACGGCGTTTTTCCAGCACAAAATCCAAGGTGATCTGGTTTGCGGTAGTTTCCACACTGCCTTGTCTTGGCGCGACTCTTTACTTTCTACTGGCCCGCCGCAACACTCAACCGCTTTGATTCGAGGAAAGGAAACTGGAGCCAATGCTCAATTTTGTCAGAAAATACTCCAAATCATGGGGTATCAAAATTCTTCTCTGGCTGGTCATCATAGTTTTTGTCGGCTGGGGTGGATACCTTTACCAGACTCGCCATGAATCCGACGTTGCCCGGGTCGGAGATCACTATATAAGCTCTGCCGAGTACGATACGGCCTACAACAATATGGTTGAGGGAGTCCGCAAGCAGTTCGGGGGGGCGCTGCCTGACGAGCTCATGCGCTCTCTGAATCTTAGAGAGCAGGCGTTGCAGTCGCTGATTCAGCAATATCTGGTTCTCCGAGGCGCCAAAGATCTTGGTCTTACGGCCACAAACGACGAGGTCAGGCGCAAGATTCTCGAGATACCGGCCTTTCAGACCGAGGGAAAGTTCGACGCAAAACGCTATGAGGGTATGCTGCGGCAGATGCGTATGACCCCCGATGTATTCGAGCAGGAGATGTCCGAAGATATTACCACCCGGAAAGTCCAGTCTTTCATAAAGGGTCGCGCGATCGTTACCGAAGATGAAATCCTTGCCGATTACCACTTAAACCGCGATCAGATAAAGGTCGCATACGTCCTCTTGGACCCGGGGTCATTCGAAAACGGTGTCACAGTGGCGGAGCCGGACCTGCAGGCCTTTTACCAGAAGAACCAGGGCCGGTACATGGAACCGGAAAAGCGTGAAATTGCCTACGTACTGCTGAGCAAGGAAGATCTGGAGAAGGAGATCCGCCCGAGCGAGGATGAAATAAATCGCTACTATGAAGACAATGTGGCCCGGTTTAGTCGTGAGAAACAGGTGCGCGCTCAGCATATCCTGTTGCGGGTAAAGCCCGATGCGCCACAGGCCGAAGTGGACAAGACCCGGGCGCAGGCCGTCAAAATCCTCGATGAGGCCAGGAAAGGGAAAGACTTTGCCGAACTGGCGAAGAAGTACTCCCAGGACGAAGCTACTGCAAAGAAGGGCGGGGAACTTGGCTTTTTCTCTTCCAAACAGATGGATCCCGGCTTTTCGGCGGCGGCTTTTGCCCTGCAGCCCGGCGAGATAAGCGACGTCGTGCGAACTCCATATGGGTTCCACATAATCAAATCGGAGGAAATAACCGAGGCGAGGGTTGCTCCCATCGGGGAGGTGAGAGCTGAAATCGAGAAGGATATCAAGTCTCAGGGCGCCCGGGATATGGCCTTTAAACAGGCCCGGAACCTGCGTGACCTGGCCTACGCCAGAAAGGATATAGACAAGGCGGCGCTGGAAATGAAAATGAAGGTTTCCGACCCCGCCTGGATAACGATGTCGCAAGATCAGCCCGATTCAGGTCTTTTCCCCGCGCCGGTCAAAACAAAGCTGTTTGAACTCGGCCAGGGCGATGTGAGCGACATGCTTGAACTTCCAAAGGGCTTCGCAGTCGCTCAGGTGAAATCGATAAAAAGACCTCAGCCTATTCCGTTTGAAAGCGTCAAAGATAAAGTCACAAGGGATTTTCGTGCAGACCAGGCCAGGGGGCTTGCGCAAAAGATGGCCGCTGAGATTCTGGCGCAGGCCAAAGAGAAAGGTAGCCTCGCCGATGTCGCCAAAGCCCGGAATATCAACCTCAAGCAGAGTGAATTCTTTTCGATGAAGGACCCCGATAAAGACTTGAAGCTGCTTCGGGACGCAAGTCTCAACAGTGTCTTCAATCTGCAGGACTCCGAGCCCTTTACTGAATCGCCATTGGAACTGGGCGACAGGTTCATCGTCTGCCAGTTCCAGGGAAAAAATCCGGCCGCTGAGCCTTCTCAAGAGGAAAAAGCCAAAATATCCGATACGATACTCCGGCAGAAACAGTCAGCAATCTGGAAAGCATGGCTGACCGAGATGGGTAGAACTACCAGGGTCGAAAGGTTAAGAGAAGTTTAGCATGGCCGGTTTCGGATCGAGGCTGTTTACAGTCCGGGTTCTAATCCCTGCCGGGGTTTTGGACGCTCCAGAACGCGGTTATCTATCAGCCGGGTCTTGCCTACCCAAACGGCCAGAGCGAGCAGGGTCGGCCCGCTTATAACCTCGACGTCCTCGATGGTGTCCGGGTTGCAGAGCCTTGCATAATCAACCGTGGCCCCGCCCCCGGTTGCAAGACAATCGTTAACGGCCCTCAAAATCACCGCTGCGTTTCTTTCCCCCGAATCGACAATCTTTTGAGCTTCTTTCAAGGAGCGGTTGAGCCGCAGGGCCACAGGCCGCTCCTCGGGTTTCAGATAGGTGTTCCGGCTGCTCATGGCAAGGCCGTCTTTCTCCCGCACGATCGGGTGACCGACGATTTCGATATCCATATTCATGTCTTTGACCATGCGCCTGATAGTTACAAGCTGCTGAAAGTCCTTTTCTCCAAATATGGCAATATGGGGCTTTACAGCGTGGAACAGTTTGCTCACTACGGTGGCGACGCCGCGAAAGAAAACCGGCCTGCTCGCGCCGCAGAGGTTTTCGGTCACCTGAGTAACGTTTACATATGTCTGGAACCCCTCCGGATACATCTGATCGATCGGGGGGACGAATGCCACGTCCGTTCCCGTTGCGGCTGAAAGATCGAGGTCTCGCTGAAGGTCTCGCGGATAGCTTTCGAAGTCCTCGGTGGGCGCAAATTGGGTCGGGTTGACAAAAATACTGATCACGGTCTTTGTCCCAAGGCTGCAGGCAGCGCGCATAAGATCGAGGTGGCCCTCGTGGAGAAAGCCCATAGTCGGTACGAAAGCTATGCGCTCCCCGCCGGCGCGCCATGTGTCCGCCAGTCGCTGCATCTCGGCGACATTTTCGATGATGCGCATGTCAGATCCTTAGGGTGAAGGTTGATCGCCCGTTCCGTCTCAGTCCGTAGCGGGTCCAAGCCGAACGATAATCGGTTGTTATCACCAGACCGATTCACTTGTCAACGTTTAGGGCGGGCAAGCTATCTTTAGAACTTCGCCCACCCCGGGGCCCCCGGTTTTCCTTCCGGTGCCTTCGGGAGCCTCTGTCGGTTCCGCATGTTCGGCGAAGTCGCTTCGCTCGGCACATCCGATAATGGCTATTATCGTACAAGAAACGAAGGGAGAAATGAAGGGGGTCAAACCTACACTTTTCACACCACGGGCTCTCTATCCGGTGTCCTTAGGGCGAAGCGGCAACGCTTTTTGGGCATAGATGACGAATCCACGCTCAGCGAACCACGCGCCGCGCGTGGCTGGCTACACCGATGATTTCGAAGCGAAAAAACATGTAACGACCCAGCCAGGACACTCACTCGGAACGTTCTTTTATTCACTACTCACTGCTCACTGCTCACTGCTCACTGCTCACTGCTGATATGGGTGACAGGTGCAAGCACTTTTTCCCTTTTTCTGCCCCTCATAAAGCTTTGAGTGATCCAGGCCACAAGAGCCGCCGAGAATGGGTCCGACCGTGACCCGTCGGAGGCGGCTC
>JBKQTS010000052.1:0-30907 GCA_052143075.1 Syntrophobacteraceae bacterium | reverse complement strand
CTGCATAAACGTTCCGATCGCCCCGGCCGACAGGCTATTTGACTGGACCGACGTCGGGACTGCCGTCCTGATTACGGAATCTTTGAAAGATTTGGGCAGCGACATCAAGATCGCCCGTTTGGATAAGCTCAATCCGCAAAAGACCCCGGTGGTAAAAGAAAAGGGCAAACTGGATAATCGGCAGAAATCCGCGAATGAAACGTCGAAACAGTTTCATGGAAACAGTAACAAAGTTACAACGGGAGGTATTTAGAAAATGAAAGTCAGCAGGCGAAATCTTTGGGGTATCGGGCTCTATTTGTTTTGCGGGGCCCTTACTTGCACGGCCCTGTGCGCATGTTCATTTTTCCAGTCACAGGTAACTCCGCGGCACCTGACAAAGATTGAGGCGCCACCTCCGCCTCCAGCCCCTGCCGAGTGCGAGCTTCCGTACTGCGCAGTAGACCTTGATTTTCCCTTATCTCTTATCACCCATCCCAAGGTCTACGTGTTAAAGGAGGAACGCCGGCTCTGGCTGATCCAGGATAATACGCTCGTTCGCGACTTTCACGTCGCACTTGGACCCAACCCGAAGGGGGACAAATATTTTAGAGGCGACGGCAGGACCCCCGAGGGAGAATACTTCGTCTGCACCAAGAACTCTTCCAGCCAGTTTTACAAGTCGCTTGGAATAAACTACCCCAGTCCGCAAAATGCGGAAAACGCCCTTTCATGCGGCATGATTTCCAATAATGACTACTGCATGATCAAACAGGCAAATGACTCAATGAGGTTGCCGCCCTCCAACACGGCCCTGGGCGGACAGATATTCATCCATGGAGGCGGTTGCCAAAAGGACTGGACCCTGGGCTGCATAGCGTTGCAGAACAGCGCCATAGACGAATTGTTCAGCGTGGTCCAGGTTGGCACACCCGTTTTTATAATGCCCTGAGCAAACTGAACCAGCGGCTGTCCGCACATTAAAGATGCAGGAGCGCCTTGGATTACAACTGTCCGCAAATTAAAGATTTTCTCGCCGGGCTCCCTCTTCCCGGCCGGAAAAATTTTTGAGCACATCCAGGCTAATGTTTAAGCGGAATCACTTCGGAGTTTCAGCGAGGGATATCCCTTCTGTTGTCACCTGCTTCATATACTTGTCAGTGTCCCTTTTTGAATTTGTCCGCATAACCTGAACAGCACAGGGAAACGCGCTTCCCCGGATGATCTACGTAGGTTTTCTGGTAAATTTTGCCGCAGAAGGTTTGAGTGGCGAATCTGGCCGGCGTGCCCACCGCCCAACAAAACCTTAAAGCACCTTTATTCAACAGCATTGGGAGCGGACAAGAAAATGGATGCCCTGAAATCCAAAAAAGCTTATAAATATTGATTGCCATGCACTAAATCAATATCGAGCGAAACAATGTTTCGATTCAAAGAGAAAATCTCCCGAAGGTTCTTTGCCGCTTTTTTCATAGTCGCAGTCATTCCGATTTCCATCATGGGGATAGGCTTGTACAGGGCCGCAGAACGGACGCTCATCGATTCGGCTTACATGCACATTCAGACAGTTGCGCAAGATGACGCAAACAGGCTGGATACGTGGTACGCAGAAAGGCTGGATGACATTAAGGTCCTTTCCGGGCTGGCGGCAATTCGCGATATGTGCTGCACCGGCGGCGCCGCCCCCGGTTCGAAGCGGGCGCCTGCAGTAGAAACAGCCTTGATCGACGACTCCCTTGCGCTCACACGCGGCAAGTCTCCGGCTTACCAGAGCATTCATGTGATGAGCCCGTCCGGTGCAATCATAGCCTCCACTGATGCGAACTCCGAAATGATCGTGACAAACAAGTACCTGGAGGACCTGAAAAACCTTAAAAACGCAGATCGCCCGGTTTTGAGCCCTCTGCACCAACATTCGGATCGCGAATGGTACATCCATCTCACGGTGCCCATTTATTCCGAAGATGGTACGATGAGGGCGGCCATTATGGCGATCATGGATGTATTGGGAACGCTCGATCCGATTCTTGCCGACAGGACCGGCCTGGGAAACACGGGCGAGGCCTACCTGGTTAACGGGGATGGAAAAATAGTTACGCAATCGAGGTATCTCAGCCACGAAGAAACCGCGAGACAGAGATTCGAGACACTCGGGATAGTCTCGGCCCTCGATCGAAAAGGGGGCGTTTCAATATACCGTAACTATATGGGGCGTGAGGTGGTAGGCTCTTACGTGTGGCTTCCGCGATATCACTCGGCCCTGCTTGTCGAGATGGAAAAAGATGAAATCCTTTCCCCTATCAGGGGTATCAGAACCGCTGTTCTGACAACGGCCGCTCTGGTGAGTTTGATATGCATTCTGGCGTCTTTTCTGCTGAGCAGGCAAATTTCGAGGCCCATCAGCGAGATGGCCAAAGCCTCGCGCAAGATGGCCGATGGTTCCCTTGACCAGCGCATTTCCTATTCCCGGCACGATGAGATAGGCACGCTTTCCCAGAGTTTCAATTCGATGGCCGAGGATCTCTCCGCACTCATAGATTCGCTTAAACAAAAGGAAATCTCACTTCAAAAAGCCTATGATGAACTGATGCGAACGCAGAGCCAGCTCGTTCAATCAGAAAAAATGGCGGCCATCGGTGAACTCGTAGCCGGCGTTGTCCATGAAATGAGGAACCCTCTTTCGTCGGTCAAACTCAATTTCCAGATAATCGGGCGGTCCATGGGCCATGCAGGTCCTCTTCATGAACATTATTCCATCGGCCTTGACCAGATCGCGCAGCTCGAAAAGATGCTTTCAAGCCTGCTCGACTACAGCAAACCGATCTCGCTCGAAAAAACTTCCTTTCGGCTCGAAACGGTCTTGGACGAGAGCATGCAGCAACTGCAATCCTGTGCGGAAAGGTGTTCAATCGAGGTCGGGAAGGACGGCCCTCTTCCCAATGTCATGGGAGACCCGGAACAGATTCGACAGGTACTGGTAAATGTAATCAAAAACGCGATCGAGTCGGCCGGACCGGTTGGAAATGTGGAAATAAGTATTAAATCCGCTGGAGACGACGAGGATAAAGGAATTCTTATCGAGGTTTCCGACAACGGCCCCGGGATTTCACATCAGGATATGAAGCGCATTTTCCAGCCTTTTTTCACCACGAAAGAGAAAGGAACGGGGCTGGGACTGTCTATCGTTAAAAAAATAATGGAGGCGCATGGGTTCGGCATTTCGATTTCGAGTGAGGAAGGGGCCGGTACTGTGGTGAGCTTGCACTTTCAGGGCGTTTAAATGAAAAAAATACTTTTGATAGACGATGAACATTCGCTTGTCCGGACCCTCGAGCTTTATTTCCAAAGCAAGGGCTACCTCGTTCTGGCCGCCTTCGACGCACGGCAGGGTCTTGATCTTTGGCGAAAACATGATCCCGACCTGGTGCTGCTCGATGTCCAGTTGCCCGGAATGGACGGGACCCAGGCTCTTTCGACGGCAAAGGGCGAAAATCTTTTGGGCGATGTCATCATGATAACTGCCTTTCAGGACATGGAGGCGACTCTTGCCGCCATTCAGCACGGGGCCGCTGATTATCTCTATAAGCCCCTCGATCTGGACGCGCTGGACGTCCTGCTTGAAAAGATCCTGATGAGGCGCAAAGAACGGGAAAAAATCGAACGCCTCAGTCATGTCATTTCTGAAAGTTTCAAGCCAAACCAGATTATCGGGAAAAGCAAAGCCACCCTGGAAGTCATCAAAGATATAGCGCGGGTTGCCCTCACACCCGTAACGGTGCTGATAGAAGGCGATACCGGCACCGGAAAGGAGTTGGTTGCTCGAACCATCCATCAGCAGTGGGCCCCCCTCGAGCCGTTTGTGGCTATCAATTGCGCAGCCGTTGTAAGCAACCTGCTCGAAAGCGAGTTTTTCGGGCACGAACGCGGGGCTTTTACCGGCGCTGTTCAACGAAAGCCCGGGAAACTCGAAATTGCCGGCAGCGGCACGGTTTTCCTGGATGAAGTCGGAGAACTCCCTCTGGAAATTCAGGCTAAATTTCTGCGTGTGCTCCAGGAAAAACAGTTCCAGAGTGTTGGAGGCTTGAAGGACATCCCATTCAAGGCGCGCCTCCTTGTTGCCACTAATCGCAATCTCCAGAGCATGGTGCAGGCAGGCGCTTTTCGTGAAGACCTCTATTTCAGGCTGAAAGTGTTCGTGATCCACATCCCGCCCCTGAGAGAACGTCCTGAAGACATTGTGCCGCTTGCCGAAAATTTTGTATCGAGGATGAACCGGGAACTTAACAGGAACGTAACCCGAATTCCGATGGAATACATCAGGACCCTTAAGGCTTACGACTGGCCGGGAAACGTCAGGGAGCTTGAAAATGTGCTCAGGAGGGCCTTGATCCTTTCCCGAAACGACGTGCTCGAAATTGACGAATGCTGGTTCCAACGGTCCGAAGCCATCCATACGGCCGCTTCGGCCTGCGAAGAGGCTGATGAACTCAAGAGCCTCAACTGTGTGGAAAAGGAGCATATACTGAAAATTCTCAAGCATACCGGGGGCAATTACGGTGAAACATGTAAGATTCTGGGCATAACGAGGCCCACTTTACGAAAAAAACTAAACGACTACGGCCTGAGGGAATATTTGGAGGCTGGTTTAGCAGATCAAAAGGAATAAGTTATGAGCTATTACTTTAGCAAGATTCTTCAGTTGCCTTTTGAAGAAGTGGTGAAGCACACGATTGAATCTTTGAAGCAGGAGGGTTTTGGCATCATTACCGATATCGATGTCAAAGAGACCCTGCGGGCTAAATTGAATCAGGAGTTCCGGCCTTATCGTATCTTGGGGGCCTGCAACCCCGCTTTGGCCTTCGACGCGCTGAAACTGGAAGACAAAATCGGGACGATGCTGCCATGCAATGTCGTCGTGCAGGAGGTCGGCGCGGGGAAGACCGAAGTCGCCGCGATTGACCCCGTGGCTTCCATGGTGGCAGTTCAGAACCCGCAACTTCTTGATAAGGCCCGGCTTGTTCGCGAAAAACTCAAACGGGTAATCGAAGCCCTGTGATCGTGTGGCCGTCGTCCATGGAAAGCAGATCACCGGGTAAGGCGGACGGCTGCACCGGGGAATAACTTCTTCTCCAGGCGACTGCCTCCCTTCGGAGATGACAATGACAGAGAATGATTCTGCCGAAGATAAAAAAAGGGCTGCACTTGCCCGGCTCGGCAAGGGATTTGGCGCGCTCGCGGTCCTACATCCTCGCCTTGAGAGAGGCCGGAGTTGTAAATTAGAATGATATGGGGAAATCCATCGAGATCCTTGAGTCCGGCAAGGAATTTCTAATACCTGGTCTGCAAATGCTAAATGGCAGGAGTAGGAACATCCTTCCAAGCAGTTCCTTTTCCAACCATCTTCACACTGACCACCTCTCCAGTTGAAGTATTAATATCAATGAATCCAACGGGAATTCTCGAAACACCAAATGAGAGCAGCTCTCGGCCGGAGACATGGTAGCTCCCATCATGCCCTATTTCAATGAAGATGATGCGCCTGTATGGGCAGTTGTCGCAACTTACCTTCAGCTCATCAATCCCGATCGGGCAATGATGCCTCCTGGCGAAAACTGGATCGACTCCATGCATCTCAGCCATCTGTGCTGATGGAGATCGCCTCAGGTGCTCAAAGGGGTGCAAAACCCAATCCGTTATCAGGGCGAAAGTGTTATGTCCCTTGTGCAAATGGAACTCGCCTCCTGTATCGGCTATCATTCCCTGCATGACATAGTCGCATGGCATCAGATAAGCTAGATAATCCTTTCGAGAGTCTATGAACTCCAACCGCTTTGCGCCGCTTTCGGCGGTAATCTTTCCAAGGACCCGTTTGCCAATGTCGGTATCTTCGGGAAGAATAGGCAAAATACTGATGTTTTCCACTGTGCCCAATCCAATGGAGTGGAGCGTTATGAATCGGAGGAGAAAGCCTGACCCGATGACGATAACGATTATGGAAAAACATATGGAAGCATATCGCAGGATGTTTTGCTGCAACGATCTAAAAGGGATCAAGATAAAACTTTCGACTCGCCTTGGGAGGAACATTCCGGTGTGATTCATGTACTCGCTATAGCCCTGCCCGAATTGGCCGAGCATCCTTCGCTCTTCATCCTTGGCAAGAAAGTAGTACAAGATGAACATAAGGGAGAGTGACGCAAGCACCAGAAATCTCGCCCAAAGTATAGCCATTCCGATCCCCCACAGCCCAAGGGCAACATACTGCGGATGACGGATGTACCTGTATAGACCCCTTTGCGCAACTCCCCTTTTAAGTATCTTACTCAAGTAAACCTGCAGCGCGCACAAGGTAAAGGTGAAACATCCGGCAACAAAGAGAATGGAACCCTCAATACGAATAAATTTTAGGAAAATTGTAGGAGGCAGGATCATGTGGGGGAGAAAGAAGGCAGTGAGCCATCGGGTAGCAGTAAAGTTGTCCAACCAGTGCAGAAATGGATTGAAAACCGAATAAAAGAAGAAGGCAAAGGGGCTGATCATTATCATTACTTCAAAAGCCATGATAAAAAAAACAACGATACCGCCTCCTGCCACAAATCTCTTGATCCATTGCGGAAGGTGTAATTTTTTCATTCTAGACTCCCGGGATTCGCCCTGCCTTTCCTAATGAAATATCATGCAACGGTACCAGGATATCGGCCATCTCGCGGATTTTCAGAGCGCTGTCGAAGGCTGCAATTGCATCGGTGTGAACTCCCGGAGCAACGACCGGCGCATTGGCGGGAAAGTTCAAAGCGTTGCAGCAAAATCCGGTGATGATTGCCCTCCCCCCGGAGGTGCGGACTGCGACTGACTGGCCTCCCGGTGTATGGCCAGGCGTGAAGATAAGGTCTATTCCATCCCTTAAGCTCACGTCCCCCTCCACCAGTTCGACATGCAGACCGTCCAGGAGGTCAGGGTAGTAGCGATGGTCTATGGGATGGGGGTTTAGGAAAAAATCGTATTCGGCCTTTTGCACGATGATCTTCGCCTGCGGGCATTTCGGATCGTTTTCGCAGTGATCGTTATGCAAATGGGTGTGAATGATGAGGTCTATGTCCTCAGGCCGCAGTCCATGGTCTTCGAGGGCCTCTTCAAACTCCTGGATCTTCAACCCATGTTCCCGCCCCACATGCTCCGGCACGACGAACTGCTCAAGCCCTGTGTCCACCAGGATAACCTCTTCGGCTCCCTTTATCAGGAAAGCATAAACCGGTATCCAGATGCGTTTGCCGTACCCGCGAAGATAGGTCATGATCCCTTGATCGGTCTCGTTTGCTCCGATCACCATAGGGTGAATAACGTACTCTTTCAAGTCTATATCCTCGTGTCCATTATTTCGTGGGGGCATTTACGAAGCATGAAGCGGGGAGCGTTGCTTCCTGCTCCCTGCTTCATGCTCCCTGCTTCCTGCAGTCTCAATGGCCACACTCTCCGCCGGTGTGTCCTGCACAAGTAAACCTGGCATCGAACTGAGGCAAGTTCTTTTTCATGATGAAGTTGACGTTTTCTCCTACGGTGCCTTGGGTCACACGGAATACCGTTATGCCCTGAGCCTGCAGCTTCATCAAGGCCCCCACGCCTATGCCTCCCACGGCAACCGCGTCAACCTCGCGCCCCCCCAGAGCCTTTAAAGGTTGGCACATGCCATGAGCGTGGTGCAGGTCACTGTTGTTGATTTCTTCAACGCTCTTCGACTCCGTATCGACGATAACAAAGCCCGGGGCTGACCCGAAGTGTTCATATACCCGGCTTTCCAGCCCTTCCAGTGTTTCGGTGGGAAAACAAATCTTCATATACTTTCTCCTGTCTGTTTAAACCAACCTCAAAGTAAACTTGGCTGCAGCTTTACGACTTTGCCTTGATCAGCTCATGGAGGCGGTCACGAGCGCATAAGACGTGCAGAAATTATATTGCCTGCCAAAAGATATTCCTAGGGCCTGCGACAAGGATTCCGCTGGCATCCTGGTCCTGTTTTCCCAACTCCTCGCTCACCTTCGGCGCGACATATGTTTTTGCTCTTGCATTCGGGACAATTGTCAGGTCTTCCCGTTCCGAAAGGTACACTCCACGTGTGCTGACACTGCTGGCACTTAAAAGTGCGCTGTTCGGCCACCACAATTTCACCTCCTTCGATACGAAGTGCAAGTCCTTCAACCAGTACTCTGGCGATTTTGCGTCTCGCTGCTTCGACGATTCTTCCAAAAGTCTGGCGCGATACTCTCATGCTTTCAGCCGCATGTTCATGGTAGAGCCCTTCGAGGTCCGCCAGCCTGATCGCCTCATATTCGTCAATGGACAAAACAACCTCTTCCAGTGACGATGCGGGGACTCCTGCAGGCTTAAAGATCTTACAGGCTGGCTCTCCGGCCACTCTGCGGCAGCATCGAGGTCTCGGCATTGTTCTTGCTCCTTTCCGACATTATAGGCATATGCTCATAATAGTCAAGCAAGAAATCCTCCTTACCCCCGAATCATCTATTACGAGGTTAGGCTAACGCTTCGCTCTCGGTTTGTTTACAAGGCCTATCGGTCCTGCTTTTGAAAATCAGCCTCACGTGAGGCAGACAGGCCCGATCTCATCTATTTTATAGCCGTACGTTTTAGAGTGGCAAGCATATCAAATAAACAAGTTCACATTGGCCTTTTCGGCGGCATCCAGGAAACTCGCCACGCCTCCAAGTTCGACGTTTTCCAGGAGTTCGTCCCTCTCGATTCCCATTATGTCCATGGACATCGTGCAGGCGACGAACCTCACACCGGCGTCCTTGGCTTCGGCGATGAGTTCAGGCACCATTTTCACATGCTTTTTTCTCATTACGTACTTCATCATGGCCGTGCCGGCCCCCAAAAGATGCATCTTTGAAAGCTTCAGGCTTCCCGACCCTTTCGGCATCATCCAGCCGAACATTCTGGAGAGCACATCTTTTTTTGCGGCAGTAAAGGTTCCATTTTTCCGGACGACATTTATGCCCCAGAATGCGAAAAATATGGTGACATTACTATCCATTGCCGCGGCGCCATTAGCGATGACAAAGGCGGCGAGCACTTTATCGAGATCGTCTGAGAAGAGCAGCAGCGTTTTGCGATCGGTAATTTCGGGATGTTCCATGTTTTCGGTTTCCTCGGTTCTGTCATTTTGCGTCGGCCAGCGGCCGATAAAACATGGCCGCAGGTCGCTTTGGGTGATCTCAGTAAACCAACGTTGAATTGGCGCTAAGGATTTCTTGGGTCAGCGCCGCCGCTGCTCCTGGTGTGGCCCCGGGTATCAAATCGGCTTCCTCGATTTTTCGTTCCCGGATACAAGGCACGCAAACTATCAGCTTTCCGTTTTCATTAAGGAAGCTTTGCACCAGGTCTTTCAGCACCGGGAGCCCCGCACTGCGGACGTGTTCCAGATAGCCTTTCTTAGCCAGAAAAACCCCTGAACCCTGAAGCGCAACAACTGCTTCAACGTCCATCGACTGTGCCGCCGTAGCAAGCATGAAGGGCAGAGTTGCCCTTTCCGGGTCTTCTCCAGCGTGCGTTACGATGTAGACGATCTTTTCCTTTTCAGCCATTGTTTCCCCCTTCTGATTCTGGCTCCAGTTCATTGCGCATCATCTGTCGCCACACAGGTGGTACCGGAAGTAACTGCCGTCCTTCTCACCCTCCACCACCTGTCCGTATTTCTTGAGAGAAGCCACACACCACATGACTTTCTCGGAAGGAATGCCGGTTTGCGCGGCAATTTCAGGTACCGTTCCACCTCCCTTCCGTAGCTCACTGACAATCGAGTCCAGTGTCTTTCTCAGCTCTTTCATTCTGGCAGAGACCGCATTTATCGTAGGTTTGCGTGATTCTCGAAGCTCTTTAATCGCTTCTTTCTTTGATTCCCTTTCTTTTCCTTCCAGTATCATGGTGCTTGCCCTTGATCCAAAGTTTCATTTGAAGTGATTGCGTCCACCATTGCTTCGTACTGACCGAGGGTCCAACCCTTGATCTCTATTGCCCCCTCGGGACAGACTGCAACACAGGCCCCACATCCCAGGCACAGCGCGGGATTTACCTGAGCTCTGCGAACATTCTCACCGGCTTCGGCAATTTCAACCAGACGTATGGCCCCTTCGCGCAGGCAGGCTTCAACACATGCGCCGTCACCAGCGCATTTGTCCATATCTACATCGGCGATAAACGGATCGAGCTCAACGCAGTCCCGGGATAGAAGGATGGCAGCTTTGACGGCGGCGGCAGAAGCAGACGTGCAGGCTTCTCCCACATCCATGGGGGCCTGACAGGTTCCGGCAAGCAAAATCCCGGCGACGGAGAGTTCAACCGGCCTCAACTTCGGGTGTACTTCCTGGAGGAATCCGTCTTCCCCTACCGGGAGCTTCATCATATTTACGAGCCCTGAAATATCGTTGGGTTCCATACCCACCGAGAGCACCACAAGGTCCACGGGCGCCTCGATTTCCTCGCCAAAAGTCAGAAGGTCCCTTACCTTCACAATCAGGGGATATCCGCCCCCACTATAATCTCTCTCGATTACGGGAGGGTCCTCGGGTCGAAAACGCAGGAAAATGACCCTGTTATCAGATGCTTTCTCATAGAGTTCTTCCTGGCCGCGCCCATAGGTTCGGATATCTCTATAAAACTCGAAAACGCTCGTCCCGGGATGTTTTTCCCGAATCAGCACGGAAGCCTGAAGGGTTGCCGAGCAGCAGGTCCTCGAGCAGTATTCGTTAAGCCGCCCCCGGTCATCTTCCTCGTGAATGCCGGGGATCATTCTGCTGCCGACGCAATGGATCATTGCAACACTTCTTATTTTCCTGCCGTTCACATGAAGGTAATCCCCGGTGTCTTCATTTTTTGCAAGCAGGTCTATCAGATCGGGAAGTGTGATTACTTCACTAAAATTACCGAACCCAAATTCTCCCGATCGTGGGGCATAAGGTCTGAATCCCGTGGCGAGGATTATGATCCCTGTTTCAAGGGTGAATTCCTCCGGGGCTGATTCGGGGCGCTCACTTTTGAAGCCAATCCTGAAATTCCCTATATACCCCTCAAGTGTTTTAATCTGAGCAGATGTGTGGACAGTGATGAAGGAACTATTGGATATTTCGCCTGTGAGTTCTGACAAAACATCGGCAGCACTCTCTCCGCCTGGAGCAAGCCTGTCCAGTTGGGCTGTCCGGCCACCGAGGCAAGGTGATTTTTCGATGAGCGCAACCCGTATTCCTCGCAATGCAAGGTCATGCGCCGCCTTGAGTCCTGCAACTCCTCCTCCGACCACTGTAGCGTGCTTAACGGTTTCTACGCGGATCGGATCGAGAGGTTGAAGTCGCTCTGCTTTTGCCGCGGCGGCGGCAATGAGGCGAATGGCCTTTTCCGTTGCCCCGGGTCCTTGATGGACCCAGCTCACCTGTTCGCGTATGTTGGCGTGTTCGTAGATATAGGAGTTTGCGCCGGCTCTTCTGACGGTATTTCGGAACGTTGTCTCATGAAGGCTGGGAGCGCAGGACGCAACCACAATGCGATCCACATTTCCACCCTTTAAATCCTCCATGATCATTTCCTGCCCCGGATCGGAGCACATGAAGGAATTGCTGCGGGCCACCACTACGCTTTCGAGCTTCCCTACCCGCCTGCAGACTTCCTCCACGTCCACGTGATCGGAAATATTTCCCCCGCAGTGGCATACGTAGACACCTACTCTTGGCCCGGTCTCCGCGTTATCTTGTCTTTGGGCGTTATCTTCCGCCACTTTTACCTCCGCCTGCCGGCAGCACGGTTTGCTTCCCGAGCGAAACAAGGTAGTTTGACGCCTCCATTGCGGCCGACCCCGCTTCCGCTATCGTGTCCACAATGTCTTTGGGACCTGAGGCAGCGCCGGCAACAAAGATGCCCCCCATATTCGTGAGTGCCGGTGCCGTTTTCGGTTTGATTGTTTCGATGAAGCCGTCCGATTCTAATGCCGCGGCCGCGCAACGGCCCTGTGGGTTCCAGCCCGGGACCAGCCCCAATGAGAGAACCACGAGATCGTGAGTGACGGTCACAATGCGGCCGTCTTCTTCCTGGGCCTCGTAGCGAAGGGTGACACCTCCATCTTCGGTGCCGCCCGTTATCATCGGCTTCGCTTTGACGAACTCAATCCCCATCGCGATCGCATTCTGGTAGAACTGCTCATATCCTTTCCCGAACGCACGGATGTCCATGTAGTAAATGGTTATGTCCGCCAGGGGAAGAGAGCCCGAAAGCAGCATGGCCTGCTTTATTGCGTACATGCAGCAAACCCGCGAACAGTAGGGAATCCCGGATGTGTGGTCTCGCGAGGCGGCACACTGGATAAACGCAATGGAGTCGGGTTCCTTGCCGTCCGATGGCCTGAGCATCCGGTTATACGGTCCATGAGGAGCAAGGAGCCGCTCCATCTGAAGCGCAGTAATGACATTTGGAATCATTCCCTGCCCATATTGCTGCTTGTCCTCGATGGAAGTCATCTCGAACCCGGTGGCGAGGATGGCTGTTTTCGACTCAATGAAAAAATCCACCGGTTCCTGGAGAAAATCAACGGCCCGGGTGGGGCAGACCTTCTCGCATTTTCCGCACAGCAGGCAATTTTGAGCGTCAATGAGGGCGATTTGCGGGATGGCATTTGAAAAGGGAACATAAATCGCTTTGCGAGCTGAGAACCCTCCCTGTTCAGGGTCAGGTAGATAGACGGGGCATTCGTATTCACATTTCCTGCACCCGATGCATTTTCCCAGGTCCACGTAGCGCGGCTTTTGTGTTAGACGCGCAAGGAACCCGTCGGCCTTTTGGTCCAGGGAGTCCAACTCGCAAAAACTGAAAATGGTTATATTTTCGTGGTGAGCCGCTGCAGCCATTTTGGGAGTAGTGATACAGCTTGCGCAGTCGAGTGTGGGGAATACCTTGGAAAGCCGTATCATTTTGCCGCCGATTGATGGGTCTCTTTCAACCACTGCTACTTTGAACCCCTGATCGGCAAGGTCCAGCGCGCATTGAAGTCCCGCAATCCCGGCGCCGAGAACAAGCGCATCGAATTCGAAAGACCGCATAGAACTTGTATTTTTGTTATCCATGCCCCTCAAATCGCCTTCCCGGTCTTACTTTCAATATTTTCGCTTCCCGGAGGGCCGAGCTTTTCGATGATTTCATTCATCTGCTGGACCTCTTTCAAAAAGGCCCTTGTGCAGACAGTGCAGATCGATGTCAGCCTGAGTCTTTGAGGGTCGAGCCCACGCTGCCTCATCATCTCGAAAACTCGATCCACTCTCCTGGCAAGCGCTTCGTAAGCCCCTTCAAAGGGGCATTCCACCCCGCAGGACATGATAATGATTCCCCATATGCCCTTCTTGAAACAGTCCAGGTAAAACCGCTCAGGGAAAAGAACCGGAGCCTTAACCCTGAGGATATAGGTGTTTGCCGGATAGCTGGAATGAGCCTGTCCCACGGCATTCGCCCCGGGATAGGCACAGCTTTCGGTTGCCAGAATCAGGATCTTTCCCTTTTCGTGCCCGGCTTCCATCAAAAACCCCTCATCATTTTTTAACGAGCCTTTACTTCTTCCTCAAAATGAAAAGTTTGTCGTAGCCATCCATGCTGCGGTGTCCAATATATTCGTGTCCCACCTTTTTTGCCCAGATGGGAAGGTCGTTTTTCGTCCCCGAATCGTTGGATAGAACTTCCAGCACTTCTCCTACTTTGACTTTTCCGATGCCTTTCTTTGCTTCAAAAAGTGGTCCCGGACAGGCACATCCTCTCGCATCAACGGAGCCTGCAACCTTTATCGAATCAAGATCTACGCTCGACATCTTTTTCTCCTCTCTCTGTCTCGAAAAGACACTGGATTCCGGCCCAAAAGCGCTGCCGGAATGACGAAAGTGGGAACCCCGCCCCTTTTCATTGTTTCAGGGTGGCCCGAAGGGACATGAGGAGCTGTTAAGAACAACTATCCCCATACCCACACACAGTTGTTTTAGGTTCATTTTTTACATCCCGGTAATAACGGGTCACCGGAAGTAATTTTTCAGCTACGCTTCAGGGACAAGAATCCTGCAATGTGGCGGAGTCCCCATTCACCAGGCGTCTACCAGCGTCTTCAAGATTGCTTCCAATTCCCGGGAACCTTGAGCCGTCAGCTTCGACAGCAGCTTTTGTTCACATTCAACCAGAAGGTTGCGGGCTGCCTGCCATTTCGTCCGCCCGGCAACGGTCAAGACCAACAGTTGAATGCGCCGGTCACTGTCCACTGTTCGGCGAGAAAGCAAACCGTGGCGCACTAGCGAATCTGCTATGCGACTTGCGCGGGAGGGGGAAAGCACCATGACTTCAGCCACCTGATGAACATTAAATTCGGCCCTCTCCGGCATGGCCAGCAGGAAAGCCAACTGGGAGGAAGTCAATCCGAGTTTGTGACACGTCTCCCTTTCCTGTCGCTGGCAGAAGTCACGAATGATACGAATCAAACCGATCAGCAGCGGGACGGCATTATTTTGGGGGTTGCATTTCATAAAATATGCTCCTGGCATAATTTGCTGTCAGCATAATATGTTACTAGCACATATAGCTTATTTACCAGACTCCTGTCAAGAGAATCATTCAAAAATTTCTTTCCGTCTTGGAATAAAGACCTACAACGTGAAGGATTAGCGAGAAGCAAGAAGTCTATCTGCACTCGCTTTTATTCGCCGGGATAGTCCGAGCAGCGGCGGCCCACTTCCGCGACCCGGTTGAAAAGGTATTGCGAAGGCACGGTGCCGGCCCATGCGAGCTCACGTTTAGTCGCCCGACAACCTTTTGGAACGGTCACTCTAAAGGCCTCGCAAAGTGCTGCCCGCAACGTTTATTCTCACCTCCACCAGGTGTTCCCGATGGTCGTCAACAAGGGGAATAGCCTTATCATGTTGCTCGACACCATCAACTGTCACACTCATTTCATCATTACCGGCCTGCGGTTGGACAACGGCAATGTGGTAGACCGTCTCCCGATAGCGGTAGTGCATTGTGAACGCCTTCCAGTCCGAAGGGAGGCACGGAGCAAAACGCAATTTATCCACTTCAAGCCTTAGCCCCAGCAGTGATTCCACGATAAGCCGGTACATCCAGGCAGCCGAGCCCGTGTACCAGGTCCAGCCGCCTCGCCCGGTATGGGGTGGCGCCGCATAGACATCGGCCGCAACGACGTATGGTTCCACTTTGTAGGTGACAGTCCCCTCGGTCGATCTTGAATGGTTCACCGGGTTGATCATGTCAAAGAGTTCCCACGCACGCCGGTTGTCCCCCAGGCGAGCGAAGGCCATTGCCGCCCAGACTGCGGCATGAGTGTACTGCCCGCCGTTCTCTCTCACGCCCGGGACGTACCCTTTGATGTAGCCGGGATTCAGCGCTGACTTGTCGAAGGGCGGATCCAAAAGTTGGATCAGTCCATGCTCGCGGCGAACGAGGCGCTCATCCACCGCTTCCATGGCAATGCGTGAACGCCTGGCTTCTCCTGCACCGGATAGAACAGACCAGCTCTGCGCAATAGAATCAATCTTGCATTCGGGGTTAACTGAGGATCCAAGCGGCAAGCCGTCGTCGAAGTAAGCGCGGCGATACCACTCGCCGTCCCAGCCGTGCTTTTCGATATTGCGGCGCAGCTTGGCAGCCTCTCTTTCACAACGCCTGGCAAGAGACTCGTCGCCATGGGTGCGCGCAACCTCAGTGAAGCGCATGAGTACTTCATACAGGAAAAACCCTAACCACACGCTTTCACCTTTGCCGTGTTCGCCCACCAGGTTCATGCCGTCGTTCCAGTCACCGGAGCCGATGAGCGGCAACCCGTGCTCACCGAATTTGAGACCGTTCAGGATGGCTCGGACACAGTGTTCGTAAAGACTCGCCGCCTCTTCAGAGCGCCCGGGCAGATCGTAATAAGAGTCCTCATCCGCGCTTAGCGGGCGGCCCTGGATGAAGTGGACGGGCTCATCCAATACGCCGGTGTCCCCTGTGTTCAGAACGTAGCGGCAAGTCGTGAGCGGCAGCCAGAGGTAATCGTCCGAACAGTGAGTACGCACACCCCGGCCCGTTGGAGGATGCCACCAATGCTGGACATCTCCTTCCGGGAATTGACGCGACGCGCAAAGGAGCAGGTGCTCGCGCACGAGGAGCGGCTCGGCGTAAATGAGCGCCATCAAGTCCTGCAACTGATCGCGGAAACCGAAGGCGCCCCCCGACTGGTAGGTTGCGCTTCGCGCCCAAAGGCGGCACGCAAGGGTCTGGTACAAAAGCCAGCCGTTGGCCAGCACGTTGAGGGACTGGTCGGGTGTTTCCACATGCACAGCGCCGAGAGTATGATTCCAATACTGCCACACCACATCGAGGGCGCCACGCGCAGCGGTTGATCCTCGAAAGCGATGGACCAGGTTTCTGGCGTCATCGGCGTCTCGACCTGCGCCGAGCCTGAAGACGATCTCTCGCTCTTGCCCGGCGACCAGATCGAAGGTCACCTGGATCGCGGCGCACGGGTCCAAGGCAACCCCCACCTTGCCGGAAAGGCGCAACCGGGTCATAGCAGCGGGACGTTGAAGCGTACCGTTGCGTCCCAGGAATTCAGTCCGATCGCCGCTTACGGTTCGAGAGGTCTCGTCCACGTCGAAGAACGCAGTCCGGTCGCGGAACTCCGTATTATATGGGTTGCGCGCGAAAAGCGCTCCGCTGTTCGGGTCGATTTCGGTGATCACGTGCATGGCCGATTTGGGTCGCAGGTCGCCAAGCACCCATTCCGCATATCCGGTAGCGGAGAGCCGGCGAGACCGGCCCGACTCGTTGCGCACTTTGAGCACCATGAACTTGACCGCTGCGTCCAGGGCCACGTAAACCCACAGCTCGGAACGGATGCCGCGCTCGGTGTGTTCGAAGACGCTGTAGCCGAATCCGTGCCGCGTGACGTAAGGCGTCATTCCGCGGGAGGGCAGCGGCGTAGGTGACCAGAAATGGCCGCGTTCTTCATCGCGGAGGTAAAACGCCTCTCCGCTCGAATCGCTCACGGGATCGTTTTCCCAGGGAGTGAGGCGGAACTCATGGGCATTCTCGCTCCAGGTGTAGGCAAGACCGCTCTCTGAGATGACGGTCCCGAAGTGCGGGTTGGCCAGCACATTTACCCATGGCGCGGGAGTCACCTGCCGGTGCGCGCTGGTAATGACGTACTCACGCCCATCCGGGGTGAATCCGCCCAGTCCGTTGTAGAACGTCAGATCGTGACGTGGCAGCGGGGCGACTGCCAGGGGTTCGGAGCGGTGGGTTCGCGTCGGGGTGAGGAGGGGCACAGTTACTTCCACCGGACTGCGACCGTTGATCTGGTTCGCCAGCGACCCCCGGCTGTCGGCGATGATGGCGCGAGCGACCGTTTGGATCAGGATGCGATCCTCCTCTGCTATCTGCTCCGCGGGTCTTACGAAAATGCCGCCCGGCCGATCTATTACATTGGGCTCGATGCCTGCGGCAATGAGCCCAATGATCTGGTCGTGGAGAAGTCGCCGGTAACCGGCGCGATCTTCGTTCCAGATCACTAGGTCCACCGCCAGTCCCTTCAGACGCCAGTACGCGTGGGCCTGCACGAGTTGGCGCACCAGGTCGATATTGGCCGGATCTTCAATCTGCAGCAGTACGATGGGTAAATCGCCGGAGATGGCGTATCCCCAGAGACCGGATTGTCCCCGGCGGTTCTTGATGAGCACGCCCGGCTCGGCTCGCAGCGAAGAATTGGCGTAGATCACTGAGCCTGCAATGCGGCAATAGAGCTGCGCGTCGGCCTCCGTGGTGTTGATCTGCCGCAAGAGCACCTGGCCGTGTGTCCATGCCAGATCGAAAACGCGATCCGCGAGACGCCGATCCTGGTATTTTTCCACCAAGCTTAAGGCTGCATCGCGGGTTTCACCGATGCCGGAGACCATGTCTATCGTTACCGATTCTGCCGGATCGAGCGTTATCCGGTAGCGGATGGCGACAATCGGATCGAGCACGGAACCCTCGCTGTCCGAGAGAGCCCCCGTGAAAAAACCGGCCGCCCCGCTCATCGCTTGTGGATTGGCAACGGTGTTGCCGCAGCCGATGAACTCCATGCGATCGGTCTCATAGGAAACGTCTCCGATCTCTCCCCCATGCACGGCCATCAGGTGCAACATCCAGGGTGCCTGCTCGCCGATGGAGCGGGGCCGGCGAGTGCACAGGATTGCCCGCTGCCGGCGGATGATCTCGGTCTGCACAAAGAGATTGCTGAACGCCGGATGCAGTGCGTCAGCGGCAGGCTGTGCCAAAACCACTTCCGCGTAACTGGTAACGTCTATGACTCGGCGAGTCCGCGCGCGGTTGGTGATACGAACTCGGCGCAGTTCGATGTCATCCTCGGGCGAAACAGCGATCTCGGTATGGGTGTCATAGTCGTGGTCGCGGCAGCGAAACTCGGCTCGCCCTTCCGAGAAGATCGCCTCAAAAAGCTTCGATCGTTTCAGCGTTGGCTGATATGCGGTTGACCAGAACTCCCTGCTGGCCACGTCGCGGATGTAACAGAACGCGCCCCAGTTGTCGCAGGTGCCGTCTTCGCGCCAACGTGTGACGGCGAGGTCCTTCCAGCGGCTGTAACCGCCGCCGGCGTTGGTAATCATCACGTGGTATCTGCCGTTTGACAACAACTGAACTTCAGGAACCGGCGTGTCCGGGCTGCTGAAAACACGCACCGGCGTCTCCGCGCCGCTGGAAGCCGAATATAACTCGGAAAGCTCTGTAGTGTGCGCATAGAATGCAGTAGCCTTGGGAACCCGCTCCTGAAGCAACAACATGGTCGCCTGGAACAGGGGTTCCGACTCGAATCGTTTCTGCATCGGACGGCCCAGGAGCAGATACGCCAAAGAGAGAAAGCTCATGCCCTGGTGATGTGCCATGAAGGAGCGAACCACCGCGCTCGATTGTCCACGCGGGAGACGCGAAGGAGTGTAGTCGATCGCCTCATAAAGGCCGAATTTTCCTTCAAACCCTTCAGCCGCCAGCCGCTCGAGATTCAAACACGCCTTGCCGGGCGCCACCATCAGCGCCAGCGCCGAAGCATAGGGCGCAATCACCAGATCCTCCGCGAGCCCTCGTTTAAGCCCCAGGCCGGGCACGCCGAATGCCCGGTACTGATAGTTGAGATTAACGTCGATTGCATTGTAGCCGCATTCTGAAATGCCCCAGGGCACCCCGCATTTTCTCCCATACTCGATCTGGCTGGCCACAGCCGCCTTGCAGGTCTTGTCGAGCAGAGTGTCTTCGTATGTCGGCATCATCAGGAGCGGCATGAGGTACTCGAACATCGACCCGCTCCATGAAAGGAGAATAGGCTCTCCACCAGTGGTGGTGAGCAGACGTCCCATGGCGAACCAGCTATCCTGAGGCAACTTTCCTTGTGCAATTGCCACGAAACTGGAAAATCTCGCTTCCGATGCCAGTAGATCGTAGTAGCTGGAGTCCCGCCGATGCTCGCCAACGTTGTATCCGATAGCCAGTAGGTGACGCGCCTTATCGAACAGGAAATCATACTCCATACGGGCAAGCTCGTTTGATTGCAGTGCAAGGCGCTCAATAGCCGCAATCCTGGCGCCGGCGCGCCGGCTTGCCTCAATGACAAGAGGTCGAAGCTCATCAAGCCACGCCTTCTCTTCGGGCGTCACTTTCAGGGCAAGCCGATGATCGATTTCCGGTAGGAGTTCCACTTCGAAGTTTGACAATTGGCGCAGCGTTGGGACCCCGTCGATACCGTGAAAATCCCGGAGTCTATTGCTAGAGGACAAAAGCGGTGTCCACGGAGCGAGTAACATTATTTCATCGAGGGCATCCCGGCACTGCCGGGCAAATGAGTGCGCCCAGGCGGTGGGACCTCCGGCCAGGGTGGCTGGGTCACAGCCGCGGTTGCCACTCAAACCTTCGGTGGCGGCAGAGGCAGAGGCCACGTCTGCGGCCAGCACCGCCAACCGGTCCAGGCGCGGCCGTGCCTCCGCGAGCGTGGCAGGCTGGGAGCTGACCGCGAGCGCCGTCTCCTTCTGAAGTTGAACGAGCTGGGCCGTAGCAGAGCCTCCAGCAACGTCCACGAGGGCCCTCAATGTGTCGCTGAGCCCATCGAACAAGCGCGCTCCCGGGATATTGTCATCGGGAAGAGCGAGCAGACCCTGCCGCAATGTCAGCAGATGTCCTGCAAGATTCCCACTGTCAACCGAAGAAATATAGAGGGGCGGCAGTGGCTTCAGAGATTGCGTGTCGTACCAGTTATAGAAGTGGCCCCGGTGTCGCTCCAGGGCTTCCATGGTGCGCAGAGCGTTCTCTGTGCGTTCGACGAATTGTCCGGCTGAAATGTAACCGAAATCGTATGCGGATAAATTCGCTAGCAGTGCCAATCCCATGTTGGTGGGCGACGTGCGGTGCGCGACCACGGCGCAGGGGTGCTCCTGAAAGTTATCGGACGGCAGCCACGGATCCATGCCGTTCTTTGCGTCCATCACCGCGAAGTGCCCGTGCTCCTGAATGTTATCGGGCGGCAGCCAATGATCCTCAGGTCCTACGAATGTCTCGAAGAACGCCCAGGTTTTCCGGGAGAGCTTCCGGAGAAAGAGGGTCTGCTCGGTCGTGAGCCGTGCTTCACGGCGAGCGAGTGGCCGGCTGATCCACCAGGCGATAACGGGGGAGACAAACCAAAGACCCAGAATAGGCACAGCAACAACTAACGCGGCCGGCCTCGATAGCGCCAGAGCAATCGCCGCGGCGGTGGCAATGACCGGGGCGATCCACATGGTCCGGCACGAGACGGCGAGATCGGTGCGGCCGGTGCGATCCGGGCCGCTCGACGGGTTCCATTCGAGAAGCCTCCTGTGCGTAATCAGCAGGCGCCAGACCGTTCGCACAATCGCATCCAGACTGAAAAACGCCTCGTAGGGGAGACACACGAGCGTAAATACTGCCTGAGCAAGGCTCCCGCCAGCCGAGCGCACTGCGGCGGCGAGGTGCTGCCCCAGAGTCACATCGCCCGGCTTCTGAAGCACATTCAGGCCCGAGGCGATCAAAGAAGGCATCAGGATGATGCCGATCACCGCCAAGGTCCAGAACCAGGCCGACGGCAACACCGTCCAGCCCAGCAGCAACAGGAGTGTCAAAGCCGCGGGTGCGAGACTGCGCCTCAGGTTGTCGAGGATCTTCCAGCGGGACAGCATCGTGAGCGGGTTCTTTTCAAGGCGCTCATCCGGGCCGGGAACGCCCGGCGTCACCCACTGCGCGATCTGCCAATCCCCTCGAATCCAACGGCGCCGGCGGCTAACGTCCGCGCTGTAGCGAGACGGGTATTCCTCGTACAACTGCACATCGCTCAACAACCCAGCCCGCGCGTAGCACCCCTCCAAAAGATCGTGGCTGAGGATCCGGTTGGCGGGGAAACGCCCGTCCATTACCCGCTCAAACGCATCGACGTCATAGATTCCCTTGCCAATGAACGAGCCTTCACCGAACAGGTCCTGGTAAACGTCGGAAACGGCGCGCGTGTAAGGATCGATGCCGGGGTCACTTCCGTACATGCGCGCATACCGCGACCGGTTCGCTCCAGGCAGGCTCACCGCCACCCGCGGCTGAAGGATGCCGTATCCCTCACAGACGCGCCCTTTGTCTTCGTCGTAGCGCGCACGATTCAGAGGGTGCGCCATGGTGCCCACAAACTGCCACGCCGAATCGCGCGCCAGTTGCGTATCCGTATCCAGGGTTATCACGTACTTCACGTCAGCCAAAATTGCAGTTTCACCGACGACGAGCGAGAAGCGGTCGCCGGGATTAGCATGCGCCCCGGCGCGCAGAAGCCAGTTCAAATCCGCAAGCTTTCCCCGTTTGCGCTCGTAACCCATCCATATCCGGTCCCGAGGATTCCATCGGCGAGGACGATGAAAGAGGAAGAAAGTATCGCTTTCCGAGCCCCTGTACTTTTCATTCAGCTCTTCGATTCCCTGCCGGGCCAGCAGCAACAGCGGTTCGTCCTCTGGCAGCGTTTCTTCGAACGCGTCTCGAAAGTCGGTCAGCAGGCCGAAGTGGAGATGGTCGTAGCGATTCGCCAGGAAACGCACTTCCAGCGCATCGATCAAATCCTCGATATTTTGAACGCTTGTGAGCATAGTCGGGACTATCACCAGAGTGCGCGATTCCGGCGGAATCCCTTTTGAGAAGTCCATTCGCGGCAGCGGATGCGGCGTCACCAGCAACGTGGCCAGCCAGTTCACCACCGCCACTGCCAGATAGCTTCCACACAGAACAGAAAGAATCCCGGTCAGCGCGAGCAGCCAGCCATGCAACCCGCCGCCATGCGCCTTCACCACCAGCAGCCCGGCGAAGAGGAGCGTCATCAGCAGGATCGTGCCGCCATACAGAGGCAAAGGATACCGGCGGCCGGCTTTTCGAAGGGCCTTAAGGGGTGATGAGCGCACCTCCGCCAGTCGCTCGAGCTGCGCCAATCCCCTATCGACCAGGTAGAAGCCCACATGCCCCGCACGGCGGCGGGGAGTGAAGGCGCCGCACGCCTCGCGGAGCATCGACATCCCTTCAGCGGCGGCCTCGCGGGCCAATTGGACCGCTTTGCGCGCCACCTCGCTTTCGGAGTACCGGCTGTTCTTCGCAATCTTTTCCACAACGTGGCGGTAGCGGTCACGGGTGGCAAAATCCATCTTGCCGTAGACGTTGCCGGGATCCTCACCCAGGGTCTGCTCGACATTGCTCATCGTCTCGACGAACTCGCGCCAGTCCATCGCGCCCAGGAACCTGAGGCTGCCGATGCTGTTGCTCATCGAGACCTGGTCCGCGGCCTGTTGTTGGTTCTCCGAGCGCACCAACTGTTCGATGGTCAGGCCGGACTCGGACAGTCGCTGTTCAATCCAGGTGAGCGGCAATGCCAAAGCGGGGCCTTGCCCCTGTAACCGACGCGCAAACTCGGCGACAAACGAGCTCACCATCGGCAGGTTCGACCGCGCCATATCCGCGATCACAAGAATCAGGCTTTTCGGATCCTTCGCGGCGATCTCCGTCATCTGGTCGGCCCAATAGTCGGCGCGGTTTCGGTCGATCCTGTCAGCGGCGATCCTGGCGGCAACCCGCCGAAGATTCTCGATCAGGGCCAGGCGCAGCATGATGGGGATGGCCCACAATTCGCCCAACTTCAGGATGGTCACCATCTGGTAGGCGGCTACGAAACTGCTTAGGCTCTCCGGGTCCACCCGTCCATCGCCGTGCGAGATCGTTTCCAGCGCGAGGTCATACACTCGCGGAAGCCCGGCCGATGGGCCGTCAAGCAAGCGCGGCAGCTCTCGGCTGTAACCCTTTGGCAAGTGTCGCTTAGCTGTACGTATCTGTTCTTCAATTAAATAGAAATTGTCGAGCAGCCATTCCCCGGCCGGAGTAATCCGGCGGTCCGTTTTGACGGCCTCGGTCACCAGGTTGCGGACTCTAAGCAGGACACCTTCATTCTCGGCCAACCGCGTCAGAAGCCGGTCCAGCGGACGTCCAGGGCTCAACTTGTGCGAGCCCGCGAGGGCCTTGCCATGCTGCTCCATCTGAACGGCGCTCAACAACTCCGACCGCAGCGGCGGCTCGTCGCCGGCGTACTTCCGTGACAGGCCGTTTCCGCCCGGGCGGGCTCTCAAACGGAGCAAGGTCTGGCGAATGGTCTTGATGCTCAACTGCATTTACTTCAGCCTCTTGACCTTCTTAACCATATTCTTTCTTCGCAGCTCTCGTGTGCTCGGTTCGGTCTTCCGCTTTCTATGTCCTTCATCGACGCCCTTAACATTGCCTTTGTTGTTTCGATCTTTATTGCTAAGCATTATTTGCAATTCCCTTTTTTGAAATGGTGACGATCCACTTTTACCTCGAAGCTGCCCATCTCCGTATTATACCGGCGACCTTCTCAAATGAGTGCTCCTTCGCCAGGTACCAAAAATCAGGATAGATGCCCCCGTACTCCAATGAGTCACTCATTCCAACGCTAAAAGAAACAGTCTTCCCGTTAGCATCGAGATGGAGATCACCTTGCACACAACCCCGGGCCTGTGCGATAGCTCTTCGGATTGATGATTTTGAAATCATAGCTTTTTTCCTTTAGGATTACCGGCATAGCCGGTTTCCAGTACCTGTTCACCACACAGACGCAGAGGACGCTCTACGTCCGCTGCTTGTCCGGACCATGTCCCGTCTCTGCGGTGGACCACTACTGGAAAAGAGAACGGCGGTGTATTTGACCAGGTGGAGAGTCTGATGGAAGCAGTGAGTAAAGTGGGCTGGATGCCCTGCCTCAAAAGAAGCCTACTGTTGACATACTTTCACCAGATGAAAAGGGAGGTGCGCTTTTCGCTCGCCTCATAGTCACACGGACCGGAGAAGCCAATTTAAGAAAGGCGGTACTCCTGGCACGCCATGTTATCCTGGGCCGGCTCACAGCAGGAATCTATTAAAGCTTCCAGCAACTACATATAAACTCTAATGTTACTCCGACCCTTACCCGGGAACAAAAAAGCCGGAGCTTTTGATGCTCCGGCTGACGTTCGTTTTTAATGTCTTTCGCAAAGCTTTGATTAAAGCTTTCTTACGCTTGCGGCGCTTGGCCCTTTGCTGCCTTTTTCTTCCGCGAAACTGACGCGATCACCCTCGGCCAAAGACTTATAGCCTTCGCCTTCTATGGATGAGTGGTGAACGAACACATCGTGTCCACTGTCCGCTTCAATAAAGCCATAGCCTTTGCTGTCATTAAACCATTTTACTCGACCTTCCACCATTTCTTAATCCTTCTCTAAATTTTGTGTTTTTTTCACTGCTCTTTTGGCGCGGTACTCGGAGTTACCCCGAAACCGAACCATTAATACCGGCGAAAGATCGATTTCCTGCATAACTCAAAATAGCCTACTCCATTGGCACAATGTAGATTATAACCGATTATCTCAGAAATGCAACCTATTCGTACAAATGATCACCTAAATATAAAAAGATATCCTCAGAAAATAAGAAACAGGGGCCAGGTATCGCTGAATGAGAAAGGTCCGTACTTTATAAATATCCATTATCCACTGCCGATTCACAAACAAGCTCAATGCGGCGCCTCTATCAGGGCCTCTCACCAGCGGCAGATGCCCGAACCCTCACTTCCTCCGCAAATTGTTTCAACTCGTCGCCATCGATGGTTTCCTTCTCAAGCAGGATTTTGGCCAGGGTTTCGAGGGAATCCCGATAATTTTTCAACCTGAGCAGGATCTTCTGATAAAATAATTCTCCATACACAGTGGATTGTTCCATCATGGTAACATCCTAACATCAGTTTGAGTGATTATCTTGGTGATTCATGAGAGGTCCGTGGCCCTTTTTAACTCAGGATTCAGAAAGGAGTGGTTATGGAAGAAAAAAAAGGAAATTTCGACGAGCGGTACCATGCCTCCTATGCTTGTAAATTAAAGACCATTCCACTGGATAAGATTGAGTCTGCAATAGCGAAGGCCGTAGGTGAATTAACCCACGACAGAGTAGAGTGCACGATAATAAACTTCAGTGCCAAGAGCCAATTGGCGGAGATTGTCATTGCACTCGACACAGGGAGAGACAAACGATATTCCAAGTGAAAATATTATTGGGCACTCCCCAACAGAGCAAGGCGTAAGTTGCGGCCTGGCTGAGCCCGGCAGACTGACTCAACCTTAATTGCCTCTCGACAAAAACTAGAAGTTCAGGCTGTGCGAACTATGCTGAAGGTTACTTTTGCTTCGCCCATAAGTTATGGTCCCATAACAGCCGGCTCAGCTTAAAAAGTTTGTGCTGGTGGCGAGAAATCGGTATGGTAAATCCACGAAAGAAATCGAAAGAAAATCCAACTGGGCCGGTTGTCTCACCCTGTGTTTCCGGATGTAACACTGGTCTAATTGAAAGGAATGGATAATGGGATTTCTTTATAGGAGTTATTTACTCAGGTCAAAATCTATTCAGCTTGGCGAAAGTAACCGTTGGACCTTGCAAGTAACTGTTTCCACACATAAAGGTTCAAGTGGCGAACCGAGAGAACAAACTTTCTCTTCCGAAAATACCTTCTCGAGCAAAGAGATGGCAGACATGGAAGGCATCATCTTTGCGCGGAAGATCATTGATGGTGAGATCCCGGGACTCTCAATTGATGTTCTCTGAGAAAATATTTAGTTCATTCCCTCAGAATGCCTCTTTGTGCCCTGCACTGTGGTGGTTGCGCTGTTCCAAATCAACTCCGGAACCTTAAGCAAGGGGCAAGAAGCTTCCCTCTTCCCGCTTCATTTATTTAACTAGATCAACGCCGACCAGCGGCTCCAACTGGGCAAGCGCCTTGTGAAACTCGACCATCGATTCGTAATACTTGAGCTCGTATTCGAGAAGCGACATAGTGGCGTCAATGAGCTGGAGGAAATCGATTTTCCCGACCTGGTAATTGGCTATGGCGGAGTTGAGAGCGAGGTCGGATTGGGGAACTATCGCAGATTTATATAGATTTGCGAGCTTCTCGGCAGTGGTTGCCGTGGTATAGGCTTCTTTCACCTGGTACCGGACCGTTGAGGAGGTTTTGTCGCGCATACTCCTGGCGCTGGAAAAATTGAGCCGGGCGGCCTCGAGTTCCGGCCCCTGTTTCCTCCAAAAATAGATCGGCAGCTTTGCGCTCACCATGAGACCATACATGTTAGGATTGTCTTCGCGCTCAGCAAAGCTAAAACCGGCGGCAAAGTCGGGATAGAATTCCTTTTGCGCCAAATCGACCCCATACTGCCTGCGGGTTATTTCGCTTTCCTTGGCTTTTAATTCGGGTGAACTGCTTACGGCAAGCTGTGTGAGCTCTTCGAGCGATAAAGCCAGCTCAGCCTTTTTGAACTCCGCGGGTTTCCCGACCGGGGTCTCGGGTGGCCTGTAAAGAAGGTTATTGATCTTTGCTTCGGCTATCCGTTTTTTTTCCCCTTGCAAAAGCAGCCTGTCGAGAACTTTGGATATTTCGACCTGGGCCTTGAGGACGTCCTGCTGCGTCGTTTGACCGACCTTGTATCTTGATTCCGCTATATTCTCGAAATTCTGAAGCAGTTCCTTGTTTTTCAACAAAATATCTAGTGATTTATGAATCAAATACAGCTCGAAAAAAGCCTGCTTCAGCTCCGACCTGACCGTTAGATGCACAAGCTCATGATTCCATTGCTGAGATTCGGCTTCGACCGAGGCAATGCTTTCTTTCAGGCCGCGTTTTCCGGGAAAAGGAATTTCCTGCTCGACGCCGTAGGTGCGGGCTGAAGACGGGTCCCCCTTCATGAGTGTCGGAGGAATCAGGTTCCCCATGGTTTCGAACTTAACGGTAGGATCGGGAAGAGCCCCGGCGGCGGGAATCATTGCCTTGGACGCAGCGGCGGCCTGCGCTGCCGACTTGATTTCCGGATTACCTTCATCAGCGGCTTTTACCAGTTCTTCCAAAGTAATTTCTTTTGTTTCCGGGGGAGCTTGTTCTCCAGGGACCTGAGAAAAAACATAAACGGGATTCAGCATGCAAATGAACCAAAGGAGAAATAGCCGGATAAGATTTTGAGGCAGCATTTGTTTCCTTTGATAATTGAGCGGTAGAAGATTTCTTCTTTATTGTGCCTTTAAAAATCCGCCGGCACAAGAATGTTGAACTGCACATTTAGTATTTTTGGAACTTTTTTTATTGTCATCGAGCAATCACATCGTTCCTGAGCGTTCTCACAGGCAATACCCGGGCCAGGTTCCAAAACTCGCAACTTGAAGCTGTAAGGGCTTGTAATGATGTATTAAAATACGTATTGTCGTATTCGTGGGGGTTGCTCTCCGCCGTTCAGGTTGAAAGAAACTTTCAACCAGTCGAAAAAAACTTTCATGTCTTATCTATGCTGCAGGGCCCTCGACTCTTCGCGTTCATCGGACGAAGCCCTGGAGAGCCGGCTCGAAACCATTGCCGGCAAAAGATCCGGAGGCATAGTTGAAAGAAGCCCAACAATTCGTTCTAATTGGCCCTCTGTTTGCACAACGGTTCCCGTTTCCTGCAAATAAAGCGAGGAAGGATTCAACCAGATGAGTACTGGTCCCGATAAACTAAAACCCGCCGTTTCCGGAAAACGGCGCACTTTTCTCGTCCCCTTGCTGTTCTTCGCGCTCGGAGCCTTTGGCGCCTTCGGCTACTCCCACTGGTACGCCGGCCGCAACTCAGGCGATATTAAGACAGCGTCCTCCGGGCCCTCGGACAAGCAGCCTAAAATCCTTTACTATGTCGATCCCATGAACCCTACTAATAAATCCGACAAGCCCGGCAAAGCCCCGTGCGGAATGGACCTGGTCCCGATCTATGAAGAGGAGAAGCCGGGGGCGGGTGATCTCCCTGCCGGGACCGTCAAAATAAGTCCGGAAAAACAGCAGATGATCGGTGTAAAAATCAGCGAAGCTGCCGAAATGGACATCTCCAAGACCATTCACGCCGTGGGTCTGGCCACATACGATGAAACCAGGGTCGCCCACGTGCACACAAAGTTTCCGGGCTGGGTGGATAAGGTTTACGTGAATTTCGTCGGAAAGCTGGTCAAAAAAGGGCAGCCCCTGCTAAGCATCTACAGCCCCGACCTCGTATCCACCCAGGAGGAATTGCTTATTGCGAAAAAATCAAAAGACATTCTCAAGAACAGCGAATTCGGAGACATCGGTTCCCGGTCGGAATCACTTTACGGCGCGACCCGCGAGCGGTTGAAATACTGGGACATAAGCGACTCACAAATCAATCAGATCGAGCACCTGGGGGCTCCATTGAAGTCGCTCACGCTCTATTCGGCCCTGGACGGCTTTGTGGTGACCCGTAATGTATTCGAAGGCCAGCAGGTCGCCCCCGAAATGGACCTCTTCGTCATCGCCGATCTTTCAAATATCTGGATCCAGGCCGAAGTCTACGAGTATGAAATTGCGTCGGTCAGCCTGGGGCAGAAAGCGTCGGTCACTTTTCCATCTTTTCCGGGAAAAACTTTCACGGGAAAGGTTACCTACATATCTCCCGAAATGGACCCAAAGACGCGGACGCTGAAAATCCGCGTGGAACTGGCCAATCCGGACTTCAAGATCAAGCCGGATATGTACGCGAATGTGGAGCTGAAACTCGATTATGGAAAGAAGCTTTCAATTCCGCAGGAGGCGGTACTGGATTCCGGCGCCAACCAGATGGTTTTCGTCGCAAAAGAGGGCGGCTATTTCGAGCCGCGTAAAATAACCCCGGGCCCACGCGTGGATGGCCGCCTCATCGTGCTCGACGGACTCAAGGCAGGAGAGCAGGTGGTGACGTCGGCAAACTTTCTGATAGACTCTGAGAGCCAGCTCAAGTCCGCCGCCGGCGGCATGGAGCAAAAATGATGAGTGATGAATGATCAACAGAATCATCGATTTTTGTGCGAACAACAGGTTCATCGTTTTCCTGTTCGTCGGTGCGGCGGTTGCCACAGGCGTCTACTCGATGCGGCACATCACGCTGGACGCCATCCCCGATCTCTCCGACACGCAGGTGATTATCTATTCGAAGTGGGACCGCAGTCCGGATATCATCGAGGACCAGGTCACATACCCTCTGATCACGGCCATGCTTGGGGTCCCGAAAGTAAAGGACATACGAGGCTTCTCCGATTTCGGCTATTCGTTCGTATACGTCATTTTCGAAGACGGCACCGACATCTATTGGGCAAGGTCCCGAACGCTGGAATATCTGAATAACATCCTTCCGAAGCTCCCGCGTGAGGTCCAGGTTGAGCTTGCCCGCGATGAGACAGCCATCGGGTGGGTATTTGAGTATGCGCTCGTGGATAAAACCGGAAAGCACGATCTTGCGGAACTGCGCTCGATTCAGGACTGGTTTCTCAAATACGAAATCCAATCGCTGCCGGGAGTCGCAGAAGTGGCACCGGTAGGTGGATTTGTCCGCCAATACCAGGTGAACCTCGACCCTAACGCCCTTCTCTCTTACAAAATCCCGATGGACAAGGTGATGAACGCGATTCGGGAGAGCAACAACGACGTGGGGGGACGGCTAGTTGAGTTCTCCGGCCGCGAGTACATGGTGCGGGGCCGAGGCTATGTAAAATCGTTGAGCGACATAGAAGACGTAGTCGTGGGGACCAATGAATCTACCGGAACGCCGATTCTGGTCAAGAACCTGGGTAAAGTCGTCATGGGGCCCGACATTCGCCGGGGCGTGGCCGAACTCGACGGTGAGGGTGAGACTGTGGGCGCAATCGTTATCATGCGCTACGGCGAAAACGCCTTGAAAGTTATAGACAGGGTCAAGGCCAAGTTGGCCGAAATCACCCCCAACCTTCCCAAGGGAGTGGAAATCGTTACGACATACGACCGGGCAGACCTCATCACCCGGTCTATCGAAACCTTGAAACATACTCTCACTGAGGAACTGATAATAGTCAGCCTGGTGATTCTCATCTTTCTGTGGCACATCCCGAGTGCGATTATTCCAATTATCACCATTCCGGTTGCGGTCATAATCTCGTTCATTCCGATGTACGGGATGAATCTTACGGCCAACATCATGTCCCTTGGCGGGATCGCGATAGCTGTGGGCGCCATGGTGGACGCCGCCATCGTCGTTGTCGAGCAGACTCATAAAAAGCTCGAGCACTGGGACAGCGAAGGAAGACCTGGAAATTTCAAGAATGTTGTCATCAGCGCTGTAAAGGAGGTAGGAGGGCCGAGCTTTTTCGCCCTGCTGGTCATAGCGGTTTCATTCATGCCCATTTTTACGCTGGAAGCCCAGGAGGGCCGGCTGGTTAAACGCCTCGCATTCACGAAGACTTTTTGCATGAGCGTTGCCGCCGTT
>JBKQTS010000051.1:0-14390 GCA_052143075.1 Syntrophobacteraceae bacterium | reverse complement strand
AAGCGGGGGCAAGCCTGAGCACCAGGTACACCCCTGCTTTAACCATGGTGCTGGAGTGGAGCAGTGCTGAAACCGGCGTGGGCGCAACCATTGCCCCAAGAAGCCAGGATTGGAACGGCATTTGCGCAGCCTTGGTGCACCCGGTGAAGCAAAGGAGGGCTATCGGCAGGATCATGGCCCCGCTGTGCATGCCTCCTCCAATGACGTTCTGAACCGAAAGGGCCGAAGAACCCCCCTGAGTCGCGTAAAGATAAATGATGGCCAGGATGAATGCGGTTCCACCGGTGGAATTCATCCAGAGCGCGCGCGCGGCATTTTCCAGGGCTATCTGTGTCTTGTCATGAGAAATCAACATGAAGGAACAAAGTGTGGTGACTTCCCAGAAAAAGTAGAGCCAGACGAGGTTGTTGGCGAAGACCAAGCCGTTCATGGCCCCCAGGAACAAAACAAGCCAGAACAGAAACCTGGACTGCCTGGACTTCTGGACATGAGCATGCTCCTCATGGTCGCGCATGTACCTGATGGCGTAGATACAGATGAGAGAACCGATAATGGAAATGATCAAAGTCATCACTATGGCCAGATGATCGACCACGAAAGCCGGTCTCGGGTCCACATGGGCCTTCATGATGAATTCAAAGTAGGCAAGCGGTATGATCTGGGTCGCGGAGAAAATCAGGACCAGGCGGTTCCGTAATTTAAGACCCAGCACAAGGTATAAGACAAGAATGGCATAGTCCAGGACCGCAACCAGCGCGCCCCAATCGAACCCTGCAGGGGGGGTGTAGGTCAGGGGCCCTTTTGCAGCGAACAGGATGCTGTTTGCCATAAGCACTACGGCTGTTAAAACAACAACCACCCCTCGCGCAAAATAATTGCGAATCGCGAGTATCAGGAAACCAGCCACTACCGGCAGCAAGATGGCGATCGCCATCATTCCATCAGTCATAATCCTATCTCCTTGTGAATTTGGTCCTTTTTGGAAATCTGCAACAGTGTTTGAATAGAATTGGAACTGTGAACCAAGCAACAGGAGCCTCACCCGGATAGAGCCACGCTCCGTCGGCTTTTCACGCAAAGCCCGGCGCAATTCAAATCCGAGGTTTAGCAGGTCTGCGAACGCGAAGAATAAATGCACCTGAAGTCTTTATCCCAGGTGGATCCGCACAGAGATAGTTTTTGAAAGAACAGCGGCTTTCATCCTTATTGCCCATTAGAAAGTAGGCGTTGCGAAATGTCAAGATAAACATTTCACACACTAAAAAATTTCCGCAAGAATAAATCGCGATTTATTAATCTATTGTAACTAAAGGACTTTTGGGGTCTGTAGGGACTTTTACTACAGAGTGTCCTCTGTTGGCGCCCGTGAATGTTTTCTCCATATTGTGCATTTTTGTGTCTATGCTTAAACCCCGGGCGAGGAATACAGGCCTTTTCGACCGGTCCGGCCGCTGTCGTCCCCCATCATGGTGACGCGGAGTCAAAAAAAACTTCCAGGTCGAAAAGCTTTTAGGTCAAAAACTGAGCGTGGAGATGGAATCAACCGTGAAAAATGGTAGAGAATACGGCAGAGGGTGTTGAAAAAGGATTTGACTTCGGACTTTGCAGCAAAAACCTCGTGGGGTCGTCACCCCGGCGCGTCCTCACAAAAGATCGGACGTGAACTTGAAGCGTTTAACATCGGATGGAAGTGTCAACGCGAACCTGAACGCAGTGAGGGTTCAGGCTGGGGTCCAGTGTTTTGCTTTAAAAATCAAATAGTTCAAGAAAGCCCTGCACCCCGGCTTTCGCCGACATGACGAAATCAACGGTCATTTTAAGGCTCTGTGGCGCGCCATTGAATCTCTTGCAACGACTTGGATGGTCTGCGAAAATGCCGTAATACAAAAATGCCGGTATTGGTGTGTTTGATAACTCAGAAAATATACAGAGGATTTTGTTATGGCAGATGACTCAGTAATTATTGAAACGCTTTCCAGGATATCGACAGCTACCATTACAACAATCCTGGTTAAAAAAGGATTGCGAAACACGTGGCTGCGCGGGCCAAAACCTCTAAGGACAAATCAGCAGCGTACCGCCGGCCGCGCTTTCACTCTTCGATTCATCCCTGCCAGAGAAGATCTTGCCACCCCGGAATCATGGTCTTCCCCGCGCTCCACGCGAGCTGCGATTGAGAACATGCCGGGAGGCTGTATTGCAGTAGTCGATGCAATGGGGAAAACCGATGCAGGCATTTTTGGCGACATTCTCTGCGCACGCATGATGAAGCGAGGTGTTGCAGCGCTTGTTACCGATGGAGTTGTACGTGATGTTACAGGGGTTCTGGCAACAAATCTACCTGTTTGGTGTCAAGGTGCCTCCGCACCACCTTCAGTTGCCGGCCTGACCTTTGTCAATTGGCAGGAGCCGATTGGTTGCGGCGGGGTGGCTGTATATCCTGACGACCTTATCGTTGCTGACGATGACGGCGCCGTTGTAATTCCTCGTGCATTGGCAGACCACGTGGCTGCGGCGGCAGTCGAGCAGGAGCGTCTTGAAGATTGGATCAAGAGTCAAGTTGAAAAGGGAGCTGAGCTTCCTGGCTTATACCCTCCTAATGCTGAAAACATGGCGCGCTATGAAAAATCGATCGAGAAATAAGCATCGAAGGCTGCAGAAATGTTTTGTAAAGAGATCCGGTTAATAAATCAGGGAGTATGAAATGGCAATCTTGGATGAGAGCGCCAAAGGTGTCTTCATTATTGCGGTAACACCGTTCGCTGATGATGGTTCACTGGATATGGCCAGCACCGATCGCATGGTTGATTCATATATTGAGTGCGGTGTGACCGGAATTACAATACTTGGCATAATGGGTGAGGCGACAAAGCTTACAGTTGATGAGTCACGAAGTTTTGCTGAAAGGGTCATTAATCGTGTTGCCGGGAAAGTGCCTGTCGTAGTTGGCGCATCAGCGCCAGGATTTGCGCCGATGCGTGAGCTTACCGTGAGCGTAATGGATATGGGTGCTGCAGGCGTCATGGTAGCACCGCCATCATCTCTGAGAACTGATGATCAAATCCGTAATTATTTTGTGATGGTCGCACAGACGCTGGGCTCCTCTGTCCCGTTCGTACTGCAGGATCATCCGGTGTCAACCGGGGTGCAAATGTCGCCTTCGGTTATCTTGCGCATTGTGAAGGAGGCGCCAAGCTGTGTAATGTTAAAGCATGAAGACTGCCCGGGCCTGTCTAAACTGTCTGCGATTCGCGCCTCCAGTGAGCGTGGCGGCACACGTCGCGTTTCGATTTTGACGGGCAATGGCGGTGGGCTGTTTTTACCCGAAGAACTTACGCGGGGAGCGGACGGTGCTATGACCGGCTTCGCTTATCCCGAAATGATGGTGCATGTCTGCAACGCGCATGAGAGTGGCAATGTAGAGCGGGCTCACGATATTTTTGATGCATATCTTCCGCTTGCGCGTTATGAGCAACAGCGTGGAATTGGTCTTGCTGTGCGAAAATACATCCTTGCAAAACGTAATATCATTGCTTCTTCGGCAATTCGAAAACCCGGACCGGAACTCTCAGCTGAAGATATTGCCGATATCGAACGCCTGATTGCCCGCCAATCAAGAAGACTCAATGAGATTGGATAGCGGCGCTCCATGGGGAGATGAAAGGACTTCGGCAGGACAGGTTCACCGTGCCGATTGCCTGCCGAGTATTGACCTGTATGAAAAATATCTGTATCATCAACATACGCCTCCCCATTCAGTCCATACCGGCTGCGCTTCAGGCTCCCGGGGGTTTGACCAATTTAAAGGATGGCACCAGATTTCTCAACCGGGGAACCCCGTCGGCTCCACCATTAGAGGGCATGCGTTGCCAAAAGGAGACACCATGGGCTCTGCAACTTCCTCCAAACACCTGCTGTTCAACATTGCAATGGTGCTCGGCGGGTCCTGTTGCCAGACTATTCTTAAAAATCTGCACAACATCCAATCCTCCGGCCTGCGGTTGATGGCGGTCGTCGATATGCAAAAATCTGTCTATTGCAGTACATACGCCGAGGAATTGGGAATAAAGGTATTCGACGATTACCGGGACCTGCTGGCGATAGAGCCCCTGGACCTGATCCTTGAGTGTACGGGCGACGAGGGCATTCTAACCGACATTATAAGCCGGAAACGGCCTGCCGTGGGTGTACTCGACCGGGTGGCTTCCCTGCGGTTGATTGAAATGGCCAAGGGCTATGCTGCGAATCCGCTGGCCGCCACTTTGCTGGAGGCCTCGCCGGATGGTGTTCTTGTCATCAACAGGAGGTTCCTTATTACAGACTGTAACCAATCGCCCCAGATCCCGGGCAGTGCAAACAAGGACGACACCATTGGTAAACATTGTTACGAGGTGCTCTATCGCAGATCGAGTCCGTGCAAGTTTCCTTCAACGATCTGTGTCGCTCGCGAAGCCCTGCAGACCGGCAAGCCGGCCCGTGCAATATATGAACTTGGCGAACAGAACAATACCTCACAGTTTCGCCAGGTTACCGCGTACCCGATTCTTGACCGACATGGGGAGATCGCCCAGTTCGTGCTGACGATCCGGGACATCACTCAGGATTTGGGCAAAAAGATCGAAGAGCGCACCACAGCGCTCAAAAAGGATTTCGCCCGTTTGGCCCAGGAAGATCGGCTCAGCTCCCTAGGGCGGCTCGTCGCTTCGGTTTGCCACGAGATCAACAACCCGATCACCAGCATTGTTACCTTCAACAGGCTTATCCATAGTATTCTGCTGTCCAATACCGGGCAGAGTGGGCCGTCTGATGTGGAGATGTCGAATGCGGAGCGATATCTTGACCTTTCTTTTCGGGAAGCGATGCGCTGCGGCGCTATTGTCAAGAACCTCCTTACCTTCGCCCGCCCAAAAAGCGTGGAAGCAAAGGTTATTGCGATTCGCGAGCTGGTTGATACAATCCTGCTGCTGACCGAGCACCAGCTCGAACTTGCCAATATCCGTTTCGAGGTCCGTTTCCCGTCCGGTCCGTTCACCGCATCGGGAGATTACGCCCAGATTCAACAGTGCCTGTTGAACCTGATATTCAACGCTATTGACGCAATGCCGAACGGAGGGACCTTAACCATCTCCGGCGAAATCGACGAGAGCGCGGATCTCATCTGCCTTGCGGTCGCCGACACAGGGTGTGGAATTGATCCTGAGGACCTGCCGCGGATTTTCGAACCCTTTTACTCCACCAAAATCGATGGGAAAGGCAGCGGCCTCGGGTTGCCAATGGTCTACGGCATCATACACGAACACCATGGAGAGGTGGAGGTCGAAAGTGAGCTTGGCAAAGGATCCACGTTCAGAATTAAGCTGCCTCGCAACCCGGTCAGCGGCCGGGACGGCCTGCAGGTTCCTGACAAGGTTTCCATTTCGTTGCAGCAGGATCAGTCCCGGGCGAAAGATTTGGGTCCATTGAGCGAGGGAGGAGAAGCCTCCGTATGAAATTTTCGACACGCATCATGATTGTGGACGACGAAGAGATGATCTGCGAGTCGCTCCAGGCTTGGTTTGTCAGGGACGGCTATCAGGTGGAAACGGCATTGTCCGGCGAGGCAGCCCTGAAACTTGTCGAGGATTCCCCCGCCGACATCTACCTGGTGGATATCAAAATGCCGGGCATGGATGGAATCGAGTTTCTTTCTCGATTGAAGGAAAAGCAGCCGAATGCCTTAGCGGTCATGATGACTGCTCACGGCACCGTGCAAACAGCCGTCGATGCCATGAAGCGGGGCGCCACGGACTATTTTTGCAAGCCTTTTGATCCTGATGAGCTGTCGCTCTTTATGGAGCGCCTTCTTGCCAATAAGGCACTCCGCGAAGAGAACATCGCCCTCAAGGAACTGTTGAGCGAACGCGATGAGGGCTTTTTCGATGTCTTTATAGCCCACTCCAACTCTATGCGGGTCATTTTAGCCAAGATCGAGGAAGTTGCCCCTTCGTCTGCACCTATTTTGATTACCGGAGAAACAGGGGTTGGTAAGGACATGGTCGCCAAGGCCATTCATTTTAGAAGCGATCGGTCCTGTGGTCCTTTCCTGGCCGTTAATTGCGGCTCGCTATCCGAGTCCCTCCTGGAAAGCGAATTGTTCGGCCACGAGAGAGGGGCTTTTACGGGTGCTGTCAAAGCCAGGCGTGGACGCCTGGAGATGGCTCACAACGGCACGCTTCTCCTTGATGAAGTTGGGGAGATTTCCCCCAAAATGCAGGTAAGCCTTCTTCGGGCGCTGGAAGAGAAAAGTTTCCTCAGGTTAGGGGGCAGCCAGCCCGTTGCGTCGGATTTTCGGCTTATCAGCGCCACCCACCGCGACTTGCTGTCTCTGATAAAAGAAAATCAATTCAGGGACGACTTTTACTATCGCATCAACGTGATCACCATTGACGTCCCGCCCTTGCGCGAGCGATTGGATGACATCCCCGTACTGGCCGATCACTTTCTCAAGCGCTACAACGAAGAAACCGGAAAATCCCTCGGTGGTTTTACACAGAAGGCGCTGGACCTTTTGATTTCGTACCATTGGCCCGGCAATATTCGGGAGCTTCGAAACGTGGTCGAACGTGCCGTGGTCATCTCAAGGGGCAGGATGATCGGGGCCGAAGAACTGACCTTCGTGAATCCACGCGCCGATGCAGGTCCAGTGGGTTCGATGACGCTGCGGGAACAGGAAATCAACCAAATAAAAGCCACCCTGGAATCTTGCAACGGGAATATCGTCCGGGCGTCCAAGCTGCTGGGAATCGACCGGAGCACACTGATGCGGAAAATGAAGCGGTATGAACTTGGCCGCTGCTGACGCAAAACTCCTGGGCCCCGCTGCCGAAGGCACAACTGAATCACCAGGGGTCTTTTATCCCCAATTGAGGTAACCGCTATTGACGCGCCATCGCCAAGGAACGTCCGAGGAAAGTCACGTAGATGTTGTTCCCATCGGACGGGTGGATGTACTGGCCGTTTCGGTCGTCGCTGCAAACCTGCAGACCTTGATTGGCCTCAACGCCTCTGCCTTGCCGCCGCACCCGGACCCTGAGTATGCCTACGTGCCGCTCCGCAGCCAATATGCGGCAGGAGAAATAATCAAAGCGCTCGAGTCGATCCATGAGGGAGCACGATTCAAGCTGGGAGTCGTTCAGTGCGACCTCTGCACGCCGATTCTTAAATTCGTATTCGGCGAATCCCAGCTTGGCGGCAAGGCTGCCGTAATCTCTCTTCATCGGCTGCGCGATAAAGATTCGGCGCTAACGTATCTGCGAGCCGCCAAGATCGGCCTTCATGAAACCGGGCATCTGCTGGGAATCGGGCATTGCCGGACTCCGGATTGCCTGATGGCTTTTGTGAGCAGCATCGACAAACTGGATAGTCTGCCTTCGCGATTCTGCTCTGCGTGCAAGTATGAAATCTCCCGAAGCGTCAAGCATATCTTCGGCCGGACTTGAAACGGGTGAACCTCGGACGAGTGAACCACGGATGGATGCAGATGCCTGCCGACAAATCCTTTGGTCAAAAAAGAGGGGCTCATCCCTTCACGGGATAAGCCCATCGATGTAGTTTTGTCAGGATTTCCTGTCCTCAAAGAGTTCTTTTACCGTGTATCCGGCGCCAGGATTACTGCATGAATTCACGCACCAGCCGATCCCATCCGATATCAGGAACCGTTCCGTAAATATCCTTGAGCGCCTCACCGCCTGTTGGCATCGTTGGATAACCGGTAGTGCCCGACAACAGGCCGCCCAGACGAGAAGCTTCATCGTCGATCCAGGCCATACCCTCCGTGTCGAAAAACAGATTCTTAAGATTATTGCGCAAGGACTTGGGCTGGATTACCATAAGCCAGCCTTCTGCGTATGGCGCATCATTTGCCGTCGTCGCTCGATTTAGAATGTTGTGATTGGTTGCCACTATCTGGCCATCCACCGGGCACAAGCTTGCGGCTTCCTTGCCTGAACGCTTCAACACAGCGGCTGGACGGCTTTGGCCCACGGTCGACCCGAGACCGGGCATCTGTATCTCGTCCTGAGGCCCCAGAAGCCTGAGAGCGAAATCATCGAGGCCCACACGCACCCGCCCGCCGTATTCGACCCGAGCCCAGCTATGGCCGTGATGATAGTAGTAATTTCGCGCAACGTCGAAGCCGGATGCTCTTTCCACTTCCGGGCGCCTTAGATTGGGCAGGTAGCTCGTGTCCTCGATCATCTGGTCAAATGGACACCTTGCGCAATCGTAGGCATACGAGCAGGAGCCGTAAGAAATACGGCCGCTCAGCATGTGGCGGCACTTGCCCTTGCGCATCATCAGGAGCATTCTGGGTGACCGGTGGTCAGATTGGCCGCTGGCTTTTCGCTGCTCTTCAAAATTGCTCAGAACACGCTGATCAAGGCTGCAGCCCAGACAGTCGAATGCATTTACGCACTTGGTCGGTTTTATCACCCCTGCCCGACCCCAGACGCACTGGTCGTTTTCCATCGCAAAGATCACGGGTTGCAATGTTTTCTTACGGTCTTTTGGGTCCATCATGACTCTCCTTCTTCTCCAGTTATCGGGTAAACGGTCTTGAAAAAGCTTCCTTACCGAACTCATGCGTTTCCGTTTGCATTCCGATAGAGCAGGATTCAAGCCAAATGGTCTTTTTGTTGGACGGAATTGTGCAACTCATTAGAATGATAGAGATTTTTAAGAGATGCCGCCGACGTGCCGCGATTAACGCCAGGGCTGTGGCAGAATAAAAAAGGCGCACATTGCGCCAGTAACCAGCCCTGATTCCTTATTTCCGATAAATATACATAAATATCAATCTGTTACAAAAGTGAGGCGTATTGCGCCACTGCGAGGCGATTTGCACCACTTAGGTACGGCTCAGGTCAATTTCTGCAGTTGTGTGAGCACTGGTTCAGCAAGCCGGCGAACTTTGGTGCCTCCAGCGCTGATACAACATTGCTGCGGACATTGTCAGCGGATTCTGAGGGGATCACAAACCGGACATTCTGCAGGTTGGAGATAAAACCATGAGCGGAAAATCAGTTTGCCAGCGCGCCTTCCAGCTTGTCGAGGATCCTGTTTGGCACAGGATAGATATCCTTTACAAGATAGAGTCCCAGTATCATGGGATTGAAGGAAATGGCGTCAGCAACAGTTGCAACGCTCATCCCTTTTTCTTCCATTTTTTCAATAATTTTCAGCTTGCGTTCTTCCATTTCAACCTCCTGCGTTGGAATAAATCAAAGACTCGGGTAATATCGCATACATTTCTTCAAAAAAGCAAGTCCCGTGCAGAGACTCAGTTAGGATAGGTATTGAAGTCGGGTTTGGGACTCAAACCGGGGATTGTTTCTCAAAGCGTGCAAAAAGTGAAAGGCCATAAGGGGTTTCCTTATGGCCTTTTGAAACAGAGGAGACTCGCTGAACCGACCAAACAGGGAAAGACTTTTCACCACTAACGGGACTACTGATCGAGCATTCGAATCAACTTGGTCAAAGGAGCTTGAGCATCCGTTCGACTAGAGCGTGGAGATAATTTCAGAGCGATGAACTCGAGCTTGGCAAAATGAACTTGAGTTTTCTTTTTTCGGTATCCTCCCCCACGTGAAAATTTGAGCTTCGGCGCGATGTAGTGTTACTGTCCAGTCCGGTTTCTGAGAGTTCCCCGTACAAATTTGGAGGCAGGCACGCCTTCGAGTTTTACATCCGGCAGCCATTCACCCTTCCTGGGATTCCTGCTTGCTTTAGCGCAGGCAGAGCACAGAGCAGCTTCAAAGTCAACGAGATCAAAGGGCTTTTTCAGGAACGTTTGGATTTTCACTCGATCCAGATCATCAGCTACAGCTTGAAAATCGTATTCAGATAGAACAATTGCAACGGCCTCGGGAGCAAGGAGATTGAGCTTTTCGATAAGAGAACGGCCATTCGCATCGGGAAGATGATATTCAAGAATCACCACATGAGGAGGAGCTTTCTGAGCAAGAGCCAGCGCTTGAGAGGCTGATGAACAGCTATGAAAGGCATATCCAGCCCGAACCAGGAATTTTTCCAAAGAGCGTCTCAATGAAGCGTCGTCTTCGACAATGAGCACAAAATTCTCAACACGCACTTTCGCCTCCGATATCTTCCAAAGAGCAAGCAACGTGCCAGGATAGCAAAAGCATCATGATAGCGGCCTACAGCGGGCATTTAGGGGAGTGGCTCTTTGATCTGGGACAGGTCTTAATTGGATAATACTCTACACCTTGTTCAGGTTATTGGTCACCCGAGATGCGGGGGCTGCTGTAAAAAGAGAATTAATTCATGGCCTTGCTTCTAATGTGTAGGATATTGTCCACAACGGGAAGGTATTGGAGCATTTTGTTCAAGCCAACGGTGGCAAGGCAGCAAGAGTCCGCCCCTCATTTTGGTTCAAACTTCTATGCCATACTTCTTGAGGCGATAGAGAAGCACGTGGCGGGGGAGTTGGAGGAATCGCGCTGTTTTGGATTTATTGGCGCCGCATTTTTCGAATGCCTGAAGGATGACCTCCTTTTCAATGTCCTCGAGACCGACGCCTCCATCGGGCAAGACCACGCTGAATTTTTCCGATTGGATGGCGTCCTTCTCGATCCGGTCCGGGTCGAGAAAGTGAAGATGGCGTCCCACGATCATGTCGTCATTTTCCAGCAGGACGACCCGTTCGATGGTGTTACGCAGTTCGCGTATGTTGCCTGGCCACGAATGATTCAGCAGAAGGTGTTCGGCCTTGGGATTGAAGTCTCGGAATTTCTTTCCGTATTTGTCGTTGAACTCCTCCATGAATATACGTGCAAGCAGCAGGATATCATCGCGCCGCTCGCGTAAAGGGGGCAGGTTGATCTTTATCGTTGCGAGCCTGAAGTAGAGATCTTTGCGGAAGCCGCCCTGCTCGGTCACATGCCAGAGGTCCTGGTTGCAAGCTGAGACGATCCGGATGTCCACCTTCTTTTGCCGGGTTCCCCCCACGGCGAAAAATTCCTTTTCCTCCATTACCCGAAGCAACTTGGCCTGGATTTCAGGGTGGAGATCCACTATTTCGTCCAAAAAGAGGGTCCCACCGTCGGCAACCTGGAGCAACCCTTCTTTGCCTTCGGATTTCGCGCCCGTAAAAGCTCCCCTTTCATAACCGAAAAGCTCGCTTTCTATGATTTCAGTTGAAAAGGCAGCACAGTTGAGCGCCACGAACGGATATGGAGCCCGAGGGCTCTTTGTATGAATGAGCCGGGCAAAAAGCTCTTTGCCGGCCCCGCTCTCGCCCTGTATCAAAACACCCGCGTCACGGCTCTGCGCACTCTTTATGGCTAGTATTTGTGCTTCGAGAAATATATGATCTTTGCCGATCAGTTGATCTACGCCCTGAAGCCTCTGGACTTGCTGGCGCAGGCGGGTGACTTCATTTTTCAGACCCGCGTGTTCGAGAGCGTTCTGGATGGTCAATTCAAATTCATCGAGGTCGACGGGTTTGACCAGGTAGTCGAAAGCGCCCTGCTTTATCGCCATGACTACGTCTTTTACCCGCTCGTATGCTGTTATCATCACAACGGTCGGGGAAGTACGCATTTCCTTGAAACGGGGCAGCAACTCAAGACCGCTTCCGTCGGGGAGTCCGATATCGAGCAAAACCAGGTCGGGACTTTCGCGCTCGGCAAGCATTAGCCCGGCTGCTCCGGTATCGGCTTCCAGAATGATATGAGTTTTTCCCAGGAGTCGGCGCAATGCGGAGCGGAAGGGGGCTTCGTCGTCAACAATCAGAATCTTGTCTTTTTCGCCCATTATATGCTCTCCGAGAGCAGAATCTGAACAATACTTTAGGATATTCTTGATTATAAATGAGATTCTGAGAAGATTGGATAAAATTCTACACCCGTTTTGTTTTGGTGATTTCAATAATTTTTCCCTGCAGGTTGCGCAGGATTTTGCATATTTCTATTGACACCCGGCGGTATCGTTTTTTATAAATTCGGCAAAGTGATTTCCCAAATGAATATGGACAATTCCAAATTCCTAAGGCTCTATCGCTGCTGAACCTGCTTCCGGCAGTCTGTAACCGCAGAGAAATAAGCGCCGTCATAAGTCCGCGGGCGGAATCGCGATCCCGGGTTGCCCGGGGCTTTTTTTAATTTCCTGACCGTGGCTTCAGTCAACCAGGGTCTTTTTATCTTTCAAATGTTATCGGGGGCAAAGGAGCGGTGGAATGAAAGCAAGAGTTTTAGTGGGCCTGGGGATAATTGCGCTCGTAGTTTCGGCGTTGCTTGCCGTGACGAAGGCACATTCGCAAAAGGAGCCTTACAAGATCGGAGCGGTCTTTTCGGTCACCGGCGGCGGTTCTTTTCTGGGTGATCCCGAAAAGAAGACGGCGGAGATGATCGCCGAGGAGATAAACAAGCAGGGGGGCATCAACGGCCATCCCCTTGAACTGCTCATCTACGACGATGAGACCGATGCCACCAAGTGCAATCTGTCGGTAAAGAAACTGATAAAGAAAGATGAGGTGCCTGTAATCATTGGTCCTACCACCAGCGGCACGAGCCTCGCGGTGGTGGGCGTGGCGGAGGAAGCTCACATCCCTCTGATTTCTTGTGCGGCCAGCTATAAAATTGTAACCCCTGTCGAGAGTCATAAATGGATATTCAAAGTCGCGGGTTCGGATAGTCACGTTGTCGAAAAAATGTATGATTACATGAAGGCCAAAGGAATCAAAAAGGTTGCCATTATGACCGTTTCTGACGGATTTGGCGCCAGCGGACGCGAGGAATTGTTGAGGCTCGCGGGTGAAAATGGAATTACAATCGTTGCCGACGAGCGTTATGGTCCACAGGATACGGACCTTTCTGCGCAGATGACCAAAATCCGATCCACGCAGCCCCAGGCGATCGTAAACTGGTCCATAGGGCCCACGCAGATTCTGGCTATCAAGAGTTGGCGCGATCTTGCCATGGATTCGATCCCACTTTTCCAGAGCCACGGTTTCGGGAACTTGAAAAACCTGGAACTGGCCGGCAAGGCCGCTGAAGGGGTCCTCCTTCCTCTGGCCAGGGTCAATGTGGGCGATCTGCTGCCCGATAATCAGCCGCAGAAAAAAGTCATATTGGAGTATAAGAAGGCTTATGAGGCGCGCTACAAGGAGCCTATCTCCTCGTTTGGCGGTCATGCCTGGGATTCGATGAACCTGGCCATAGCAGCGCTTAAAGCGGTTGGGCCGGATCCCGCGAAGATCCGGGACCATATCGAGAATACAAAGGGTTTCGTTGGAATGCACGGCATCTTCAACATGTCTGCCAAGGACCATAACGGCCTCAGCAAGGATGACCTGGAAATGATCGTGGTGAAGGACGGCAAGTGGGCACTGGCAAAATAGACAACTTCGGGAATAAACCGATGATCCAGTCAGTCATCGCGGTCTTACAGGACGTTCCGGTGGCGCGCAAAACAACGGGGGATTTTTTTGGTCGATCTTGACCAATGAGTTTTCTTGATTGGTCGAATCCCTTGCTGCTGGGTCTTCTGAGCTGCGGACATCAACCCGCAGTAAATGACAACATTCTCTGGTCCCTCGGATGGCCCCACTCGCCGATCAGCCTGACCTGCACTCCTGCTGCGCAGGCCATCATCCGGCACTCTTCGAATGAGTAATGATACGGGTCCGAATCATAGTTTGTCTGGATGCCCCCAGGCGTATGCGTGACCCGTTCAAGGTGGGCCGAGGATGGAGCTTCGAAAAATGTTGCGAAAAACTGGGCTCCAGGACGAAGTACCTTCCGTATTTCGGCGAGACATCGAATTATGTGGTTCATCGGGAGATGGGTGAAGACCGAAAGCGCGATTGCATAGTCGAATTTCCTGTCAAATCTGCTGAATTCGAACTTATCGTTTACGAGGAGATTGGGTCGCCTTTCAGTAAGCCCTTCTCTTTCGAGTTCTATGAGGCCGGCTTTTACAAGCGAAGCGTTGATGTCCAGCCCGAAGTAGTTTCCGGCCTCAAGGTAGCGTATACAGGGAATCCCGCCTCTCAGGCACCCACACCCGACGTCAAGGAGAAGGTGATCGCTCATCAGACCGTGTCGCTTTAGGAAGTTCAATTGATGGGTGCCAATTTCCTCCCACAAGCCCCCTACGAACTCGCGGTGCTTATTTTTTCGGATCTGCCTGGCAGCTTTGGCCGGTGCGATGCGGGTACCCAGAACAAATGATAGCGCCGCCATCTTCAAATGTGCAGATAGCGGTCGCGCACCGTGGTGTCGGCGGCGAGTTCGGCGGAGGAACCGGACCACACGACGTGGCCCTTCTCGATCACCACGTGGCGATCGGCGAGGTCGACGAGCGCGCGCAGGTTCTTGTCGACCAGGAGGATC
>JBKQTS010000050.1:0-5291 GCA_052143075.1 Syntrophobacteraceae bacterium | reverse complement strand
TGACCTCTTACCTAGATCTTCCAGGGCGCTAATACGCCTTTCCAACTCGGCCGGGCTGTTTCCATCCCGGATCAATTGTAAGAGGTTGTCATCATTAATCTTTTTCTTTGCCATGGATACATCCTGGAAACATGATGGGAATTTTTGGTTTACTGCCGTAGTTTCCGTCCGAAGAGGGCCCTTTTCCGCCCCGGGGCGGTGGGACCGCCAGCCAGGATCGCCACTGCCTGCGGCGGTGGCAGACCCAAGATCTCGACGCTATCCCTGACCTGTCCACGACCAGAGGCGGTACATAGGTACGCCTCCGCGCAACCCCTCGATTTCCTTGCACCTTTCGGTGCGGCGCTGGGCAATCCGGAAATGGCGGGGCACCAAACTGTACGCGCACCTTTCGGTGCGGCGCTGGGCAATCCGGAAATGGCGGGGCACCAAACTGTACGCGCCCGTACGAAAAATGCCCCCTTTCCGACTCGGAAACTGCAAGTGTCTTATAAGGTGAAATTCTCCTACGTTTATAAGGTAAAATTCGCCTACGTTTATCCGGGTTTCCGGATGGACACTAGTTACTCAGACATGTCATAGGAGGAATTAAACCTTGCTTTGCGGCGCCGGTCAATACCATACGAGAGAGAGCTACAGATTTAGGCATAAAACGCGGGACTTGTCCAATCGGCAACTCAGGCTAAAATTAATTCATCTTGTGCCTTGCACATCTTGTGATTGACGGAGCCGGCTGCATCACATATTGTGCTTTACCCGACGCATTTTAGGTCTATCGGTCGGGGGAGCGAGCAGTCTGGCTCGATGCCAACAGCCCGGGCCGATCCGTCCAAGGGAAATTCCTGAACGCAAAACCGCAAGTGCAGGATCGGCAGTCAGCGCAGAGCTTTTTCACTCGACAGAATCGCACACCGGATGGAGAAAAGAGATGAAAAATAGGGGATGCATCAATTTTTTTCAAATTATTATCTGCATGTTCATTCTTTTCCAGTTTAACGGACCTTTTTATACCGCTTCTGCCGACCAATTTCCGCCTGCGAAATTCACCCTACCCGCCCCTGATTCTTCGTCTGCGCAGAAATATCTCGGCCTGAAGGCGATGGAGCCTTTTAAAGTCAGTGATATAAAAGCGAAGCTGGTGGTTATCGAGTTCATGAGCGCACTTTGCCCGCACTGCCATGCCAACGCGCCCATAATGAACAATATCTACAAATCGATCCAGGGGGACTCAAATCTGGCCGATGTAAAGGTTATAGCAATAGCGATGGACAATCAAAAAGCCGAAGTGGAAGCCTACAAGAAAAAGTTCAAGACTCCTTTTCCGATCCTGCTTGACCAGGATATGGCAATTTCGGCTTCTATGGATGGTGTACCTACGCCAACCACCATGATCGTTTCAACTGAGGACTCGGCAGTCCTCTACAGCCACACGGGCGTCATTCAGGACCCTGACAGGTTCTTAAAGCAGTTGAAGACGTTGCACAAAAAGAAATAGCGACAGCAATGACCGATGCCGAACTTGAAAACAGAAAGATTTTGCTGAAGAGCCTTGTTTTTCGGGATTTGCCCCCAGAAGAACTGGACGAGCTTGCCCGAACGGTCAAGAGCAAGGTTGTGCGACCGAAGGAGATCATTTTCAATGAGGGAGACCCGCCGGACGCTTTCTATATCATCGGTTCGGGTCGAGTCAGGACTTACGTAAGGCATAAAGACAGGATCGAGAGGGAACTCGCGGTGCGCGGCCCCGGCGAGCACTTCGGCGAGGTGGCTCTCCTGGCGGGCGACACGCGTACGGCCAATGCAGAAAGTCTGGTCGAAACACGGCTCGTTGTGCTCTCGAAGGAGCAATTTGAGCGCCTCCTGCGTGATTACCCTGACCTTTCGAGAAACTTCGTGCGGGAAATGCGCGGCTGGCTTATAAAAGACCAACAAATCATCGAGGAAGAAGCCGATGCGGTAATCAGGGCTTCCCGGGTGTACTGGTTCGATTTTGTGCTTGTCATCGGGGTAAGCGTGCTCCTGGCGATAACCTTTAACTTCTCGAATCCTTACGGAATTCCACTTATCCCCGAGCGACCCGAGGCAGTTCCTTCCATCAGCGCCTCTTCGGCAATGCAAGATTACCGGCAGGGCCAAACGCTCATTGTCGACGCCATGCCCAACAATTTCTACCGGAAGCTGCATATACAGGGCGCAGTCAACATGCCAATGGAGCTTTTCGATATCGTCTACCTGATGAGTTTCTCCGAGGAAAAGAAGGACAAAGAGATAGTGGTTTACGGCAACACGATAAGCAGGCCGTACGATCTGGAAATTGCAGGTAAACTGCTGCTCCGGGGATATAAGGATGTGAAAGTTTTGGACGGCGGCCTGCAGGCCTGGGAGGCCAACGGTTATCCGGTCGAACAAAAGGTGTCGAGATGATCCCGGCTTTTATTAAACAAATGATAAAGAGTGAGTATCTGGCTTTTGCACTGAGGGTTTACCTGGGCTATTTCTTCATCTACGCCAGTTTGAGCAAGATACCCTATCCTGCACAGTTCGCCGAAGCCATAGCAGAATACCGGCTGATTCCCTACATGTTCCTGAACCTGGGAGCCGTCATACTGCCGTGGATCGAACTCGTGACCGGCCTTTTTTTGATCATCGGTTTTAAGTCCCGCTCATCCATAATAGTTATCGGACTGCTTCTGATAATTTTCGACGTAATGATCCTGATCAACATGTACCAGGGGTCCCCGATCAACTGCGGGTGCTACGATGTTGTGGGTGAGCCGATCGGATGGAAAAAGGTGCTGGAAAATGTGCTAATGCTGGTTTTCTCCGTCCAGATCTATTATTCTGACAGCCCGGAGATTTTGAACAGATTGAAATCGATCGTTGGCGCCGGGAGCCGAATGACCTCCGCCCAATCGTGACGGTTCATCGTGATGCGTATGAAGATACAATCTTCGGTTTTTTTGCGGCTTCTTCCATTGTTGCTCCTCGCCGCCGCCATGACAGGTTGCGGTCCATCAACGGAGCACGTTGGGACCTATATTGCCGAGGTCAAAGCTTCGCATCACCATGAAACCACCCTGGAATTGAAAGAAACCGGGGTGGGCGCCTGGAGGGTCGGCGACGACGAGGTCGCTTTTTCCTGGAATGTGAAGGGCAACGAACTAAGGCTCCATACCAAGAGCGGGGGAGTGATCGTTGGAAGCCTTGATAACGGAGTAATTCACGTCACTCTGCCAGGGTCGGAGGAACTCTTCTTCAAAAAAGTCAAATAAGAGGGTTTCGCAACCATTATGATTTCATCGGCTTTATTCTTTTTAGGCATAACCTTGATATACACGGGCTGGCTCGCCTTGGGGCGAGACCCGATCATGGGGCTTGCAGTCGCTTTTACAGGCCTCATTCTCATCATCAAACCCGCGCTACAGGCTGTGCGGTACTGCCGGACCAATTTTGGCGGCGGTCCACGGCCTCAGGGAAACAAGATCGAACGAAAAGCTAAGACGACGCGAAAAGTTCACCTTAAAATAGTGAAGCCCGAGGACGACAGACCGACAATTCATTGAGCGGCGGCGGGCCAGCCGGCCAGGATCGCCTCTCAATAATCGACAGAAAAGCAAAACCAAAGCTTATATCACCTGCCGCTAACCCGTTACCCCCTCTTTGTTTCATGGAGCTTCCTTCATCGCGGAACGGATTTCTGCAATGTACCCACCTGGGAACTGAACCATAGCTGACTTGCGGCCATGAGAGGTGAATGGGTCGACAAGGATAGTGGCGTTAGCGGCTTTCGCCTTCGCAATGGTTTCTGAGAGATCGGGGACTTCATAGCCTGTCAATTCACGGCCATAAGGGAAAGGCAGGTGGCCGTCAGTAACGAATGCAGTCAAGCCCCTCAAGTTAAAATATCCAGTAACATCGAGACCGTATGGGACGGGTCAGACTGGGTGTGGATCAGGAGGATCAGGTGACTTTCCTTCGGAAATTCCATGACTGAGACCACATTGGAGGGGTCAGGGCGGTGAATCCACACCAGGAATAGCCATCCAAGCACATATTGAATAACCGATCGCGCTCCGGAGCCAAGCGAAACTTCAAAATGATACGTTACTCGTTCGCCGCTTGAGCTATAGGCTTGATCCGCTCGTATTCGCTTCCGTGTGTCCGCAAGGTGTCCCACATGTCGACATCCGCCTGAAGTCCGATCCAGAAATCAACTGTCGTTCCAAAGAATTTGGAAAGACGAAAGGCGGTATCGGGAGTGACGCCCCGTTTTCCACGGATAATCTCGTTAACCCGAATCCTTGTTATCCCCAACGCTTCGGCCAGTTGCTTCTGAGTGAGTCCCAGGGGTTCGATAAACTCGTGCAGGAGTATCTCTCCAGGGGAAGTGGGGCGTCGGTTCTTGGGAATCATGGTTTACCTCCTGTTCAGTGGTACTGGACAAGCTCCAGGTCAAAGACATGTCCATCTTGAAAGCGGAAACACAGGCGCCAGGGACCGGTTACCGAAACGGCCCATTGCCCCTGGCGATTTCCGTGCAAAGGGTGAAGGCGGTTTGAAGGCGGCGCGGCCAAGTCTCTTAGTTCTTTTGAGCGGTTAAGCATATCGAGCTTCCGAAGAAGTCTCTGACTGAGCTCTGGAGGCACATGTTTGTCCTTCCCTTCGTTCCAAAAATCTTCGAGCCAAGCCTGCGCAAATGTCTTTATCATGATGCCAGATTGTAGCATGTTATGTTACACATTACAAGAATTGACAAAACATCCCGAGGCCAGATTCTTGCCGCAAAGCATCGCCTGCCTTCTTGATGCTCCTCTGATGGCTCTTCTATGACTGAGACCATCGGGGAGGGGTCAGGCTGTGTGTGGATCAGGAAGAGCAGGTGATTTTCCCACAGGGTATTCCATGATTGAAACCATGGAAGACAGGTCAGGCAGGTGTGAATCAGGGAGATCAGTTGAATTTCCTGCGGGATATTCCATGATTGAGACCACCGGGGAGGGGTCAGGCTGGGTGTGGGTCAGGAAGATCAGGTGACTTTGCCTGTGGGATACTCCATGATTGAGACTTCGCTAAGTATTATGACATTTTTTGAATGGGGGCTGTTGCGCTACTCATACTTTCACCAAACTTTAACCTCATCCATCAAGGTACGTCTGGAATGAAAGGAGTATACCATGTTCCCTCCACATTTCTTACGCTTGTTTTTTGGCATCCCGCACTCCATGGCGGACACAATGCGCCTCGTTTCCGCCTTGAAGGTCGAAGAGGACCTGCAGGATAAGTGGAAGGCT
>JBKQTS010000049.1:0-6011 GCA_052143075.1 Syntrophobacteraceae bacterium | reverse complement strand
AGACCCAATCCGTACTGGTATGTTCCTGCTTCGCTGCAGGAAAAATATGGCATGGCGATAATGCCGCCCGGCCCGGAGAACCCGCTGGGGGAATTCGTCATGAAGTTTTCCGCAGGCGCCTACGGAGTTCACGGGACCGCCATGCCATGGGGAGTCGGACGACTCGTCAGCCACGGCTGCATTCGGTGCTACCCCGAGCACATACGCATCCTGTATCCTCAGGTAGCGATGGGAACAAAGCTCGAGATCATCTACGAACCGATCAAATTCGGTCATAAAAACGGGCGAATATTTGTACAGGCTTTCCCGGATGTTTATAAGAAAATTCCTGATTATGCCAAGTATGCATTCGATAAATTGGCTCAGTATCCCTTCGCAAAAGATGTGGATCACAACAAATTCATGGTGGCGATGAGCCTGCAAAATGGTGTCCCCACTGATGTGACGCTAAACTCTTATGAGGACGACTCGCTCAAAGTGGCTGAAATGACGCAGTAATTTGGGCGCCCGGATTCACGCTGCCGCGCAGGGAGGGTTGGACCATCCGTGCGCTTCCTTTCGAGCGGGAAAAGGAGCATCCGATTTCCCGTCGCCTCCAGTGTATATGGGGTAATGATTGGACGAAAAATTTCTTGATTTTACAAAACAGGTGGCGTAGCATCTAAGCCGTTTTCTTCTAGTAAGGCCGCATAGGTGGTCTAATACACTGCCAAAAGATCGATTTCGCGAATTTTGGACTCGAGAGGAGGTGGGAAGGCCGCAGACAGTATTAGGAGGGTTTTGAAAGTGACACGGGAGTTAATCTAATCGGTTTCCAAGGAGGAAAGAGCATGAAGAGAATAGTGGCATTATTGTTTGTTGTTGCATTTGCTTTTACGTTGATCGGTTGTGCCTGCCAAGATGATTGCAAGAAATGTACGGAACTTTGCCAGTCGGCTCTGGATAAGGCTCAGTCAATCGAACAATCATGTACAGCCAGCGCCAGAGCAGCCGAAGCCGCCGCGATGAGGGCTGAGAACGCCGCTCGCAGAGCCGAAGCAGCCGCTGAAAAGTGCGAAGCCATGTTCAAGAAACACATGAAGAAGTAAGTGCCGCACTTCTCTTTGTTGTAGTGAAAGGCCGGGGGAGTTCCACCGGCCGTTTCTTTTTTGTGGATATCAGCGCAGATCCGGTGCAGACATTCTTTTCCTGAGCAGAATTTCATTCCAGCCCGGCTTTATCAGGTCCGCCAGAATCGCCGTTTGCTCGAAACCTGCATCGCCGTAAAATTTTTGCGCCTTTAGATTGAAAGAGGATACCGTAGCCCACAGGTTTTTCGATTTGTACCGGTCGCAGACCCAGGCGACAATCCGGCTCCCAATTCCTTTTCCCCGAAATCCATCAAAGAGGGCCATGAGCTCGATGAACGGGCCAAAAAGCCAGGGAGACCTCACTGACAGAACCCCGCCGACCTCTCCGGAAATCATTACAGCGTAACGGCTGAGCGCCAGGTCTGTGTGCAGCAGATAAAATTCGAAAGCCTCCGGCCTATACTCCAAGGTGAGCCAGGGGTCCATCGAGCACAGTATCACGCTCATTGCGCCAACATATTCCGGTCTCAGAGGAGAAAGAGAAAACTGTTGCTTACCGTCTATCGCGTCCATGCCGTTCCTCTTTAGATTCATAAGCAAAAAAGGCAGCAGTATACATTGCCACACCTCAAGCCTCAAAAACACTACTTGAAACTCAGGATATAGTCGGCGAGCGCTTCCTTATCCTGGTCCGGCAGGGCCTTTATCTTTTCTAGCTGCGGGCGCATCATACCCCACTTTTCGCTCTCGATGAGCGGCTTGATCTCTCCTTTGAAGAATTTGACAAGCTTGGCCTTATCGGAATAGGTTTGGACGATCTCCGCCAGTGATATGGCCGCGGCCTTTTTGTCGGGTTTGTGGCACATACTGCATTTAAGCGTCGCGAATATCTCTGCGCCGTCCGCCGCCAGGGCTACTCCGCCTGCCGCCAGCACAGACACCAGGACCAGTGTGGATAATATCAGCCGGGCGGTGGGACCGCCAGCCAACCTGTCCACCGCTTTCGGCGGCAGCTCGATCATCGATTTCACCTGCATTTACCTCTCCACGAAAAAGAGTTTTTAGTTGAAGGTTTTTGATTCTGAGTAAACCAGTTTCTGCCCCGGGCGGTGGGACCGCCAGCCAGGATCGCCACTGCCTGCGGCGGTGGCACAGGCAGGATCTCGACGCTATCCCTGCCCTGTCCACGACCGGAGGCGTACATAGGTACGCCGCACAAGAAAACCCGAAGATCGACACAGCCAGGGTGGAAAAGGGCACTTTCCGGACGGAAACTAACTAACAACTAACTTAGAACTGGCAAACCTTTCCCCGGGCGGTGGGACCGGCGGCGGGGGCCGCAGCCGGAATGGGTGCTGTCTTCGACGGCGCCACAGCCCGCCCACCGATTTCGCCTGATCTTAACTCACCATTCATCTATTCACCCTTTACTCTTCACCCCTCTCCGAACCGCCTTGACCCGAATATGGCTCCTCCTTATTTTATGTTTATTGATACACCGTTGTGCGGAACATTATTCATAATATTCACGTTCAGCGCACGGGAAAGGGGGCAAAGCATGAAAGCTGGGATAATTATTACCGGGAGCGGCTCGATACTTGCTCTCACTTCGACCGATTCTTTCGAGCATCCCGATTTTGTGAAGGCCCTAAAGGAAAAGGGCATCGACAAATATATCGCATTCGAAGTTCCCGAGGATCTCGTAAAACACCAGTACGGTCAGCATTATCTCATTACGATGACCGACCGCAAGCAATCGGATGTCTTGCGGATTGTCGATGTTGACGGACAGCGGATTTTCAGAAATTTCGATCTGGGAGCCATGAGTGGCCCAATCCTGCATGAGGAACCGGCCGTGATGCAAAAGGCCGCTTAAACGTGAGGGGCAGGGTTTGGCGTATCGCGTGCAATCCCTGCCCTTTCTTAAAAATAACGCATGGAACAAGGCGTGTTCTCTTGACGCCATTTTCGGGTTTAATCCTTCCTTCTGCGTTCCGTTGCTCCTGAAAGGGAACGCGCCTGTCTAAGTCAGGAAAACAATAAATGCCGCACATCATTGATGTCGGGACAGCCGTCCCGGATTTCAAGGTAAGCCAGAATGAGGTCAGGCAGTTTGCCGGAAGGATTTTCAGAAAGGCTTCCTTCGAAGTGGATCGCCTCCTTCGCGTCTTTCAAAACACCAGAATCTCGGAGCGCCATTTTTGCTTCGGCGGAGACTGGTTCGAGACAGACAAGACTTTTCCGGAGAAAAACAAGGTCTACCTGGAGCACGGAATCCAGCTTGCCGAAAGGGCCGTTCGTGATGCCTTAGCCCGGACAAATCTGTCAGCAGACCAGATCGGGCATATTTTCTTCATTTCCTCAACGGGCATTTCGACACCGAGCATCGACGCTCACCTGTTCAATCGGGTATCCTTAAATCCTTCCATCCTGAGAACGCCAATCTGGGGCCTTGGCTGCGCCGGAGGAGTCGCCGGGATTATCAGGGCAGCCGACTGGCTCAGGACCTACCCGGACAGGCTCGCGCTCGTTGTGGCCCTTGAGCTGTGCGGCCTCACCTTTATCCGCGGCGATCTGTCCAAGAGCAATTTCATCGCAAGTTCACTGTTCGCCGACGGCTGCGGCGCGGTGCTCATGGCGGGGGACTCTTTCAAAGGCAAATGGGCGAGAAGAATTTCCGTCGAATCGTCCTCATCGGTAACCTGGCCGGACACCCTCGACATTATGGGCTGGAAAATCGTTGAAAAAGGGTTGAAAGTAGTTTTCTCCCGCTCGATCCCGGCAGTTGTAGCCAGCGCTGCGCGGCCGGCCATTCTGGATTTCCTGCACCGGCACGACCTTGGGCCGGCTGACATCGCTCACTTCCTGGCCCATCCAGGAGGGCAGAAGGTCATAGAGGCGTACCGAGACGCCCTCGGAATCGAGGAGGACAAGCTTGACAGCATGAAGCAGGTGCTCGGAAAGTTCGGAAACATGTCCAGCGCTACCGTCTGTTTCGTTCTCAGACACTTTCTCGATTCAAACCGGTTCCGGCCGGGTGATTTAATACTCAGCACGGCGCTTGGTCCGGGATTTTCTTCGGAGGCTTTTCTGGGCAGGTGTGAGAACGGAGGATAGAGAGCGGAGAAAGGAATTAGCGATTTTCTCCCGGTCTCTGACTCTAATTATCTGATATCCGTTAAATCCATTATCCGACATCCGACATGGCATTCAATTCGGCTCATGTATTCCTGATCATTCTGGCCGCCGAACGTGGGGTCGAGCTGGTTATCTCCAAACTAAACGAAATTCACTTAAGAAAACTGGGGGGCAGGGAATACGGCGCGGCATTTACCAGGCTGCTGGTCGGCTTTCATGTGTGCTGGTTTTTTTCATTCGGAATGGAAGCTGCGGCAAGGGGCGCAAACCTGCTCTGCTCTTCAACGTCGCTCATTTCTGTGTTCCTGTTATTTCAGGTCTGGCGGTATTGGTGTATCCTCAGCCTCAGGCGGTTCTGGAACACCAGGATAATCGTCGTCCCCGGGGCCGGGTTGGTTCGCGCAGGTCCCTACAGATTGCTCAAACACCCCAATTATGTCGTGGTTCTGCTTGAAATCTTCGTTTATCCGGCCCTTTTCGGATGCTGGATAACAGCGCTCATCTTTGGTCTTTCAAATATATTGGTCCTGACAAAACGAATCCGGCAGGAAGAAACCGCGCTGGGGATTTGATCCTGTGATACCGGGTGCCGGATACCTCAATCGGCGCAGAGTTTGAACCCCGGTGTTGTTTATCTGCTATCCGGAGACCGATACCAAGGTTACCTCCTCGGCAACCGATCCAGATACCACTCCATAGGGTCGAGCAGCGTAAAACCCCGCTCACGCAAGTGGTTTTTTACTTTAGAGATGTTGCTGGTAAGAAGATAGGGGAAAACGGCCCTTTTGCCTTCTTCCCACACCCTCGATACCAGAATGCTCCCGAACGGCACGCCCAGTTCACTTATGGCGTCGACGATTTTTTTCATCTGCCCGAGTTTGTTTTCGACCACAATTCCGAGGAGGGCGCCAGGTTCCTCCAGACCGAGCACGTTGACAAACGCCCGCATCAGGTCCCGCACCGATATTATTCCTTTGAGCTTTCCCTCCGGACCGACGACCGGGAAAGCGCCAACTTTCAGCTTCTGCATCATCATGAGCGCGTCTTCCAGCGTCTGGGTCGGGGAGACGGTCACAGGGTTGGCGGTCATAATGTCTTTGACCTCCATGGCCGCCATCCCTCTTTCCTCGGTAGCTTTTTCAGCTTCGGAAAGAACCGTCGAAGGCATGGCGCTTCTTATGTCCCGGTCGGTAACGACCCCGACGAGGATGTCATCTTCGACAACGACCGGCAGGTGCCTGATCCTGTTCTGGGCCATTAGGGTCTGAGCTGCAAGTATTCCCGTCTCCGGGCTGACAGTTAAAACATCCCTGGTCATCGACTTATCAATGAACATATGGCCCCCCTTCAAGCTGAGTGTGACTGCTTACAGGTCCAGAAGTATTTGCACATGATTTCTGATGAGCTCCGGAAGCACATCCAACGAATATCCCCCTTCGAGGACAGAAATGAGACGCCCGTCTGCATACTGGACCGCCATTCGAAAAAGCCTTTTCATGATCCAGGAAAAACCCTCAGTCGAAAGCTTAATGTCAGACATGTCATCTGCGATGTGCGCGTCAAAACCTGCAGATAAAAGGATAACTTCGGGCATGAATTCATCGAACGCCGGAACCAGGTCCCGCATTATCTTGCGCCTGTATTCCTCATCGCCCTGTCCGGGAAGGATAGTAGAATTAAGAGTAGTTTCCAATCCGGAGCCTGAACCCTTTGCGAATTCGCGGCCCGTGCCCGGATACGCGAACGACGGGTGTTCGTGACTTGAATAGTAGAAGACGTTAGGGTCCCCCTCGAATATGTGCT
>JBKQTS010000048.1:0-24029 GCA_052143075.1 Syntrophobacteraceae bacterium | reverse complement strand
GATAAACTTTCCCATGATCTGCCTCCTTGGTTGTGGCGCTGGTTTGGGTTTGTTTCCGTTTCCAGATTAACCCACGTTTGCAAGGGGCAGATCATTTTTCTTATCCGTCATCCATTATGGCTACGGCGCTACGGCCCCTTTCATGGTTTGGGGTGTCCCAACGGGACGTGAGTTGCTGCGGAGAAGTTTACTGCTTTCGCCGCTTTTGGTTGCCGTTTTGCAGGACCGGTTGCCTCCATGATATCCTATCGTCCGATTAAAAACGAACTCAGGAATCCAGGAATTTGATTCCGCGCCCGCTCTCCGCCTTAAGAATATCCTTAAGCATGCGACTAACATTCTGGTATTATGCGCCAGTCTTTAACTTCACATTCCATAAACAATCCTTTTAAAACTATCATCGAAAAGGGGACTAAGGTGAAAAAACCAATCGCCGCCCATTATGAGGAAGCCGTACAATGGAGACGTCAATTGCACCGCAATCCTCAGCCGGCGTGGCTGGAGTTCTACTCCACCGGCTTTGTGGCGGAAAAACTCGCCGAGTGTGGGTACGATCTGTTCCTTGGCCAAGACATTATCGCAGCCGATAAACGTGTTGTCGTACCCGATCAGCAAACCCTGGAGGCTGAATACCATCGGGCGATCGGAGCCGGTATAAAGGAGCAGTTCGTTGCTCCCGCCAGGGGCGGCTACACCGGGGTAGTCGGTGTTCTAAAGGGCGCTCTGCCTGGGCCCACAGTCGGTTTCCGCTTCGACATCGACGGCCTTGAAATCCTCGAGTCCAGCGATCCTGCTCATCGGCCCGCAGCGCAAGGATTTATCTCGCAGAACGCGGGTTATGCACACATGTGCGGCCACGACGTTCATACGGCCATGGGATTGCTGTTGGCCATGCATTTCGCCGAAAACCGCCAAACTCTAAGAGGAACGGTTAAGTTTCTGTTTCAGCCCAACGAGGAGAACCTGGGCGGGGCCTTGGCGATGGTTGAAAAAAAGGTGGTCGATGACCTGGATTTTCTGTTCGGGGGACATGTCGGCATAAACAAGGGGCAAGTCGGGCAGATTGCCATGAGCGTGAAAAATTTTATGGCGCTTTCGCGATTCGAGGTCACCTATCGCGGACGCGCCGCACACGCCGGGCTGCGTCCAAACGACGGCAAAAATGCTTTGCTGGGTGCATGTGCGGCCGTAACCAATCTTTACGCCATCGCCAGACATGCGGATGGGGCCTCACGCGTCAACGTGGGGGTAATGCAGGCGGGAACGACCTGGAACATCATTCCGGACAAGGCTTACTTCCGCATGGAAACGCGCGGAGTGACCAATGAGATAAATGCCTTCATGGCCGAGAAAGCCAGGGAAGTGCTGGAAGGCGCCGCGAAGATGTACGGCCTGGCTCTCGAGATCAAACCGGCGGCCACGGCGCTCAGCGCCGAGAGTTCACCCGAACTGATAGAGCTGGGAACTGCAATTGCGGAAAAACTCCCGTCGACTGCCCGGGTCATACAGGAGGCCGACTTCAATGCATCCGAAGATGTGACCGTGATGATGAAGCGTGTTCAGAGCAGGGGGGGCAGGGCGCTGTTCGTTCTATTTGGCACCCCTGCAGGCGGCGGCCATCACAGCACGACATTCGATGTCGATGAAGAAGTTATCCGGAACGGGGCCGAATTCCTGGCCGCAATGCAGGAGGAGGTGACGCGGTGAAGCCATAAGAGTGAGGATTTACACAAAGCAAAGGAGTAAAAGGGGCAAGGAGGTGTACAGGGATGAGTGATCGAACAGGGAAAGACAGGGGGCCATCGGAGGCAACCCCTTCACCTGGCGGAGATGCCCCGGCGCGCAAACCAATTGGATCGATGAGAATCAGACCTGCATACATAGAAGACTTAGACGTCCTACACGGCATTGTGAGAAACGCCACTCGACGCTTGGATGCGCAGGGCATACCGCAATGGGACGAGATATATCCCACCAGGGAGATACTGGAACAGGATATTGAGAGACAAGAGATGTGCGTCATAGAAGTAGAAGGACAAGTGGCGGGTCTTATCGTGATAAACGAAGACCAACCGGCGGAGTATGCCGCAGTCGAGTGGGCGTGTGCCGGCCGAGCGCTCGTGGTCCACCGCCTGACCATCGCCCCGGTTCATCAGCGTTGCGGCCTGGCGTCCCTCCTTATGGACTTTGCGGAAGATACTGCGGCCAACGAAGGTTACAACTGCCTCCGTCTGGATGCTTTCACCCTCAACCCTGCAGCCTGCACTCTGTACGAAAACCGCGGATACAGGAAGGCCGGGGCAGTATGTTTCAGAAAAGGGGAATTCCATTGTTATGAGAAGGCGACAGGAAATGAGACACACGCACAGACAGATCGAACCGGGCGGTGCTCCTGATCGCCGGCAAATTCGGCTCCAGCAGGGTTCAGCCTTTGCCGGCCGAACAAATGAATAATAATCAGTCACGCCTGGACATTCAGGCCCAAAACACGGGGAAGCTCACATGTCAAACCAGGAGAGGATTCTTCGAGTTGCATTCTTCGCCGGTGCAGTTACCGACGCACTGGCTATTTTGCCGATGCTCGCGCCGTCCGTTGCGAAGCTGCTTTGGGGCTTCGAAGACATGTCAGGTGCGTACCGGTTCGCAATGGGCTACGGCGCTTCGCTTATGCTCGGCTGGACCGCGCTCTTGATCTGGGCTTATCAAAAACCATTGGAGCGGTGTGTCGTGGCGGCGCTCACCGTTCTTGTCATTTGCGGTCTGATGGTCACAGAAGTCATCGCCGTGGTGTCCGGGCAACTTGCAGCATGGCGTATGGCGCCAACCTGGTGCCTGCAGATGGTGCTATCAGGACTTTTCGCGGGAGGCTTCCACTATGGGCGATTGCAGCGCTGGGCAATGGCCCTGCACTTATATGGGTCAATCAAAAATAATATGAAGACCTGATAGGGAACTTTTTGCATCCCCCTTTGTCAAAGAAGGTTGAAAAATCGATTATCAACCCAATGCTGTCAACTTAAGAACAAACTGAATCACAAAACCTTAAACCACCTTAAGTTAACAACATTGATCTCACCCCAAAAAATACCGTGGGCAGGGTTCTTTCCCCTAAACTCAGTCGGGACGCTCCTCCAGCCTTCCTGAAGTCCGGCTGAGATGAAACCTTTGTGAAACCTTTTCTTGATATAAGAACCGTACCAAGCAATCACAGGTCTCACGTTTCGTGGTCTAGCACTTCCACACATCGTGGAGCGTTCGCCTGAGCGCCATCCAATACGCTGACGGGGGCGGCAAGACCATCAACTGGGAGGAAGGTGGTGTGTACTCGAACTGTCAATATTCGTGCGATCGGCATTTTTCTTACCTGTTGATTGGAATAAAGCCATTCCACGAGTTCTTTCGCTTGGAATTTGATTCCGGGACGCCCCATGGGGCTCTGTCGGTAGTCAAGTTTAAATATTATCGAGGTGAACCACGGCAGATGAAGATCAAAATAAAGGTCATTCCACTGGTATCGGCTCTATTGGCGGGGTCGCTTTTTATGGCGCTGGTTTAAAGGAAGTCGCCTTTGTTCAGGAGTTAAAAGATGCCTACATTTACGAATCTGAAGGATGAAGTCCTAACAACGTATCCCGCCACCGGCACAGTTGCCGCCCTGCATTTGGACCACGAAAAAGCGGTGGCTCCCGCCATAACAAGTCTCTCTAAGTATTACAAGGAATATGACCCAGACCAATGCGTGGAATTAATACTACACGGTCAAAAGGCCGGTTGCCTAAGCATAAAGACAGTGCATAGGTTATCCATGCGGTATAAAGGGTTCGGCGGCGCCTATCACATAGTCCTGGGGGGAGCGCCGCAAATGGAGTATGGAGGCTTTGGCTATTCCCAACAGGCAGGCCCGGGGGGAGATCCGAAAATGTCCATCATTTTGTTCCAGTGCCCGAAATGCAAAAGCATTGCGTGGGCTGCCAATCCTCCCACGTGCGAAACGGATGATGTCCAGATGGAGGAAGTTAAATGAATCAGGAAAGCCTGGCCGGCATAAGCCTCGCTAAGCTGGGGCTCCGCTTTAATTTAGTGAATGTGATCCCTGTGCTGGGTCCTCCTGCTTTTGCCCCTGGTCCTTGTTTGGAGCGGGGCCCCAACGAAAAGGCCCAGTGTCGATAATATTGTTATTACCCCGCCTCCCCATTGAACGGGGAGGGGGGTCGTGTCATATCACCGGCAGCATTAAATGCGAGGCTGATATATATTCAGGACGTCAGGCAGCCTTGGCCTGCTGCGCCCGCCTTGTAAGTTCGTCCGAATCGACGTCCTCCACGTGGGTGGCGATCATCCACCTGTTCCCGGCAAAGTCTTTGATGGTGGCCACCCGGTCGCCCCAGAACTGATCGGTCGGTCCATCGAGCGATTGGCCGCCGGCGTTCAGGGCTGCCTTGTATGTCGCGTCGGCATCCTGCACGTAGACATAGAACGTTGCAGGCGAGGGAGGAAACCCTTCCATTGGCTCGCCCAACATCACAACCGAATCGCCGATCTTCAGTTCGGCATGCATAACGCTGCCGTCCGGCGCCGGAAATCTATAAACCTCAATGGCTTCGAACGTCTTCTTCAAAAAGTCGATCAAGCGCGCCGCCCCCTTGACGGACAGATGGGGAGTCACGCTGTGGTAACCATCAGGTATCGGTTTAACAGGCATCTAATATCTCCTTTTCCAGGTCTGTTTATTTCTATGTATCTACCCACCTGTTATTCAATTTAATTCGCGCCCGCAAAAAAGCCCGGACCGCAGAGATTTTTTCCATTTCACCTGCACAAGGTCCGTGACTCACGAAGGGTCTAAAAACATAAAAGGCAGAAGGAATCCTCAGCTCTATGATGAGTGACCTGGCAAGGCAACACGAACAAAGATAGCCTACACGCCGGATTCGAAGTTCTCCAGAAATTGCGATATTTGAACTCCCAGATAGATGCACTGAACCCCCTCGAAACAGGCGTCTGCATCTTTCCTCTCAAGGTGAGTTGTCAATTCGTGCTTTCCTTTAACCAACTTGACGATCCATGCATCTTTCTCACGGTCGAAACTCAAAGACATTGAAAGATCGTGCTTTACGATCTCCGGGTACATCTCCCGAAGTTTGGAATCTAAGGCTCTTTGGTCTACATTCATGGGCATTACCTCCTTTTTTACCAAAATAAGACATCGTGCAGGATTGACATCCTGCGCACCTGGATATTTTAGTCCGGCAAAGAAGCAGTGGCGACACATGACAAAGGGTGAGTTGAATTGCCGTCTTAGACGGATTACAATGCTGCTGAACTTGCGGGAGGCATACCATCGTCTGCGCCTGAGCCAGAGCCGGTTCTATCGGTTCTTGACGGAAGGATGGGACGAGGCGTTGCACAGCCGGCTTTCGGCCTGATGAGTGTCCATCCGGAACCCCGGATAAACGTAGGAGAATCGATTCGAACCGGGAGCACCAGGGATGTGTCGCTCGCCATGCTTGTCTGCATCTGCGCCGGGATGTCCCTTTGGTTGGCTCACGGGCTGATGATCGGCGATCCGGCCCTGGTGATCGCCAACGCGGGGTCCCTGGCCCTGGCTTTGCCTTTGCTCCTTCTTAAGCTCAAGAATGGATAGCATTACATATAAAGGGCACTAAAGCAGAATGTTTATTACCGAATTTAGAATCCTTCGCATATTTTTTTCCAAAGCTTTTTTAATCCTGCTGGTTGCTTTTCTTTTGATCCTGCCCAAAACTTGCCCTGCATTGGTCCCGGGTGAGATTCTGGTGATAGCCAATCGGAATTTCCCGCAGAGCAGCGAGCTTGCACACTATTATATGAAAAAAAGAGCGATCCCCGAGCAGAACCTGATTCTGCTCAGCACTACTAAAGATGAACGTTGCAGCCGGGAGGAGTACGACAGACACATAGCGCTTCCCGTCCGCACGTACCTGCAAAAACTGGATGCAAAAGGTTTGCATATTCGCTGCCTGCTTACTATTCATGGCGTTCCACTTACCGTTGGTGAACCTCAACCGCGCGAAGAAGAAGTAAAGGAACTTGAAAGGTTGAAGGAGCTTGCACACAAACTGGAGTCTCAATTGAAAGCAGGTGAAAGCAAGCTTGAGGAGTTCCTTAATGATTTGAAATCGCAATATGATGAAACCCAGAAGGCGATTTCATCCTTATCGAAGGCTGATCAGATGGCGGCTGTGGATTCAGAGCTGGCACTGGTTCGAGAAACCGATTACCCGCTCTCCGGCTGGATTCCGAGTCCCTTGTTCATTGGCTTTCGAGGTAAGAAAATTAAGAACATGCCTGAAAGCGCCCTGCTTGTCTCCAGACTCGATGGCCCTACGGTCCAGATAGTAAAGAGAGTGATAGACGATAGCTTCATGGCGGAAAAGAAGGGTTTGAAGGGAAAAGCTTATTTTGATGCCAGGTGGCCTGATCCAGGGAAAAACGATCTAAAGGGGTATGCCTTCTACGATGCGTCTCTGCACAAGGCGGCTGCCATTGTCAGAGCAAGCAAGCTTATGGAAACCATCCTGGACGAGAAAGAGAGTTTGTTCCAGCCGGGCGAATGCGGCGACGCAGCGCTTTACTGCGGATGGTACAGCCTTGGCAAGTATATCGATGCCTTCAAATGGGCGCCGGGCTCCGTCGGTTATCATATAGCCAGCCTGGAATGCCAGACTCTCAGGCAGCCGGGCAGCACAGTTTGGTGCAAAATGATGCTGGAAAAAGGAATAGCAGCTACTATCGGTCCGGTGGGTGAACCTTACGTGGAGTCTTTTCCTGTTCCGGAAGTTTTTTTTGGGCTCCTCCTGGAGGGCAAGGAAACACTTGTTGAATGTTTTGCATTGTCTAGTCCTTTTGTATCCTGGCGCATGGTTCTCGTAGGTGATCCTTTATACTGCCCGTTCCGGGCAGTCCACCTGAAAAAACCACGGATGTCCGCAACTCAAGGATAGGCCTCCGAAATTCTCTACTTCCTGTCAGCGCTCTGTGGCTGATTGGCCATTCTCTCCTGTATCCCAAACTTGATCGGCTGAAGTTTTGCTTAAGTTTTCAACTCTGGAAGACGATCATACTTATACTATAGATAGACAATAAGTATCATGTGAGTGCCTCTTCGTTCGGAGCCTGCTGACCTTCACAACCAAGGGACCAGAGGCCGAAAAATAAGGGCACTGGAAGCCGGGGCGGAGATCCTAACCGGCTTCTTCCATTCAAGTCAGCCCCTTGGTGTCCTGAGTCAAAAGTTCGGAACCTAATTAGTTTCCGTCCGGAAAGGGCCCTTTTCCGCCCTTGGGCGGTGGGACCGCCAGCCAGGATCGCCACTGCCTGCGGCGGTGGCAGAACCAGGATCTCGACGCTATCCCTGACCTGTCCACGACCAGAGGCGGCACCCATGTACGCCTCAGCGCAAACCCTTGATTTCATTGCACCTTTCGGTGTGGCGCTGGGCAATCCGGAAATGGCGGGGGCGCCAAACTGTACGCGCCATGGCGAAAAATGCCTCCTCTCCGAATCGAAAACTGCTAGTGTCTAATCCGGGGTTTCCGGATGGACACCAATTAACACGGTAAACCTCCGGCTCTGCCAGCGGACTCACAGAGTTTGACATTTCCGGGAATGCACGAAAGTTCGCATTGTGGACCGTTTAAAGCTTCATGAAAGGCCCCGGGGTCTGATGTCGTCATTCCGGCGGCGCTTTTGAGCTGGAATCCAAGTGTTTTTCCGGATTACATAGAAATCAAAGCACTGGACCCCGGCTTAAAACCTGCCGGGGTGACGTAATGCGGCCCCATCTGCTCGTGGATAATATGAGCTTGCCAACGCTCCAGTCGCTTTGAGCGGCCCACGGTTTTCCAGGCCTCCGGCTTGGCCGGAGTTAACTGACTCAAGCCCGGAAATGGGGCCAACGCTTAGGTTACCCCGGCGAAAGCTCATGGCCGTCAACTTTAGTGGGTGTGTCAGGGCAATCCCTTCGTGCTCTGAGCTTGTCCTGAGGCTGCCGAAGGGTGTCCTTCGTGGTGATAAAACCATTCTCAAGGCCGAACAGGTAAAAGTTCCCGCCGCAGACGTAGGATCGGAATTCCAAGATCATGGCGAAAAACCCCATAGACGTCACCCCGGCGAAAGCGCTTTTTCATTGACTATCGTTTTTTTCTTGGCTATGGAGATAGCTGTAATCTAGCTTCTGTGAGTGCGGCGCCAGTGTTTTTCCTGACCTTCAAACAGCTTTTTGCCGGACCTTGCTCAACCCTTCCGTCCGTTTGATGATGCGCCGGCCCTTATTGAGAGTGCGTTCAAAATACTCTTGCGCCTCCCGCGATCATTCATCATCCTCAGCTCCATAGATCTTGCTCTCATCTCATCACTCGATCTCGCCAAACTCCTCGCTCTGTGCGGGTGGGCCAATGAAAGTGATGAACTTTTCGAAACATTCAACTCTAAAAGCTCAAGGAGATTTTATGGAGCCTGTAACTGTTGACCCTGCGATATCGTGGGCTGTATGGGGGCTGTTGCTCGTCGGCACCTTCGTCATGACCGTGCTCGGAACGTGGCTGATCGCGAGGAGGTGGACAAAATGAACCCAAAATTTCTGAACATTCCAGAGCCTTCAGCCGGCATGATCCTGGGTTCCATTATAGGAGTCGCCTGTCTCCTGACTATTGCAGTCTTTTTAGGGTTCATGGCCAAAAAGCAGTGGAAATCCTTCGATGAATACCTTGTCGGCAAAAGAGACATTGGCCCATGGGTTACGGGACTCGCCCTGGCCGGCTCATACATTTCAGGCTGGGCCTTCTGCGGAAGCACGGCGGTGGTCTACAAGGTCGGGTTTTCCGGCATGTGGTTTGCCGGCATCTGGACCCTGGTAGGCATAATTCCCACTGTCTGGCTCGCTGCGACGAAGACAAGAGAGTTTGCGTCCAGGCTCGGAGCAGCAACAATCACGGAAACCATTGGACGGCGCTTTGAATCAAAGGGCCTCCAGACACTCATTGCATCGAGCATGCTTTTCTTCCTCTTCATCTACTCCGTCGGGCAGTTGAAAGCGGCCGGTGCGGTCTGGTACGCGGTTACCGGCCTCCCGCCTTTCTGGTGTCTTCTCATCTCCGTTACGATCGCATGGCTCTTCCTGGTCCTTGGCGGCTATACGGGGACCCAATGGTTCATCGCGGTAAAAGGCGGCCTTTTGGCATTCGTGGGCCTGCTAATCGGCGTATGGGCGTTGATCCACGCCGGTGGGTTCGGAGCGATATCGGATAGCCTCATGGCTCAAAAACCCAGCTACATGGCCCTCATCAACCCAAGCCTGCCAAAGATCGGCGTGACCCAGCTCTTTTCCAGTATGGTAGGCATACTTGCAACGCCGGTCATCTTCTTTACCATGTCCGTCGGCTTTCCTCATAACGTCAGCCGGTTTCTGGGCATGAAGAAACTGTCGAGAAATGAGTTCGTTTTGCTTTGTTTCGTGGTCTGGCTCACAGCCGGGGTCCCCGTAATGCTCGATTGTTCGAGCAACGGCCTCGTAGCCCGGATGATCTTCGGCGACAATCTTCTTGCAAACAAGCAGTGGGGCGCCGACCTGGCCGCTCCCATGCTCGCCTGGGCAATAGGCGGGAGCCCGTTGATCTCCATATACCTTACGGGCCTGGTTGGCGCCGCCCTGGGTACGCTGTCCGCCATGGTCTTCATCATGAGCGCCAATGTCACAAGGGATATCATAAAGCTCTGGCGGCCGCAGACATCTGACAAATCGATGCTCTACCTCGGCTACGTGTTGATCGCCCTTTTCCTGTTTCTTCCTTTCTACTGGACCCTCGAGAGGCCGCCTGCCTTGCTCGCGATCTTCATGGGATTTGCCGCAATGGGCCTGGGCGCCATATTTTTCTTCGTCACCGTGGTCTCCTACTATTGGAAACGCGCTACAAAGCTGGGCGCGATCCTTACGGTCATATACGGCACCGTAGCCACACTGTGGGGCGGATGGGCGGTGCTTGCAAGAAATCCACCCCTTCTCGGCATGGGTACGATGGAATGGATACTTATCAGCGGCTGTGGTATCCTCTACTTTGGAGGTAGCCTCATTTCGAAACCTCCTTCCAGTGAACTCATCGGCAAGCTCTTTGCCAAGGATACGCCGGCGGCAGCACCGGCGTCAAAAATGGCCGCCGGATAGCATACTGAATTGTGAAGGGTGAGAAACGGTGATCGGTGATCGGTGAACGGTGGATAGTGATTAGTTCACCCTTCACCGCTCACTTTTCACTCTTCACTAACCACTCTTCACTAACCACTATTCACTAGCCGCCATTCACTAACCATGATTCCTCCCAAAGAATTCATAAAGAAAATCAGGCCCTTTTTGTTTCTCTCCGAGGAAGAGCTGGGCATCCTTATGTCCGGACTCGAGGTCGACCAGTTCAGAAAGGGACGGACCATTTATGAAAAAGGGGAGCCTTGCAAGTACGTCTACATGGTGTTCACCGGGTTGGTGGGGCTGTTCGAGGGCGAAGCGCCGGTGGATTATCTATCGAGAGGCGAGGTGTTCGGAATCGTCGCCGGCGGCGGCTGCCCCTATGCTTTTGAGGCCAGGGCAGTCCAGGACACGGTGTGCTATCTGTTCGCAGCGGAGAAATTCCAGGAGGTCTTTGACCGCAACGACCGGTTCTCATCTTTTTTCCTTTCTTTTATCGCCAGGCGTTTCCGCTCGTTCAAAGAGATCGCCGTTCGCGGGGAAGTCCTCGATGAAACGGCTTACATCTCTCATATAGACAAAGCATTATACAAAGACGCGGTTGTTTGCGGGCCCTATATGATTGTCGAACAAGCCGTTTCCATTATGGACCGCAACTGTGTGAGCTCTATCGTAGTCGTTGACGGCGGCATGAAACCGATAGGGATATTTACGCATAAGGACCTGAGACGGGCCGTCATAGCCGGCGGCCAGTCGGGGCCGATTTCACGGTTCATGTCGTATCCTGTAAAAACCATGCCTCATAATGCAACTCTATTCGACGCTCTAACGGGGATGATCGAATCTAACATAAATCATCTCGCCATAACCAAAGAAGGCAAGATCTTCGGGGTAATTACAAGAAAAGATGTCCAGATTCATTTTGAACCATCCTCTTCCATAATTTCCCAGTTCAGGAGAATAAATAAGGCGACCTCGATGGAAGAGCTCGAAGCCGTGTACGGGACGATAAGACTGTCTATGGCAAAGCTCGCCATGAATGGTCCGAACTTCTACAGTCTGTCCGTGGTGATCTCTTCGATCCACGATGCAATCATCAACAAGGTCATCAGCCTCATTGATGCGGGCCTGCCCGCCGAAAGATTCGTATGGGTCCACATGGGCGGCCTGGGCCGAAAGGAAGAGATTCTTGCAACCGATCAGGACAACGCTCTTATCCACAGCGGAGAACAATTGTCCGAATTTGCCGAAGCAGTTGTCGATGGACTTGGCCGAATTGGAATACCAAAGTGCACTGGTAATTACATGGCGTCTTATCCGAAGTGGAATCAAAGCCTCCCGGCGTGGCGTGATTACTTCAGGCTTTGGTTCAGGGACCCTGTCCCGGAACATGTGAGGTATCTTACAGTATTCCTGGATATGAGGCCGGTCTGCGGAGACGAGGCCATGTTCGCCGAGTTGGCCGAATCGATCAGGGGCAGCGTGACGGACCAGGCATTGAGGCTGCTGGCTTCGGATGCCGTAGAGATCGAACCGCCTCTGGGGATCTTCGGAATTATCGGGCTCAGCAAAGGCTTCAACGTTAAGAGGAACGGGATTTACCCGATCGTCAACGGAGTGAGGGTCCTTGCAATAAATCACGGCATGGTGGAAATCACCAATACAAAGGAGCGGCTGGAGGCGCTGCTCGAGGGCCGGATAATCGGAAAAGAGATGTGCCACGATCTTCTCGAGTCCTACGGCTTTCTCCAGGACCTCAGGCTCAGACTTCACTCGAGGTCCCTGTTGACGGAGAGAGAACCCGGCAACATTGTCACGCCAGAAGACCTCTCAAAAGTGGACCTTCTCATTTTGAAAGAATCCCTGAAAGTTATTTCCTCTTTCCAAAAGCTCCTTACTATAAAATACAATGTGAAGGGCAGCGACTCGTTCAGCCCTTTTTGATTCATAACGGTCCACCGCGGGGAGGGGAAAAGCTATTCGCCGCAGAGGGCGCAGAGGGCGCAGAGGAAAGCTTTGTAAGGTTTTTGCGGCAGCAATTGAGGGATTTCAGGGATTAATTCCTAAATTCTTTTCTCTGTGAAACTAACATCGAGTTTCTTGAAATTTTGTCAGGATTTTCTTGGAACTCTTTGTTCTCTCTGCGTCCTCTGCGGTGAATCGCTTTTAGACTTTTATTTGCGGCCTTGGCCGCGCTACGCGATCTTCTTGTCCGGACCATGTCCCGTCTGTGGTGAATGTTTTTGGGGGTTGCCCGAATGTTGCTCGCACATGGCAGGTTCTGTGCCGTTGATTTGGAAACTACGGGGCTAAATCCGCAGCAGGACGAGATCATAGCATTTGCCGGCATTCCCATGCTAGGGTCAAGAATTGCCGTGCATGAGAGCTACTACACTCTTGTCAAGCCGGAAAAATATAAGCTGGAAACTATGAAATTTCACGGCATAAGCAAAGACGATCTTGCCGGCGCGCCTTCCTTTGCAGAAGTTGCCCCCGCGATTCTAAAAGCCCTGGACGGTATCATCGTCGGGCATTCCGTCGAGTACGACCATGAATTCCTGAGAGAGCATTTCAAGCGAATCGGGACCAAGCTGAAAAAAGAGTGCCTGGACATAGTCCTTATTGAAGAATGGCTCGGTAAAGAATCCGGCGGGCAGGGCGGAGATCTTTCGCTCGACGCCATCATGAGCGGCTACGGTTTAAAAGAGTGCTACAGGCACGATGCAATGGCCGACGCTTTTTGCGCGGCGCAGATCTTCCAACTGCAGATGAGAAGACTTGCGGATTCCGGCATAGACTCCCTGTGGGCGTTGAAACAGGTCGTGAAAAGCTGCCGCCGGCCCATATGGTAGACAGATGGCGCCCGTTCACCGCAGTCTCTCATGTCCCGTTGGGACACCCTAAACTATGAAAAGGACCGTGGGGTGGGCTAAGCGGAGCGCAGCACCACCAAAAAACCTTTCGTAGTAGAGGCGCGCGGACAAAAAATTCTCACCGCAGAGGACTCAGAGATAAAGACCGGCGCGAAGAACGAGAGATGGGGGGAAGGGGCGAGGTATTTGTCCCTCCTGCCCTCTCTATGACCAGCCTCTCCACATCGTCAGTGCTGGTGGGCCCTGCCCAGCCGGGTATCGTGGCGCCTAATCGGCCGAAACCCACTTGGCGACGACGGCGGTCACAATCCCGTAAGGCATATTCACAAGCAGCAGGTACAGTGCGAACAGCACGCCCTTCCCAAGTGCGAAAAACCCCGTGCCGTGCAGCGGCGAGAATATCAGGAACAGCCCCATCACCGGCGCCAGGAAGTACACGAAGCCGTAGGCATAGACCCCGTCACGCAACTTACTCATCATCATCCCGAACGGTATCCCCCACAGTCCGCCCCAGAAAAGCGGTCTGTAAATATCCGGCGGCCCGATATTGAGCGGTGATCCCACCCCGAATAGCGAGCTGATGCCCGAGTGGAAAAGGAAGAGGCTGAAAAGCACGACGGACGCCCCGCCCGCGACCCCGCCCAGGAAACCGTAAGCGGCAAACCGTCTGAGTTCCATGAAAGCACCCCCTTTGACGACAGCGTTGCCGGCCGGAAATTATCATCCGGCCTATCTATAAGTTCGATTGCGTGGAGAAAAAGTCAACACGTCTTTCCCCTGTAGCGTTATGGAGGAGGAGGTTGCCAGATTAACATATCGGTATCATAGACGTTATGCACCGTGGCCTGAGCATAATTTGACATGTGGCAAGACACAGCAACTTTCTATTGGACTGGCTGATCGGGATTCCAGGGGTCTGTTACGTACAGTGGAAAAGAAGGTTGAAGTAGCGGTATCTGGCTCCGGCTTCTTTTTTCGCTATGGCGAGTATCTCCGGAACCCATTCCACCAACGGAAAAGGATCCACCGAATCGGGCACCCCCTGATTGACGACATTCCGATAGACTCTTAGTTTGCTGGAGTTGCGTAGTTCCTTGCCGCTCACAACCGACCAGCAATTCCCGAGCATCAGTAGTCAGAAGAAGTGGACCGTGATCTGTTGATGCTCGGTTGAGCCTTCCTCACAGCGCACTGGAAAAAGAAGTGAATGAACAGAAGCCGATTCATTGGAACGACTCGAAATGGAAAGGCAACACAAGCCATGAGAAAAGCAGGTGAAATGAGAACGACAATGAAACGAACAATACTGACGGCTTTGGTGTTAGCCGCAGTACTGGTACTCACACAAGGGAACGGAGTCGCACGCGCTGCATCTGCCGCCGGGATCGATGCCGACGTTGACGCTGCGTTGATGAAGATCTACGAGCAACAACCTGTAGCAAAGATGCTTGCGGACAGGGCCGTCGCTATCCTTGTCTTTCCGAACATGGTCAAGGCAGGCTTTTTGGTTGGCGCCCAGTATGGCGAGGGGGCACTGCGAAAGAAGGGCAAAACGGTGGGGTACTACAACTCAGTTGCGGCATCATACGGCCTGCAGGCCGGCGCGCAAACCTTCGGCTATGTACTCTTCCTGATGACGCCATCCCAAGTCAACTATCTCAATCGGAGCGGCGGCTGGGAGATAGGAGTCGGCCCGAGCATCGTGGTGGTGGACGAGGGCATCGCCCGCACGCTGACGAGCACGACGCTCAAGCCCGATGTCTACGCCTTCATCTTCGACCAGAAGGGTCTTATGGCAGGACTCGGGCTCCAGGGCTCGAAGATTACGAAGATAAGGAAATGAGCGGTTGGCGATAGTCCAGGAAGAAACAATTCAGCGCCTTCGAGGCTGGACGCCATAGGTTTCAACTCTTCGAAGCTCGGCCGTTTCGAGGGTCTCACAACCGGCATCGGCCCAGTGGTTTCCCGCGCAACGACGGTCTGCAATGGTGATCTGGTTGCTGGGGTGAGGTGACTTCCGAAGCAAGACACGGGTAAACGCCTCGGTGGCTACTGTGCCTGGTTGAAGCTGGCGGTGCTTTTCCGATGTTCTAAGACCTGCAAAAACGACACGAGGAGGTTTAGAATGGATTGGACTGCGGCTCAGAAAGCGTCTATGTGTTTTCCACTTTGGGTTCGCGTTCATTGCCTGCCCTGGATCTGCGGAATAGTCTTCCTCATCGCTGCGTACGGCTGCGCTCATTATCCCATCAACCAACCCTTGAAGCAGGTTGACCCTCAGGCGGGTTATCGGGGCAGAAACCTCATAAATCCTGAACAAGACAACCATCTGCTGCTCCTGCTCACTTTTTCCGGTGGGGGGACACGGGCCGCCGCCTTTTCCTACGGTGTCCTTGAAACGCTCCGGGATACGACAGTCTCCATCCGCGGACGCCAAAGGCGGCTGCTGGACGAGGTGGACTGGATCTCCGGTGTTTCCGGCGGGAGCTTCACCGCAGCTTACTACGGACTCTTCAGAGACCGAATCTTCGAGGACTTCGAGGCACGGTTCCTTAAGAAGGACATTCAGGGCGACCTCCTCCGCAGTACCCTCTTAAACCCTGTCAATTGGGCGAAGTTTTCTTCCCCTTACTATGCTCGCAGCGACCTCGCGGCGGACTACTACAACAAGAATGTCTTCGAAGGAAAGACCTTTGGTGATCTGCTCGCCAGGAAAGAGCCGATGATTGTCATCAACGCTACGGACATGGTCCAAGGAACCCGCTTCCCCTTTATTCAGGATGCGTTCGACGCGATCTGCTCGGACCTCTCCACCTTTCCAGTGGCCCGAGCGTGCGCAGCGTCATCGGCAGTGCCCATGTTGTTGAGCCCCATTACCCTGGAGAACCATGCCGGCGAGTGTGGTTATAAGTTGCCCCCGGCACTCGCGGAGGCCATGCAACCGCCCAGGGATGTCACATCGCGCCGGTTTGACCTTGCCAACAACATTTTGCCTTTTCTGGATTCCAAGAAGAAGCCCTACATCCACTTGGTGGACGGGGGGGTCGCGGACAATCTCGGCCTCAGGGCTGTTCTCGAACGCGTCACGCTGATGGGCGACCCTTGGACCACCTTGAAATACGCCAACTATACAAACGTGCACAAAATCGTTTTTGTGGTGGTGAATGCCGAGACTGAAATCAACGACAGATGGGATCGCTACGCAAATGCCCCGCCCTTTGGTGCAATGCTCGATTCATACTCCTCCATAGCCATCCAACGGTACAATATGGAGACCGTGGCGCTCCTGAGTGAGAGTTTGCCCCGTTGGGCTGACGAGATCCGCAGGGGGCGGTGTGGTTCAGGACAGATCTCCACGGAACCGGGTTCCTGCGGCGATATTGAATTCTACCTCGTTCAGGTGAGGTTTGACGCCCTGGACGATGAAGCCGAACGCCATTACTTCAAACAGCTCCCAACCTCATTTGTCCTGAAACCCGACGAGGTGGACAAGCTCCGGGATGCGGCACGACGGATTCTCGCAAAGTCCAAAGAGTTTCAACGGCTGGTCCATGATCTACAGGAGAATCCGCTGTAAACTAGAAGGGTGAGGAACAGACACGGCTGGAAGAAGCATGCGCAGGAAAACGGAGTGGAAGAAATGGGAATTAGACGATGAATTTTTTGAACCACCTGCCTGTGATTTGGAGATGGAATCAATCAGGAGTGGAGCGGATTAATGCATCAAAGAGACTTGATCAAATTCAAAGACGAGTATCTGGCAAGGTTAGCAAAGATCAATCCCTCCGGACTTGCCGCTCAGCTCGCCTATCTCTTCCTTTTGTCCCTTTTCCCGTTTCTTATCTTTTCGATCACGTTGCTCGGCTATACCTCCATTAAGGCGGACGATGTGATAAATCTGGTGAAAAGGTTCGTGCCTATCGAAACCGCGAGCATTATTGCGGATAATGTCCGCAGCGTGTTGGCTGGCAGGAAAACCGGACTTTTGTCTTTTGGCGCCATTGCTGCAATCTGGTCCGCGTCGAGTGCATTAAATTCCATAATAAACGTTCTCGACAAGTCCTACGAGGTGACAGACGACAGATCATTCCTTAGATCCAGGGCAGTGGCAATCGCTCTGACATTCATGATGATTCCCGCCATAGTGGTGTCGCTTCTCCTTCCAGTGTTTGGAGAGAAAATTGGACGTTTCGTCTTTTCATATATGGGGTTATCGTCGGTATTCCTCACGCTTTGGAACATTGCCAGGTGGGTCCTCAGCTTCTGCATCATGATGGGGGTGCTTGCAGGCATCTACTACTTTGCCCCCAATAAGCGGATAAGAATCAAAGGAGTACTGGCGGGAGCTCTCTTCGCCACGGTCCTCTGGCATATTGTCTCGTGGTGCTTTTCTTACTATATCAATCATATTGGAAATTACTCGGCTATTTTTGGAAGCCTTGGAGGTATAATCGTGCTGATGGTCTGGTTCTATGTTGTAGCTCTCCTCATCATTCTTGGCGGTATACTGAATTCGACTTTAGACTCGCTCAGAACTCATACCTCGGAAACAGACCATTACTTTGGATAGAAAGGCGTGCTGAATGATCTGCTGATCGTGTTCCGCCAGCTCGAGCCGGCAGCTTCTATTCTCCATAGTCCGGAAGGTCCATAAAAAGTCAGCAGCTCTCTCCTGGTCGTTGAAAAATGCCGATCCTCCGAGGATTTTCCACTTTCAGATCATACATTAACGAAATCGAGGCTGGTTGCAGGTTCAACCTTCTGGCAAGGATCTGCGATTTTTCGTTATGAGAATCCGCTTGTCTCACCTCGTGTGGTAAGATAGAAATCACGAAGTGAAACCTGGGTTCTTGTTGACTCGGTGATCCAAAACGGCCTGCAGATTCTTCCCTTTGCTCCTTTTTCTTTGAAGGCTAATCAAATAGGAGCACATGGCTCTTCCGAGGAGTCGGAAATGAAGGATGAAGACAAATCCAAAGAGCAACTCATAATCGAATTGCATGAGTTGCGTGAACGGGTTGCTGAATTCGAGAAGGGCCATGCGGAGCGCAAGCGTATGGAAGAGGAACTGCGTGAGAGCGAGGAACGCTTCAAAAGATTCTTTCGATCAACTCCTATCGCCACCAGTATCACTCGCTTGAGCGACGGCCAAATTGCCGACGCCAATGATGCATACCTGGACTTTTACGGCTACTCACGCGAGGAGGTCATTGGCCAAAGCCGATTGAAGCTGGGAATGTGGGCCAATCCTGACGACCAGACTAAGATTGTAGAGATCCTGCAAGAGCAAGGCTGGATAAGGGACTTTGAAACCCAGTTCCGCGTGAAATCCGGTGAGATCAAGGATGTGCTCGTCTCGGCGGAGTTGGTAGAGGTGGCCGGGGAGCAGTATATCTTGGGCCTTGGAGATGACATCACCGAGCGTAAGCGTATTGAGCAGGAACTGCGGAAGAGCGAGGAGTTGTATCGCACGCTTGTCAACTTGTCCCCCGACGCCATCTCGATGGCGGACCTGAATGGCTTGCTCATCTTCAGTTCACCTAAGGCCATGCAGATGTTCGGAGATTCGCCTGATGACGAGATCCTTGGACGCAGTATACTATCTCGGGTTGCCCCCGAAGACCAGAACAAGACGGCTACGAATATAAAGCAGCTCTTTACAGAAGGAACACTCACAGATTCTGAATACACACTGATCAGGAAGGATGGGACCCGCTTTATCGGAGAGGTCAGTGCCGCGGTCATTCGTTCTCCCGACGGCACTTCCACGAGTATGATTATCATTACCCGTGACGTCACCGAGCGCAAGCGGGCGCAGGACGAGCTGTTCAACTCGCGTCAGATGCTCCGGACAGTCTTGGACAACATCCCACAGAGGGTGTTTTGGAAGGATCGGAACTCGATCTTCGTTGGCTGCAACAAACCTTTCGCCCTGGATTGTGGCTATGAGGACCCAGGTGAGCTTGTGGGCAAGACCTCTTACGAGACCGCCTCTGCAGGCATTGCAGACCTCTATAGTGCCGATGATCGTGAGGTAATGGAGAGTAGCAGGCCCAAGATCAACTATGAAGAACCGCAAATCAGGCCAGACGGCTCTCGGGCCTGGCTTATTACCAACAAGGTGCCCATGTATGGCCAAGACGGCCACATGATAGGTGTGCTGGGGACTTACGAGGACATTACGGAACGAAAGTATCTGGAGGAAGAGCTTCGCAAGTCACGCGACGAACTGGAGTTGAGGGTAAAGGAGCGTACAGTCGCACTGGAGAAGGCCAATAATGAGCTTCGGCAAGTTCCGTCGAAATTGATAGCGGTTCAGGAAGAAGAGAGGAAAAGGCTTGCTTCGGAACTCCACGACAGCATAGGACAGACGCTTGCTGCTGTTAAGTTTTGGGTAGAGATGGCCTTGAAGCTCAGGGATTCAGGTGATGGCAATGCTGCCTTGAACCACCTGGATCAATTTGTTCCGATCCTCCAGCACTCAATTGAGGAAACCAGAAGCATCTACATGGGTTTGCGGCCCTCGATGCTGGACAGCGCGGGGCTTTTGGCAACACTTGAGTGGCTGCGTCATGAATGCATGAAACTTTACCCCGAACGCCACATTGAGGTCGAGGTTGGAATTGCAGAAGAGGAAATCCCTGAAAACCTGAGGGTAAACATCTTTAGAATCGCCCAGGAGGCACTGAACAATATTGCCAAGCACAGTAAAGCGGAGTGGGTTGACATATCTCTGTCAAAGGATCGGAATGGGATCGAGTTGGTCGTTTCCGATGATGGTGTAGGCATGGATTTGGACATAATCATGCAGACCGGTACCGTTACAAGTCTTGGTCTTACCAGCATGAGAGAAAGGGCCGAATTGACCGGTGGGAGCTTCTCAATCGAGTCCACTCCAGGTGAAGGCACGACTATCCGAGCCTCCTGGCCAATTTAAGCTGAGAATAAACTTCTAAACGGCAGGGCCACTCTATAGCTCGAAGGATCAAATCTCCCAGCCGCATTTTCTCGATAAATTCTGAAATCACACTCCTGCTTCACGAAGCAGTTGCTACATCTCTCCTCGCCCTTGAGAAATTGGGCGCCAAAATCTTTGCCGTTTCCGAATCATTTGTTTACCGAATCGCGCAAACTGGATTCTTTCATAATTGGCAAGCTGCACGTAATAAAGGCAAGATTGTTTTCGCTAGATCCGCCAGAATCCTGACATTACCTATCATGTGCAGCAACTCGCGACCAGGGCGAAGCATGAGCTCAGCCATATTTTTTGGGAAGGACGTGTAAATCAAACCGCCATGCGGACAGATACGGCCTGACTGTCTCTGCTGTATTGTGAATGGGTAACCTCTAACGCGTCCCTATGGTCAAACCGACGAATCTAAAACTCTCGCCCTGTTTGCGGGTAAAATCAAGTGAATATTCGCTATCTTTCGTATACCAGTTGATGAAGTAGCTGTTCTCATCGACCTTGGTAGGCTTCCAGGCTGCGATGTATCTCTTGATTTTCGCGGTGAACATTTCGTCATAGTTTTTCAGAAAGGCTTCTTTAGTCTTGACCTGCTGAAGATGTTCATTCTCGTCCCAGGTGAAGCTTGCAAAATTGATCATACTTGCCACTTTTTCTTTATCCCCGGAGCCGACTGCCTTTTGAAAATCGCCGAAAAAACGGCCGAAACTTTCATCTTTCGGGGCAAGGTCGGCGGCAAACACAAAGGCTCCGGTTGAAAAGAGAAAGAGTAACAAAATTATTAGCGTCCGCCTCATTGTCATGGCTATTTCCACCTCTCAGTTCAGTGGTTTAGGGCTTCGATCCCTGAATCCACCCATAATGTCTTTAAATGCGACTATTCATCAGTCTTCTCCGCACTCTTGAACGAAATATACCAGAGTCTGGACGATTCAGCGCTCTTTTTTTGGAATCTCCCGAAATGGCAAAATCATGGTCACACAACGGTTCTAAAACAGGGACTAATAGCATTAGGGGCTGACTAGCCTCAATATTACTTCTCCAATTCGAATAACCCGTCAGAAGGTTCGTACAGCTCGTCGTTGAAATTTGCAGCGCTTAAAAGTTTAACACGTCCGGATCATTTCCGTTATGCTGTGCTCTCACGCCCACTTAGGATTTAAGGATTGGCAAAGTGTGTTTAAAATTTCTCGATTCTCCTGATTAAGAGGTTCTTGGTGGCAATTTGTAGTTACACCCGGCCTGCTTAAGTTAGTATAGTGTTTTAATATCTGGTCCTTCCTCATCCGGAACTACGTCTTTTTGCTTTGAGGCTGTTCGGTTGATTATTTCGCCTGGCGTTCCGATTTTGGCCCAATTGTACACGAAAACGGCATTTTCATAGATCATCCGGATGCATCCATGCGAAGCGGCATAGCTCGGGAGAATGCCGCCGTGGATGAAATAATCCCCAAAGAGATTCAGTGAATCAAGGCAGGCTGCAGGTTCTGACTCTGGCAAGTTATGTAGGGTCAGGGTCGTCTGCCATACCAAGCTGTTTATCCACGTTGTGTCTTCTTTTTCCTTTGTTCGATGATATCGCATAACTTTTCCCTGAGTACCCGGCCATTACGTGGGGTAGGGATACGAGACCATCAACTGCGGGGAAGGAGGTGTGTCCTGAAATTGCAAAAACCATTATCATTGACCTATTACTTGCATCTTCGATTGCGAAATTGTAAGGTTTTGCTGGTTTTAGGGTTGTTGCAGCAGTTTTTTCGGGCAGAATCCGACCCTGAAATTGGGTTCGGATGCATTGCGCACAAATTGATGCATTATTCCGGTTCAACCTGGGATAATCACGATGTTGCTTGAAAGGCGATCATGAAATACACACTAATAACAGCCGCCCTAGCTGTAGGAATACTCGCTTTGCTGGTCTCTATCCGGCTGGCTCCTGAACCATTTGGGACCGATAGTGCAGAATACATAGAGCAGGCTCGCTCTATATTAGCCGGCAACGGCTCCCAAGCACGCCCTTTTGAAGTCGACGATGAACTGGATTGTTCACTACAGCCGACTCATTGGTTTCCTCCCGGTTATCCAGCCGCTATTGCCGTTGGGGCCTTTGCCACTGGCGCATCAACTGAGACGGTAGCTCCCTGGGTAAACAGGGTTGCCTTAGTCATACTACCTTTAGTCATATACCTTGCAATCCGGTCTATTATCGGTGACTATTATGCTGCTTATCTCGGTCTTCTTGGAGGGTTGTCCCCCGGGGTGATCAACTTTGGTCAATTTGCCTTGTCAGACGTTCTTTCGGTTATGGTTGTAGTCGTTTCATCCGGTCTCATTCTTACTGCCTGGTCGTCCTGCAAGAAACTTGAGGCTCTCTCTCTGGCTTTTGTTGGAGGCCTGCTCTCAGGGTATGCTTATCTCATCAGGCACCAAAACATTGCATTTATCATCTCCATCCCGATTATTTTGGCTTTTTGGCTAATTGTCAGTCATTCAAGGGAAGAGAGAATCAAAACTTTAAGAACCTGTTTGGGATGGGCCCTAGGTTCATCAATAGTCGTACTTCCATGGTGTGTCAGAAACCTAATCCTCTTTGGGTCCATACACCCATATGATGCTACACCAAGTCCCCTAAGTGGTTGGGATAGCTTTCGTGGCTTTGTTAACGCACAAGTATCAGATATCGTCGGATCGCCAGATTTCGGCGCTCGATTTGGATTAATGGCGCTCGTGATTCTAACTGTATCGATTGCAGTACTCCTGCTACGGTATTGGCCCAGAGTGTCGAACGAGCAAAGAAAAGCATTGACGTTTTCTATCGGTTATACACTTATCGGTAGTGCAATCGTAATCGTTTACGCTGCTATCATGTTTGGTGGCGACGAGTTCTCTAGATTCACTCTACAATATACTCCATTTATACTACTGTTGATAGGCATCACCATTCGCAATGTATTTAGCGGCAGAAAGGCATCTATTATACTATGTTTTGCAGTCACAATACTATGGGGAATTTCACGCATTATAACGATCGCGCCAAGTTGGACTTGCAATTCTGTAGAAGCAGCCGTTTATGATTATATTGCAGATTTAGACTATGACCGGTTTTCCACGTATGCCAATGACGGCGATCCTTTGATCGTTTCAAACTATGCATACTTATACAGGATCGTTCATGATGCTGATGCGCTGCATCCGAGGCATGAGATGAAGGACCAATCTATTAAGGATGTCCTGGATTACGTTCATAAATTGGCCGGTAACAAGTCCGTAATTATTGCATTTCACCCGACTGAAAATGGTGCTATAAAACCAGAAGACTTGCCACTACAAAGAGACGCCGTGACGGCGTTAACTGAAGAAGGCTGGCATGTTGTCGAAAATTCAGAGCTTGCCCTAATCCTGGTATTGAACAATCCCCCGGTTCTGCCGGCCATAGGCGAGCGCAAGGGTCCCGAACAAACAACCCCTGAAGAGGCTTCCGAATCCAAAGACGAACAGGATTCCGAAAATGAACCGTCCAGATAATGCCGAACAGGCGCCGCCTGCCGTGCAGCCGCCCGCCAGGCTCGCCGGCGAGCTTGGCGTCATTCTTTTTGGCCTGCTCGCTGTTTTGGGGGTCGTGTTTGCTCCGCCGCTTTTTGATTTCGACGGGAATACTTACTGGCTATACGTGCAAGCGCCATTTGACAACCTGAATGAAGTACATTCATAAATCTAGAATCGAATTGGCCAAATTTTGGTTCAATTCCGGCAAAACATCGGCGTAAAGTGCCGTCATGTTCAAACTGGCATGCCCCAATTGTTTTTGAACAAAGCGTAAATTGTTGGTTTTAGCCAGAAGAATAGTGGCGTCGCCAGCTCAGATCCGCGAAAGTTCACACTTCTCTCCTCATAATTGACTTCACAAGGCCACCGATCAACTTTCCATATCCTTTCCATTTGTGAACCTTCATGGGCTGCCCATCCGGAG